>WRMC01000011.1 GCA_009777335.1 Treponema sp. | reverse complement strand
TGCCTATCCGCAGCCAGTTAAAGACATTACTCCGGCTTACGTTTAAGGTGGCTGCGAGGTTCTCGATGTAGCTCGTCATGTTCTTGTGGCCCAGGGGGGCAAAAAGCTTCTCCGCCTGAATCCGGACGAGGAACAAACAAACAGAAAGGAGAGCATTACTGGCTATTTTGAAATAATCCTGGATGCCCTGATCCAAATCCAGGGGGCCGTAAGAAGCAACATACTCAGGGTCAAGTATGTTAACGCTTACTAGATTATTCATGGATTCATCATAATACCTGTATTGGATAAATCAAGCTATTTTTTGAAAAAATCCTCGATTTTAGGCCATTTTTGGCTCATTTTTCCAATATTTTGGTCTAACCAGCCTGACTTATATGCGATTTCCCCATCCAGCCTGGTACGTTTGATTAGACTATAATACCACTCCACCATCCGGTCTAATCAGATTGGTTGGACTAGAATGGAGTGCAAAAACCGGTATAGTCAGGTTGGTTAGACTAAAAGGTATTGGGCTCGCCTCACTTATAGTGGAGAGGTGCTTTCCTGGTTTTAGGGGTGGGTAATTTTAGTCTAACCAATCTGACCTTTTTTATAGGATTAGAGATTCCAGTCAAATTGGTTAGACTATTTCTGATATATTCATTGACATAATAATTAAATATGTTTAGTATAAAAAAAAGGTAAACAAAAAGAGGCTATAATGAAGAGAATAAAAATAATTTTGGCCCTTATTTATTTATTGTTCATTAGTCATAATAATTTTGCTCAACCAGTTATTCTAGATTCTATATATGGAAATAATGGTGGTATTTCTTTAATTCAAAATAATAATATGCAATTTTATCTTTTTGTTGGACATTCTTGGGTACATATACCTGAGTATGACATGAGATTACCATCTGGTTTTTTGAGTGTTTCCTTTGGTGGCTATATATTTGGGATTATTGTGAATGATGTTTTACAATTCTATGATTTTAATGGGAATACTTGGATTCATGTTCCTGAGTATAATATGAGATTACCAAATGGTTATGGGAGCGTAGTCTTTTTTGATGATGATTTCACAATGATTATTCTTAATAACATTTTGCAATTTTTTGCTTTTGATGGGAATTCTTGGATGCATGTCTCTGAATATGACATGAGATTGCCAAATGGTTATGGGAGCGTAATATTTTTTAGAGGTGGTATAGGAATTATTCTTAATAATGTTTTACAATTCTATGATTTTGATGGGAATACTTGGGTGCATGTTCCTGAATATGACATGAGATTACCAAATGGATATAGAAATGTAATATCAGCGATTGGAGGTATAGGAGTTATTTTTGATAATATTTTACAATTTTATACTTTTGATAGGAATACCTGGATACATGTCCCTGAATACGACTTTATTAAATAGGATATTATGTCGGTATATCAAAATATTAAGCAAAGGAGAAATTTATAAATAACAACAAATTTTCGTTAAAAATTATTTTAATCACATTCATAATTAACTTGTTTGTAGTTGAAGCAATAGAAGCTCAAGCAGACAATAATCTTAATGGAACATGGGTATTAAGAGCTGATTATGATTCACCCTGGGTACAATATAATATATATACGTTTTATGATGGTTATTTTGAGTGTTTGAGGGATGATGTATTTGTAAGTAGAGGGACTTATACTACAGATGAAGATAATGGAATTATAACTTTTAGTGCTACACATACGTTTGGTAGAACTTGGGATATACTATTTGAATACTTAGATGCTTCAAAACTTGAACCAATATGGTATTCATTTGACGATTTCATAATTGCAATAAATCTAGCCTTTTTAGGATTTGAAGATTCTAATGATTTTTATGATATTGTTATAACAAGAGTAATTCCATCATGGTATGAATCATATAACTTATTTTATTTCGTAGACTCAAATGAGTTAATTTTGTTCCCAGGAATAAATGATTATTATAGTACGGATGATTTTATAGTTACAGAAAACGAAAGATTATTTATTAAGAGATAAATTATTGGAGGGCTGGTGATGAAAAATTTTTTTATTTATGTGTTGCTTATTACTCTGAGTGTTTCAGTGTATGCGCAAAGAACATACTATGTAAGTGCTGCAGGAAGTAATAGCAATGATGGGCTAAGTGATATAACTTCATTTCAAACATTAAATCATGCATTTATTATGGCTACTAGTACGGATATAAAAACTATTACTGTTATTGGTACATTGAATATATTGAGCGAAGGACAAATTTCTTCCAGAAGTGTTTTTTCCTTTACACACAGAAATGATAGAGATACTGAAATTCTTATCACAGGGATACCTGGTGCTACTGGAAATAATAGAGCAGTTCTTTCAGGTATTGGATCAGGTAATAATGTGGTAGACACATTTGGTAACATACGATTTGAACATATAGAAATATCGGGAGCTGAAGGTCAGAATGGTTTTGGCATAGTAATGACGGCGACTTCAGAATTAATAATTGGCACTGGTACAGTTATAAGAGGTAACAGTACTGGAGTTCAAATTCATAGTAATACTTGTATTTTGGATGGTGGCGAGATCCGAGATAACAATGGTAGTGGTGTTGCAGTTGTAGCAAGTACTTTTACAATGCGAAATGGCATTATAAGAAATAATCATGGTGGAGGCGTAAGAATAACCGTAGATGGAAATTTTACTATGTCAGGCGGTTCAATTACTGGTAATGGTAATCGAAACATGCAAGCAGGGGGTGGTGTATTTGTGAGCAATGGTAGGTTCAACCAAACAGGTGGTTCAATTACAAATAATACTGCAGGACTAGCTGGTGGCGGTGTTGCTGTACGTTCTGGCGCTACATTTGTTCAAACCGGTGGTAGTATTAGTAACAATACCGCTCAACAATCTCCAAATGTTTTCAGAGAACGTGGGGCCCTTGGTTCAGATTTAGGAAGGTAAGCGTTAATTTTAACCTACTTGAATGATATTAGTAGGCAAGCTCCTTTTTTGCCGTAAGTTATACCTGTAAAATACTGTTTTTTCCAGTATAAGTTAAGGATAGTTCGATAGTATTGCTTTTTGTGCCCCAAAAGTATAAAGTTAAGATAAGGGTAGACCCTTGTATGCCCTTGATAGGAGTTCCGATGAAACAGATTTTTCGAAAAAATAGCCTTTTTTTCCTGGTGGCTATAATGATAGCCCTCGTGAACCACCTTTCTCATGCTCAACCCGTTGTTTATAACCAGTTTAACCTAGGTGGTGAGAATTACGTGATATGGGAGGGTGAGATATCTTACCATGGTAATTGGTTCTCAAATAATGCTGTAAATATCGACCTTGTTCTATATAGCGATTTTGACTCACCTAGTTACTTTCAGATAACTTTTGAATTGAATGTTCCAAACGGAAATGAAAGTCTTGTAGCTGGTACTTATGGTCCAACCACCTCTGATGACCCACCAGCCTTTACCTATGTCAGTGGATATGTATATATTGAAAATGATCCTGGTTGGCAAATGGGATCCGAAGTTATTGATGGAACCTTGGTTGTTACAGTCACCGGATCCGGGAGTAATGCGGTATATACAATTGTAGTAAATTGTCTCCTAGACTCATTTTTTGGGCCAATCACCCTTCAAGGTACCTATAGGGGTCCCCTCTATTCTGATTTAGACTACTAAGTTATAATAACGTTTTAATTATGGAAGATAGTATAACTATTGTTTTAGAGAGCCGGGATATCCTTTCGGGGGTATGCGGAGCCAATGACGGAAACCTGAGGGCCCTCGAAGGGTCTCTGGGGGGCCGTATCGCCGCCAGGGGGAATGAAATTCGCCTGGAGGGGGCCGGGGACGAGGGGGCCAAGCGCTTTAAGCAGGTCATGGACAGCCTGGTAAGTCTGGTTCGCCGAGGGGAACACCCCTCCCCTGAGTACGTCCGTTCCCTGGCGGGCACCGAAGGGGGCGAGGACTCAGGGGAACTCCTTAACGAAGAGGCGATCATCCATATCCCCCAGGGCTTTAAGCGGGTCTACCCCCGGAGCCGAAACCAGGCCGCCTATGTCCAGGCCATGCGGAGCTGTGATATCAGCTTTGGCATAGGCCCCGCCGGGACCGGTAAGACCTATCTGGCGGTGGCCCAGGCCCTAAGCCTGGTGCTTTCCAAGAAGATGCGGAAGCTCGTCCTGACCCGGCCGGTGGTAGAGGCCGGTGAGAGCCTGGGCTTTCTGCCCGGAGACCTGGCTCAAAAAATCAACCCCTACCTAAGGCCCCTCTACGATGCCATGGAATCCCTGGTTCCCTACGATCTTATCCATCGCATGGAAGAAAACCGGACCATAGAAATTGCCCCCCTGGCCTATATGCGGGGGAGGAGCCTTAATAACTGTGTAGTCATCCTCGACGAGGCCCAGAACACCACCAAGGAACAGATGAAGATGTTCCTGACCCGCATAGGGGAGGGCGGAAGGGCAATCGTCACCGGAGACATCACCCAGATCGATCTGCCCCGCCGCAGCGAATCGGGGCTGCTCCATGCGGTATCCATCCTCTCCAAGGTAGAGGGCCTGAGTTTCTCCTGGCTCAATACCGCCGACGTGGTCAGGAACCCCCTGGTGAAAAAAATTATCCTTGCCTATGAGGGCCAGGAACAGGATTCAAAAGAGGGCACCGTGGGTGCAGAACCGGACCATGGCTGAACATAGTGAACCCAGGGGGGCCCAGAAGCCCGTCCTGCTCCGGCTCTTTCCCGTCCTGGGAAACCGGCAAAGCGCCCTGGCTTGGGGGGGAGCATTCTTCCTCAGCCTCCTGGTGGTGCTTTTGAATGTCCGTACCGGCCGCAGCCTGGTCCGTAACCTGGATGAATTCGAAGTGGGCCGGGTGGCCGAGCGGGATGTGATAGCCCAGCAATCCCTAAGCTACAGGGACGAAGAGGCCACCGCCCGGCGCATGGAAGCCCAGGAACGGCAGGTTCCGGCGGTCTTTCAGTACTCCCTTAGGATTAGCGAAGAAGCCCAGAGCCGCTGGGAAGAATTTGCCCTCCTGGCCGGCCCGGATCCAGAGGGCCCCGGAAAAAGCTGGGAAGAGTACCGCCGGGCCATCGAAGCCGCCTTTCCCGGCCAGGTTTCAGAGGAGGCCCTCCGTTACCTCTACGAGAGCCCCGACAGGGAGCTGCTTATAGCCCAGGCCCAGGGCCTTCTTTTTACCCTCCTTGCCAGGGGCATCTTTTCTCTTCCCGCCGGGGGGCTGGAAAACCTTAACCCCGATGTAATAGAACTTATCCGCCAGTCAAGGACCCGAATAGAACAGGAGCGGATTCCCTTCGAGGGCCTTACCCGGGTAGAGACCATAGCCCAGGCCATCTCTGGGCTCATCGGGCCCGACTCTCCGCTTCAGCTGAATGTGGCATTGCCTCTCCTTGAGCCCTTCATTTTGGCCAATGCCTTTTTCTCCAACGAGGACACGATTCAGCGGATCCTGGAGGTCCGATCCAGTACCGAGCCGGTGATGCGCTTTATCGAACAGGGGAACAGGATCATCAAGCGGGGCTTTGTCATCACCGAAGAAGAAATGGCCGAACTCAGGGTGCTCCAGATGGCCCTGCCGGCCAATGACCTTCCCCTTATCTTTGCCTACTCCATCTTCCTCCTCCTTCTCTTTGGGCTCCTCTGCTTTTTCTGCGGTTCCCGGGTCCTGGGGAGGGAGCTGTCCCTCCAGGAGGTCTACCTGGTGTCGGCCCTCTCGGCCATCTATATCATAGGCACGGTCCTGCTCAGGAATTTTCCCACCGGGGCCGCCCCCGTGTCGGTGGCCATTCCCACCGCCCTGGTGGTGATCCTCCCGGCCATTCTCATCCACTCCCGGCTGGCCCTGCTCTTGGCCATGACCCTTCCCCTGGGGGCCTTTCTTACCGGTTCCTTCGATGCCCCCGCCTATGTCTTTGCCACCGTCTCGGGGGTAGTGGCATCCTACTCCCTCCATGGGGCAGAGAAGCGGATGGACCTGGTCAAGGCGGGCCTCATCGTAGGGGCCGCCAATGTGATCGCCATGGTGCCCATCCTGCTCTGGCAGCACCTGAGCTTAAGTGTCTTTCCCCCGGCCCTTTTCTGGGGGGCCTTTAACGGCATAGCCTCGGGGATGCTGGTCCTGGGGCTCCTCCCGCCCCTGGAGCAGGCCCTGAATGCGGCCACCGCCTTTAGGCTCATCGAGCTGTCGGACCTGAACGCCCCGGCCCTGCGGCGCCTCTTTACCCATGCCCCGGGGACCTACAGTCATTCCATCATGGTCTCCCACCTGGCCGAGAGGGCCTGCCAGGACATAGGGGCCAACCCCCTGCTGGCCAGGGTGGGGGCCTATTACCATGATCTAGGCAAGATCGAAAACCCCGATTACTTTATCGAAAACCAAACGGGTTATAACCGCCACGACGACATGGCCCCCCTCCATTCGGCCACGGTAATCCGTAGCCATGTGATGCTGGGGGTCGAAAAGGCCCGGCAGCTCCGGCTGCCCCAGGAATTGATCAATATCGTAGGGGAGCACCACGGCAACTCGGTGATTACCTGGTTCTACGGCAAGGCCCTTAAACAGGAGGGTGAAGACCCCAGGGGAGTAAACGTCGAGGATTATAGCTACCCCGGCAGCCCCCCCCGGTCCAGGGAGAGTGCGGTCCTCATGCTGGCGGACATGACCGAAGCGGCGGTCCGCACCCTGGATAAACCCACCCCGGAGAAGCTGGAATCCTTCATCCAGGATCTGATCAGCAGTAAGGCAGAACAGGGACAGCTAGCCCAGTCGGAGCTTACCTTTAGGGATCTCCAGGCCATACAAAAGGCCTTTATCCAGGTCCTCTCGGGCTACTATCATTCCCGGATCGAGTACCCCAAGATAGATGAGCTCTTAAAAGAACTCTCCGTGGGTTCCGGGGCTGCCCCATGAACCAGATAGACATGGACAGCCAGGAGGTTCCCTTACCCCCCTGGGTACCCAAGGTGAAAACCTTTGTAAAGGATGTCCTTCGGCTCCTGAAAAAAAACAACTGGGAGCTTTCGATCCTTTTTTGCAATAACCGGTATATAAAAGATTTGAACCGCCGGTTCCGGAACATAGATGAACCCACCGACATCCTCTCGTTTTCTTTAGACCCCTTTAGTATTGAGGAAGCTGGCAAGACCCAGGTCCATTACCCCGGGGACCTGGTAATATCCCTGGATGCCCTGGAAGAAAACACCCGGTATTTTAATGTTTCTGCCGATGAAGAGCTGCGCCGTCTCCTGGTCCATGGTATACTCCATTTATCTGGGGAGGACCATGCCACTAACGATAAAACTGAACCCATGTTAATTCAACAAGAAGAGATCCTGGAAACCCTTAAGGAGGCCCGGATTATTCAAAGGATAAACCAAAGATGAGCCTAAAAGACCTGGCCCGATCCCTCTTTGGAGGGACCCAGGAAATAGACCGAAAAACCCTGGAATCCCTGGAGACCGATCAAAAAGAGATGATCCAGGGCATCGTTGATCTATCAGGGACCACTGTCAAAGAAGTGATGGTTCCCCGGATCGATACGGTCTTTATTTCCGCCGACATGGAACGGGATGAGCTTCTGGAAAAAATCATAGAGTCCCGGCATTCCCGCTTTCCGGTCTACCACCAGACCATAGACAATGTGACGGGAATCCTCTATATAAAGGACGTCCTTACCTGCCTGGTAAAGAATGAAGAGCTGGATGTACAGAAGCTGGCCCACAAGCCCTTCTTTGTCCCCGGCTCCAAGCGCATAGACGATCTGCTCCGGGAGCTCCGGCGCCGCAAGGTCCACATTGCGGTGGTGGTCGATGAGTACGGGGGGGTATCGGGGATCGTGAGCATGGAGAACATCCTGGAAGAGATCATCGGAGATATCCAGGATGAGTTTGACAACGAGAAAGAAGATATCCTCGAACTGGGGGAGGGGACCTGGCTCTGCGAAACCAGGGTTAACCTGGAAGACCTTTCGGAGCACATAGGGCTGGACCTGCCCTTCGAAGATTTTGACACCCTCGGCGGTTTTGTCTTTGACCTTTTCGGGAAAATTCCTGTAAAATATGAAAAGACCCAGTGGAAGGGCCATGAATTTATAATCCAGGATGTGGAAGGACATAAAATTAACACGGTAAAGATAGTCCTCGGTACAAAAGAGGAATAGGAATCTGTTCAAAACCCAGGGGAGGGGAGGGACATGAAAATAGGCATCACAAAAAGCTTAAGCTTCCTCATAGTGATACTGGCCCTGGGGACTCACCAGGTGCAAGCTCAGGTTAATACCCAAGCAGGCGCCCAGGCCCAGTATGAGCGGGGCCAGGCCGCCATGATCCATGAAGACTGGTTTGGGGCGGTGGAGTATTTCCTGGAATGCTGGCGTCTTAACTCCGCCCATGCCGGGGCCGCCGCCTCCCTGGCCGAATGCTACTACGAGCTGGGGATCTTCGATCAGGCCCTGATCTGGGTCCGGCGGGCCAGGGTCCTGGCCAGGGGGAATATCAGCCTCATCAACCTGGAGGCCTTTACCCTCATCGCCCTGGGACACCTGGAAGAGGCCCGGGTTCCCATCTCGGAGGTCCTGGCCCGGGAGCCCAATAACCGGGAGGCCCTCTTTGCCCAGGCAGAGCTGGACATAGCCCTGGGCCGTACGGGCGATGCGGTGATCCGCTACCGTGATGCAGCCCGTCGCTTCCCCGATGACCGGCGGCTCCTTATCTCCCTGGCCCTGGTCCTGGGCTCCCTGGGGAACACCGAAGATGCCCGGCTCTACATAGACCGGGCTCTCTTACAGCACTCGGGGGACTACCGGGTCTACTATTACGCCGCCTATCTGGCTTCACGGGACGGCCGCCTTTCAGAGGGTATAGGTTTTGCCGAAGACGCCCTTCACTTTCGTCCCGGCTTTGTTCCCGCCATCTCCCTCATGGCCAGCCTCCATTACCGCCTGGGACATTACGACGAGGCCATCCGCATCTGTGACCAGCTCATAGGGATGAACCGGAACGATTCCCAGGCTTGGTACCTCAAGGGCATAGCCCTCACCCAGGTTGGCCGCCCCGACGAGGCCATGGCCATCCTCTCTACGGCCCTGACCATAACCCCGGAAAACGAGTTTTCCCGGATGGCCCTGGAGGAGCTGCTCCTCTCAGAGACCCGCCTGGAAGACCCGGTCCGGGCCCGCTGGGCCGCCTGGAATTTCAACCGGGCCCGGGAGTTCCGCTCCCAGAACCTTTTGGACCAGGCCCTCTTTGAGTACCGCCGGGGCCTCAGGCTCTACCCCTATGCTCCCGAACGCCGGGAGTATGCGGAGCTCCTCCGGCTCCAGGGTTACCCCGCCCGCTACTTCGAGGAGATCCGGTTTCTGCAATCCCTGGGCATGGCGGACCAGGCCCTCAATGATGCGGTGGAGTCCTACAATGCCCTCCTCTCTACAGCCCTCTTTCGCCGCTGGGGGGTAGACCCGGTGATGATCACCCGGCCCCACTGGAAGGTGGCGGTCTTCGCTCTGGATACCCAAACCGCCTTTATCCATGCCGATGCAGCCCTCAGGGCCTCCTCCTTTATCCGGGACCTCCTGGTCCACGACCGGAACATAGGCCCCATGGACCTGGAGCTGGTGCAGACTTCCTTTGCATCGGCCTTTAGGACCGCCCGGGAGGCCGAGGCCGATTACTTCCTTATTGTATCGGTGGCCGAAAACGAATTGGATATCTCCATTACCGGAGATCTTTATGTGGCCCGGACCGGTGCGGCGGCGGCCTCCTTTAGGGCCTTCCGTACTGGCATGGACCGCCTCCGTTTTGCCAGCCGGGGCATAGTGAACGATCTTTCCCGGGCCCTCCCCTTTAGGGCCGAGCTGCTTCTGCGGCGGCAAAACCAGGGGCTCATAGACAAGGGCCGGGCCGATGGGGTCCAGGAGGGCATGGAGTTTGATGTGGTCCAGCGGGGCCGGACCCAATTGCAGAACGAGGGGATAGGCCTTATTTATAGCCCGGAAGAAGTGGTGGGCCGCTTTATCGTAGAAAGCGCCGACGAAGAAGTCTCGGCGGGGGAATTAATCCGTCAGGGTTTCTTTGATCGTATCTCGAGCGGGGACGAAATTTTTATCTTCCCCGCCCAGGAGCAAGTGGACCCGCGGGGAGGTCCCATTCCGGCGGACCCGGAGCTTAGGGCCCTATTAAGGACCCTGCGTTAGGGCTGGTACATCAGGGCCAGACAGGCATAGATCCATTCCTGGGCCTCCAGGGGAAATCTGTCCTGGATGGCCAGGAACTCAAAAAGGCCCTCCCTGGGATTGTCTAAAAAGTAGGAACACTGGCCCAGGTAGAACCGGACCCGGGATGCCAGATCGGGGCTTAGGTTTTGCTCCAGAAGCAGGCCGAGGCTCTCTCTGGCGGCCTCCCAGTTTCGTTCTGCAAAGGGGCCGGTTACCACCCGCGAAAGAGCCCGGTCTTCGGGGCCCTCGGGGGGGGGAACCAGGTCCTGGATAAAGGCCCTGGGGCGGCGCTCCATAAGGGGGGCCTGCCTAAGGGGGATATCTTCCAGGGCCCTGGCACCGGGGGGGCCCAGGGTTAACAGAAAGGGCACGGTCCAGGGGCTTTCTTCCTGGGGGTAAGGCTCGGGATACTCGAAGTAGTACTCGGGGTAGTAGATAAAGTCCGGTTCCTGGGCCCTAAGGGACCCCTTTACCCCTATGAGCAAGAGGATTCCTATAAAAAGCGCAAATTTCCTCATATTTTAATACTAAGACCTCTTCACCTTCATGTCCAGTCTTTACTTTTAGAGATTTTTTACTTACTCTTATATAAGGAGCATAGTATGTTAAACGAGCTTGGCGGACCTATACATGACTTAAAAGAACAGATCCTTAACACCTGGGGGCGTCTTTGAAGAGGGTGGATTTGCCGGCCGTATAGCCGAACTGGAAGAAAAGACCCTCCAGAGTGATTTTTGGGAACAAAGCTCCCAGGCAGAAAAGGTCATGGGGGAGTTAAAGGGCCTCAAGGGCCGCTACGAACCCTGGAAGGCCCTCCGCAACGAAATGGAAGACCTCCTTACCCTCTTCGAACTGGCCCAGGAAGCCAAAGATGAGTCCCAGACCCCGGAAATAGAGCATTCCCTAAAGGATCTTTTGGGACGCTACGAAAAACAGAATATTCTGGAACTTATGAGCGGCGAGGTAGACCGGAACGGCTGCTACCTCATGGTGCATTCCGGAGCGGGGGGCACCGAGGCCTGCGATTGGACCCAGATGCTCTACCGCATGTACCTGCGCTGGGCCGAGGGCCGGAAATTTTCCATAGAAGAAGAAGATCGTCTCGAGGCCGAGGGGGGGATCAAGAGCGTGACGGTCCGCATAGAGGGGGATTATGCCTACGGCTACCTCAAGGGCGAGAGCGGGGTTCACCGGCTGGTGAGAATTTCCCCCTTCGATTCCAATGCCCGGCGGCATACCTCCTTTGCCTCGGTCTATGTCTTTCCCCTCATCGACGATTCAATAAAGGTAGATATCCGGACCGAAGATCTCCGGGTGGACACCTACCGTTCCGGCGGGGCCGGGGGGCAGCATGTGAACAAGACCGACAGTGCGGTCCGGCTTACCCACCTGCCCACGGGGATAGTGGTAACCTGCCAGAACGAACGGAGCCAGATTAAAAACCGGGCCACCGCCATGAGCATCCTCAAGTCGAGGCTCTACGAACATTACCGGCAGGAAAAAGAAAAAGAAAACGAGCGCTTCGCCCAGGAAAAAAAAGACATCTCCTGGGGTATGCAAATCCGTTCCTATGTGTTTCAGCCCTATACCATGGTAAAGGATGGAAGGACCAAAACTGAAACGGGGAATATCCAGGCCGTGATGGACGGAGATATCGATCCCTTTATCGAGGACTACCTTCGCTTTGCCTGGAAAAATAATTCGGCCCTTTCCGGGGCCTAGGATGGGGGGAGTATGAATCGAGATCTCTTAACCCTCCTCTGCCTTGCTCTGATCCTGCTCCTTGTCCCTGCCGGTCTATCCGCCCTGGGCAGAAGAGAAGAGGCCCCCCAGACTCCGGTCAGAACCGAATGGAACCTTAGCATCACCGCCATAGATACCCAGGGCCTCTCACCCTCCTACGAAGTCATGGGGGACCTGGTGGCCCGCCGGCTTATGAACTCCTTAAACTTTATCAATGTCCGTTTTAGGGATGATGAGGAAAGTGCCTTCTATCAGGATTATCTCTGGGCCCAAAACCGTACCCAGGCTGCCCAGGCCCTGGCCCAGAGGAGGAACGAAAGGGACCTGCTCCTCTACCGGGGGGACAGACCCTGGAGGTATAGACAGAACCTCAGAACCGTTAACCAGGCCATTGCCGAACTTGAAAGGGAGCTGGAACGGATCGATGCCCTCTCTCCCCTGATAGAGGGCCGCCCGGTTTTTTCCTTTACCGATGAAAACCTGGATGGCAGCTTTCCTTCCCCACCTGATCCCGGGCGGGAGTTCCTCTTTTGCGTGAACCGCAATATCGACGCCTTTCTTACGGGAACCCTCATGGAGTACCACGACCGGATCTTCCTCTCCCTGCGGCTCTACACCATGCACAGCCGTTCCTACTCCTGGGAAGACGCCATTCTCTTTTCCTTTGAGGACCTTTCCAGGGCCATGGACGAAATTTCCGCCCGGCTGGCCCATGCGGTTTCGCAAACCCTGCCCTCCTATGTCTATGTCCAGGTCCAGCCCTCCGATGCCCTGATCCTTATAGACGATACCTTTGCAGCCCTGGGCGAAACCCCCATACGGATCGAGAGCCCCGGGACCCTGAACATAGACATCATGGCCGAAAACCATGTCAGCGTATCCTACCCCCTGGAGCTCCGGCCGGGAGAGCTGACCGAGGCCTACTTTACCCTGACCCCCCTGGGGCGCAGCCTCTTCGAAGCTGATGTTCCCGGGAGCCCCGGTTCCCGGGTCTTTCTGGGGAGCCTCTATGCCGGGGATACTCCCCTAAGCCTGGAGCTGCCCCGGAATGAGTATGTCTATATAAGCGTAGAAACCCCCGAGGGGGAGATAGGCACCATGATCTATAGGGACAACAGCCTCGTCAGGGGGAGGGCCAATTTTACCCTGACCCAGGACCCCCCGGGGGGAAGGGCCCTCATAGAAACCGCCCTGCCTGCGGACCCCAATGCCCGCCCCGTAGAGCGGGCCCGGCGGAACTTTTACCGCTCCTATGGGGTCCTCTGGTTCCTGCTGCCCGCGGCGGTCCTAACCGCCGGGGTGGCCAGCACCTATATAGCGGCCAATAATTATTCGGTGGCCATAGGCTACTACCAGGATGACCCGGACATGCAGGCCCGGATCTACGATGATGCCATCAGGGCCCGGAATATTGCCTATGGGGCCTACGGAGTCATGGGCCTCTCCTTTGGCATCACCTTCTTCTATATTTTCCGCTACCTCTTTGTTTCCGGGGGCGAAGCGACTCCCATAGTTCCGGTGGTGAGCCCATGAACCCCTTTGCGGCGAAGTTAAAAAACTTTTTCGGTCTGCGCCCCCAGCTCTCCGATGAGCTCTTTGATGATCTTTCCGATCTCTTGGTGGAAGGGGACTTTGGAGCCGCCGGGGCCTATGCCTTAAGTGAATCTTTAAGGACCCTCTGCGAAAAAGAAAGGATCTCCAGCGGGGAGGAGGCCAGGGCCCGGCTTGCCCAGCTTCTGGAAGAAATACTGCGCCAGGCCAAGCCGGCTCCCCTGGAGCTTGAGCCGAATAAGCTCTGCATCATCCTCATGCTGGGGGTTAACGGGGTGGGCAAAACCACCAGTGCCGCCAAGCTGGCGGAGCTTCACCGGACCCTTCATAATCGGCGCCCCATCCTGGCGGCGGGGGATACCTTTAGGGCCGCCGCCATAGACCAGCTTAGGGTCCACAGCCAGAGGCTGGGGGTGCGCCTGGTGGCCCACAAGCAGGGGGGAGATCCCGCGGCGGTGATCTTCGACGCCCTGGAGGCCGCCCAGGCAGGGGGGGGCGATCTCATCATCGCCGATACCGCCGGGCGCATGCATACCAAGAATAGCCTGGTGGAGGAATTAAAAAAAATCGACCGGGTCATAGAGTCCCGGGCTGCCGGCTGCCGTTACCTGAAATACCTGGTCCTGGATGCCACCACCGGAAGAAATGCCCTGGCCCAGGCAGAGATCTTCTGCCAGGCCGTGTCGCCGGACGGGATCATCCTTACCAAATGCGATTCCAGCGCCCGGGGAGGGACGGTCTTCTCTCTGGCAGAGGAACTCAAGCTTCCGGTGATCTATCTTTGTACGGGGGAAACTTATGGGGATATCAGGGCCTTCGATCCCCGGCTCTATGCCGAAGAATTTGCCGGCCTTATTTAGCAGCCTCTTCCTCCTCCTGGTCCTTCTGGGGGGCCCAGCGGTGCTCTCTGCCCAGGAGGGTCCTCCTTCCCTGGGGGCGGTCTCTACCTTCGAGCAGACCAGGGCCCAGGCGGGGGAACCAAGCTGGTACCGGTCCAACCGCTCAGGCATGGCCCTGGAATTGAACCCTTCCCCCATGGCAGCTTTAAGAAACCAGTACGCCCTTTCCATAGAAACCATAGAGCCCTCCCAGCATCTCTTAATCATCCCCGAGATCCTCCTCCCCTACTATGATATAAGCTACGAGGTAGAGCGGCGGCAGCTCTACCAGGATGGAGAAGAGTTCAGGGACCAGTGGATCTTCCGGGAGGAGGGGGGCCTCGTGCGGATCACCTCTTCGGGGAATAGGGCCCTCTTTTTTGGGGGGGAAGATTCGCCCCTGGGTTTTATCGAGGTCCGAAACGAAGAGGGTTCGGTGACCGCCGAGATTCGTTATGAGGAAGACGCCTCCCAGTGGGCCTATTATTATTCCTATGCAGATAATCTTTTATTAAGCTCCGAGACCTGGTACAGCCCCCCCCCTGAAGATGAAGGGGATGCTTCCCAGGACTTTGTTTTGCTCACCCGGGATCTCTACCGCTACAGCCGCTCCGGTTCCCTCCGGGCTATAGACCGTAACCTGGCCGAAGGGGCGGGGGACCTCATAAGCCGCCTGAGCTTTCCCCAGGCAGGGATGGGTTTTTCCTTTGGGGATGATTTTCTGGTCCGGGGCTTTGGCTATAGTTCTGATTTTATGTTCCATCTTCGGGGCTACGACGGAGCCCAGATTAGCTATACTCTGGACAGCCGGGGCCGGGTCTTGCATGAACTCTGGAGGAACCCGGAGGGGGAGTTCCTGGGGGAATTAAACAACATTTGGTCCGATGACCGGCTCATGAGCATTATCTGGACCGCCCCGGGCCAGGAGCGGATCGTAGAGTTTGACTACGACCGGGAGGGAAACCGCATCGCCGAACGCAACTTTAATCAGGGGGTCCTGGAGCGCCTGGTGATTAGCCACGATGACTCGGACACCGAAGAAATTTATATGAACGGCATCCTCATCCTCAGGGCCTATTGGGAGGGGGGCCTTAAGGTGGCAGAAGAACGGATTGCCCCGGGGCTGAGCCCGTGATGAATGTACATTTTTTTAAAATCAGACGCTGGATAGGCTTTGTGGCCGCCCGTTATGTGTCCCGCCGCCGGGGAAGCTCCCCCTCGACCATCCTCTCGGTTCTGGGGATCGCCACGGGGGTCCTGGCCCTGGTGGTCATCATCGCGGTGATGAACGGTTTTCAACTGGGTTTTATCGAGAGCATTTTGGAGATCTCTTCCTATCATGTGCGGCTCCAGGGCCCCTCTCCCTCCGAGTTGGACAGCCTGGGCCGGGATATCAGCTCCCTCCCCGGGGTAGGGTCGGCCATCCCCTTTAGGGAGCTCCATGTCCTCCTCCGGGGGCGGCACACCAACCCCCGGGGAGCCCTCCTGCGGGCCCTTCCCCCCGATGCCTTGAGCCTGGACCCGGGCCTGGCCTCCCGGCTGGAAATGGAGGGGGGCAGCTTTGACCTCCGGGCCCGAAACAGCATAGTCCTGGGGGCCGAGCTGGCCCGGCACCTCTTTGTCCGGGTGGGGGACGAGATACACCTCCTTTCCATTACCGGGGGCCTGGGCAACCAGGAGGAGGAGGGGAGCGATCTCTTCGTGGTCACCGGTATTTTTCGATCCCATTTTTATGAGTACGATCTGGGCTGGGCCTTTATCAACATGGAAACCGGGGCGGCCCTTTCGGGGGAAAACTTTGGCCCCCTCTTGGGGGTGAAGCTCGAGAACCGCTGGCAGGACAGGAGGGCCCTGGAACTCATGGGCGCTCTCCTTTCTTCCCGGGGCTATAGTGAGGCGGACTACAAGCTCTCTTCCTGGAGGGATTATAACCGGGCCTTCTTTAGCGCCCTTCGGACCGAAAAGCTCATGATGTTCATCCTGGTGGGCCTTATATTCATCGTGGTGGGATTGAACATCTACCAGGCCCAGCGGCGCATAGTCCTCGAACGGCGGGAAGAGATAGGGCTCTTAAGGGCCCTGGGGGCCTCGGAGCTTTCGGTCCGGCTGGTGTTTGTGGTCGATGGTTTTATCATAGGCTTAAGCGGAGCCGGAATGGGCCTGGGCCTGGGGCTCCTTTTATCGTATCGAATTCAAAGTTTCTTTCAGGCCATGGAAGCCCTGGTGAATAGCTTCATCGGCCTTTTGAACTCCCTCTTCCACAGCCTGGGGGTCCAGGGGGCGGGGGGCGAATTTGCGGTCTTCTCTCCCCAGATTTTTTATATCACCGAGATCCCCTCCCGGGTCATCCCCCGTGAGGCCTTCTTCATCTTCCTCTTTGGCTTTTTATCGGCCCTGTTAGCCTCCTGGTTTGCCTCCAGGAGGGTCTCTGTTCTGAAACCCGCGGAGGTCCTGCGTTATGAGTGATATGTCGAGCTTCCCCCCCCTGGTGCGGGTCCGGGATCTGGTAAAAAATTATAGCTCCGGAAGCGAAACCCTCAATATTCTAAGGGGGGTTTCCTTCGATGTAGAAGAGGGGAGTACCATTGCCATCTCGGGGCAAAGCGGCAGCGGCAAGAGCACCCTCCTCAATATCCTGGGAGGCCTGGACCGCTGCAACTCCGGGTCCGTCCAGGTCTCTTCCCAGGAGATTACCCAGCTTTCAGAGACCGCCCTTTCTTCCTACCGGCAGGTTCAGGTGGGGTTTATCTTCCAATTCCATTTTCTGCTAAAAGATTTTACCGCCCTGGAGAACGTGATGCTCCCGGCCTACATGAGGGGCCTGGGGAAAAAAGAGGCCCTGGATCTGGCCCAGGTGCTTTTGATAGACATGAAGCTGGAAGACCGGGCCCGCCACTACCCCTCCCAGCTCTCCGGGGGGGAACGCCAAAGGGTGGCAGTGGCCCGGGCCATGGTGAACAACCCGGACATCATCCTGGCCGATGAGCCCACGGGAAACCTGGACCCCCGGAACAGTGCCATGGTGGCGGAACTCCTCTTTGCGGGGGCCCAGAGGTGGCGTAAGACCCTCATGGTGGTAACCCACGACGAGGGAGTGGCCAGCCGGGCCAAGATACGCTACACCCTGGAAGAGGGCCTCTTAATCCCCTGGGGCCCGGGAGAGGTCCTCTCATGATTCTCCGGGGTCTCTGCCGGCTTATTCCCTCGGCCTTCTTTATCGCCCTCCGTTACCTCCTGGGCCGGGCCAAGGAAGGGGGGCGCTATTTACGGGGGGCCGCAGCGGGGATAGCTCTGAGCCTGGTACCCATCGTGGTGACCCTCATCGTGGCCGATGGAATGATCCGGGGCATCACCGACCGCTTTCTGGAACTGGGGACCGGGCACATCCAGGTCCATAACTTCCTGGGGGACCGGGACCCCGAGGAGGCTCTGCCCCATGTGGAGGACCTGGAAGGGGTTAGGGGGGCCTGGATGGAGAGGAACGGCCTGGGGGTGATCCTGGGGACGGGAGGGTCCCGGGCTGCCATGATCCGGGCCATAGAACCCTCCTTCTGGGAAGATGAGGGCTCCATGCGTTACTTGCAAGTCCTGGAGGGGGAGGGGAAACCCCAGGGAAACCGGGACATCCTCCTGGGGGATGAACTGGCCCGCTCCATAGGGGCTGCGGCGGGGTCCACCATACGGATCATGACCCTGCAGTTAGGGGCAGGTGAAAGCTACTATCCCCGGATGGGGGTCTTTACGGTCCGGGGCATAGTCAGTTCGGGCTACCGGGAGCTGGATGCCCTCTGGTGCATCATGACCTACGAGGCGGGCCTAGAAACCCTAAGCGACACCGGGGGGGCCCATCTTTTGATTAAAATCGAGGACCCCTATAATGGTTCCCAGGCCATGGTCCAGACCCTCTATGATGAACTGGGCTCAGGTTATGGGGTCTTTCCCTGGATGACCCTCCAGCATGCCCAGTACAGTTCCTACATGTCCACCCGGCAGCTCCTCATTTTTATCATGGCCCTCATCGTCCTGGTGGCGGCGGTGAACGTGTCTTCGGCCACCAGCATGCTGGTCATAGAACGGCAGCGGGACATCGCGGTCTTAAAAGCTTCCGGGGCCCGGCCGGCCTTTACGAGCAGCATCTTTTTGTGGGGAGCCTTTCTCACGGGCCTTACGGGGACTATCTTGGGTCTTAGCGCGGGATTAATCTTGGGCGTTTCGGTGAACGGAATTATCAGGACCCTGGAGTCGGCATTACACTTTTTTTCCCAGGTCTTTTTTGGAGGGGAGCTGGATTTTTTCGATTCCAGCTATTATGTGGACACCATCCCCATCCTAATAAATGTCCCCGCCCTGGCTGTCATAGGGATCTGCACGATCCTAAGTTCCGTCCTGGCTTCCTGGATCCCCGCCCACAGGGCCGGGAAGTTACGCCCCCTGGATCTCCTTAGAAAATACTAAAAGTCCAACGTTGGACTTTCCAAAACTAAAAAGTCCAACGTTGAGAATTTTTGAAATGAATAAGTCCAACGTTGAGAATTTTTGAAATGAATAAGTCCAACGTTGAGAATTCTTAAAACAAAAAAGTCCAACGTTGGACTTTTTTTACCAGTATACTAATTTACTGCGGTCTTTAATAAAACCAAGGTCCAGGAGGGTCCCCAGGTAGGGGCTTAGGTGGGCGTTCTGGCCGTTTATTTTTTCTATCGTTATTTTGGTTTCCCTCTGTATGGCCCTGGTCCGGGGGATCTTAATAAATTCCAGCACAGCCTTTAGATCTGGATCTTCACTCTCTATAAGGACCTCTAGCTCCCTGCCATTCCGGTAGGAGACCGCCGCCAGTTCCCTTCCCCGGTAGCAGAGCCGGGTGCTGGGGAGCCGCCTGATGGGCCGGGCCAGGAGGCCCTCTATCTCGAGCCCCGCGGGGCTGGCGCTGTCCATGGCGTTCATCCAGTAGATCCTCTTTTCTTCCAGGGCCTCCTGGATATCCCTCCCTATAACCGGGGAGGCATACTGGAGGGAGGGGATGCCGGTGAAAAAGTAGCCCGACAGGAGTTCCCCCGACAGCTCCATCCTCCGCATGGTGGGGAGGAGCCGGGACCAGGAGAGGAGGGGCTGCTCCCGTTCCAGAAGGGGCCGGGCCAGGATACCCCAGCGCTTTAAGAGGATCTGAACCCTGCTTCGGTTTAGTTCGTGCTCCCCCAAGAGGTCCGGCTCTTCCGGCTCCTCCATTGAAGGGTCCTCCCCCAAGGAGAACCAGGCACCCTTAAGGGGGGCTCCCTGCTTCCACCTCTGGCTCAGATGCCGGGGGATCCGGCGGGCCGCTCCCCGGCGGGAAGAAGCCCCGCTGGCGAAGCCCAGTTCCGGGGCTACAGGCTCAGGCGGCTCTTCCTGGGCAAAACCCTCCGCCAGGGCCCTCCGCAGGGGCTCAAAACTGTCCGCCGAGAGGCTCCCCCGCCAGACTTCTTCCCAGATAAGGCGGACCGTAGCTTTGATGCTGTCCTCCCCGGGGGAAGCCCCGGCCAGGGCATCCTTTAGTTCCCAAAAACTCTTGGGGAGGTCAAAAAAATCTTCTCGAATATAAGGGCCTTGCTTTTTTTGAAAGGGGGGAGGGGCCGGCGGCAGGACCAGGTCCATGTCTTCCAGGCGGCTAAAACAGATCCTTTCCTTCCCCCCTCCGGACCAGAGGATCCTCCCCTGGGAGATTTCCCTATCCAGGATCTCGGCGGTATAGCCCCCGATGCGGGCGGGGAGGAATTCGGTCTCCCAGAGTTTAAAGGAGGCAAAGATCCCGCTGAGGCTGTCCCAGACCAGATCCCCCCCCAAAAGGCCCTGGCGGCGGGCCAAGAGGGGGACAAGGAGGTCCGGCTTCTGCTCCTGGAGGGGCTGGGCCTCCCTGCGGCGGTCCCGGCGGTGGAGCCGCAAGAGGAGTTCCAGGTTCTCCTTATCGCAGATGAGGGGGGCCTCCATTCCTTCTATATATACATCCCTGACCAGGACCTCTTCTTCAGATAGAGCTTCCAGAGCTTCTTCTGCGGCCCCTTCATCCAGCCCAAAGAGGGATAGGATCTGCTCGGAGGAAACCGGGCCCTCGTACCTGAGCCACTGGGCCAGGTAGGATGAATCATCTTCCGGGTCCTTCCATCTTTTTACCCAATCCCGGTGGGTCACCAGATCCTCCCCGGCCCCCTCCCGGCGGAGGTAAACCAGAGTACCTCCCAGGGAAGGATCTTCTTCCAGGGCCTCGAGTAAAGGGGGGCCGAGAACAGAAAGGAGCCTTTTCCAGTCCCCTTCCTGGCCCAGGGCCACCCGCTCCTTCACCCATTCGCTTAAGGAGAGGGGGTCTTCGGGGGCCCAGCCCTTAATTTCCCTCTTTAAACGGGAGACAAAGTCATCCAGAAGCTCCTCTTTTAAGAGGGGCCTGAGGGAGGGGGCCCCCAGGGCATCCATCACCACCTGATCCGGCACAGAGACCGCCTTGGTCCGGTGGGGCCCCATGAGGTCCGGCCGGTCATCGTACTGGTACATGAGGGCATTGGTTTCGATCCAGCCCATGGTTCCCGAAAAGGGGCTCATCCGGGGGCTCCTAAAAAAGCCCAGGCTGATAAGGCCCTGATCGATCTCGTCCAGGTAGCTCCGGAAGTCATCCATGGCAAATTGATCGTGGAGGCAGCTCCGCCAGGCCTCGGTGATGACCGGAAAAGCCCCCTCTGATTTTTTCGACGAGGTCAGGGCATCGAAGAGGCGGCGGGACCTTTCCCTCATCACCCAGAGGGGGGTTCTCTTTCCAAAGGGGGCCCGCCGGAGGATGAGGGACCTCTCTGCAGCTTCCCGGAAGGCGGCTCCAAAGACCCCGGAAGATTCCAGCCGCTCTTTAAAGCAACGTTCTCCCTCTCCCTTTTGGCAGAGCCGCCGCAGGGATTCCCGGATGGCCGCCTCAGGTTCGGCGGTGATGGACCGGGGGATCCGAAGAAAGACCCCGTTATTGTCGGAGCTTCCTTCCATCCGTATATTCCAGTGGCTTTCCAGTTCCCGGGTCAGGGCCATGGCCAAGGGAGCGTTAAGGGCCCCGCCCCTAAAGGTATGGAGGATCACCAGGAAGGCATCCTGGCGGCCGTCCATATCATCGATGATTTCTATGGCCCCATGGGCGGGGTTCGAAAGGGGGCTGCTTCCCTGCATGGTTTTTTGTAAACTCAGAAAGCCATCCAGGGCTTCTAGGGCAGCAGGGTCCAGGTGCTTAAGGAGCTCCTTTTCGGCGCCCCTCTGCCAATCCTTCTCCTGGCAGGACTGGAGGATCTGGAGCATCCTATAAGAAAGGGGATCGCTTCTATAGAGGGCTTCGCCCTTCCAGAAGGGGGTATTGTCGGTGTTGGATCGCAGGGGGACCACCTCCACCGCCTCGTTCCCTATGGCGGTGATCCTCCAGCTCTTGTTGCCAAAATCGAAGGAGTCCCCCACCCGGCGTTCCCAGACAAACTCTTCGTCCAGCTCCCCTATCTTGGTCCTTCCTCCCACCGGGGCCCCCGAAGAGATCCGCATGGTAAAATAACCCCGGGAGCTTATGACCCCCCCGGAGGTATAGAGGATACCCAGAAGGGAGGGACTGGCCCTTAAGATACGGCTTTCTTCGTCCCTGAAGATCCGCCTTTGGAGTTCCCGGAGCCGTATACCCTCGAAGGCCCCGGTGAGCATGGCCAGGACCTCATCGTAGCTTTGCCGGGGCAGGTTTCGAAAGATATAGTAGCCCTGGAGGCAGCGGTAGAGCTCATCCTCGTCCCTGTCCTTTTCGGCCACCAGGGCCATGATGATCTGGGCCAGGATGTCCAGGGGGTTCTCTATGGAATAGACCGGTTCCAGCTCCCTCTCTTCCAGGGCCCCTGCCAGGGCTGCGGCTTGCAAAAGGTCCATGCCGTGGAAGGGGAATATCCAGCCCCGGCTTACTTCCCCCACCCCGTGGCCCGAACGGCCCAGCCGCTGGAGGGCTGCCCCGGTGCTGTTGGGGGTCCCCGCCAGGATCACCTCGTCCACCTGTCCTATGTCTATGCCCAGTTCCAGGGAGCCCGTGGCCACCACGCAGGGGACCTCTCCGTTGACCAGGGCCTTCTCTACCTCCCGCCTGACTTCTTTGGAGAGGGAGCCGTGGTGGCAGTAGGAGATGAGCCCCCGCTGATGTCCCATGGACTCGGGTCCCATGGATTGAGCGGCCGTATTCAAGAGCCGGTTTATCCTTTCGGAGCGCCGCCGGGAATCGGTAAAGACCAGGATGGTCCCCCCCTGGCGGGCCCTGATGCGCTCCAGGATAAAGTTTACCAGGGCGGCGTAGGCCCGCCCAAAGCGGCTCTGCCCTGGAGTGATTTCCTCTTCTTCCCACCTCTGGGGATAAATCACCTTAATCTCCAGATCCTTCTTTGAGGCCGGGGCTACGATGCGGAAGGGCCGCTTTTCATATTCCCCCTGGGGGTTGAGCCTTAGGCCCCCGGCAAAGTCGGCGCATTCCTGGGGCAGCTTCACCGTCGCCGAGAGGGCTATGCGCTGGAACTCCCCGGCGGTTTCGGCGAGCCGGTCTATCTGGCAGGAAAGGTAGGAGCCCCGCTTGCTCCCCAGGGCGGTGTGGATCTCGTCCAGGATGAGGCAGCGGACCGCCGAGAGGACCCGCCGTCCCCGGGGATTTAAAAGGATGAGGGCCAGACTTTCGGGGGTCAGGGCCAGGATGGAGGGGGGCTTGTGGAGGAAGCGCCGGCGTTCTGATTGGGGGGTGTCCCCTGAGCGGGTCTCTACCCGGATCTCCGGAAAGGGGAGGCCGGCGGCGGTAAATTCTTTTTTTATGCCCCCCAGGGGAGAGAGGAGGTTTCGCTTGATGTCCTCGTTGAGGGCCTTAAGGGGGGACACATAGAGGACCGCACACTGGTCTACCGGGTATTCCCCCTCCACAAAGCGGGAAAGGGCCCCCAGAAAGGCCGTCAGGGTCTTGCCGCTCCCCGTGGGGGCCAGGGCCAGGACATGCTCCCCCCCCGCGATAAGGGGCCAGGCCTCTTTCTGGACCGCCGTGGGACTCCCATAGGTGTTCGAGAACCAGCGTTTAATGAGGGGGTGAAAGGGGAGGGAATCTATCTCCAGCACCTAAGGAAATGCCCTTCCCCTGCTTCCCTTAGCTGGGGCTTCTCGTCTCTGCAGCGCTGTTCGCAGTGGGGACAGCGGTCCGCAAAGGCACAGCCCTCAGGGCCGGGATTGGTGCCCCGCCCTTCCTGGAGCTCCCTTTCTCCGTCTATCGACGAAAAGAGGAGTTCCGTGTAGGGGTGGTAGTGTTCCTTGTAGAGATCCCTGGCCGGGGCCTCTTCCATGATTTCCCCCCCGTACATGACCCCTATGCGGTCGCAGAAGTAGGAGGCTACTTTTAGATCATGGGCTATAAACAGAAAGGAAATTTCTTCTGCGGTGGACCGTCTATGATCCCGGAGTTCCATTAACAAGTTTAAGATCTGTCCCTGGATAGAGACATCCAGGGCCGAGACTACTTCGTCACAGATCAGGAGGTTGGGCTTCATTAAAAGGCCCCGGGCTATGGAGATCCTCTGACGCTGGCCCCCGGAAAATTCTGCGGGCCGCCGGTCCAGGTCCGATGCCGAAAGGCCCACCTCTTCGAGGATCTCTGCCCCCTGGGCCCTCAGTTCGCTGGAGCTCATGGCCCCCCGGGATGACCACCGGGGCCCGGAGCTTAGGATCTCCTGGACCGTCATCCGGGGGTTTAGGGACCGGGCGGGGTCCTGGAAGATGTACTTCACCTTTTCGCGGTACCTTCGCAGGTCATCCCCCTTAAGGGCCCCCACGTTCAGAGACCCGCCATCTCCTCCGTTAAAGAGGATCTCCCCCTGGTCGGCCTCGTACATCCTGACCATGAGCCGGGCGGTGGTGGTCTTGCCGCAGCCCGATTCTCCCACCAGGCCGTAGGTTTCGTTCCGGCCTATATGAAAAGAGACCCCCCTGAGGGCATGAACATAGCGGCCCTGGCGGGCAAAGAAGCCGGCTTCCAGATTGAACCGCTTGTGGAGATTGTTTACGGAGATGACCGCTTCCATTAGATCCCTCCTTTAATACAGCGGATCTTCTGCCCGGTCCCCGAAAGGGAGGGCAGGGCCTGCCGGCATTCTTCCGAGGCCAGGGCACAGCGGGGAGCAAAGGGACAGCCCGGTTCCAGGCGGGAGGGGTCTGCCACCCGGCCGGGGATCACTTTGAGCTTCTCCTGGCTGTAGTGGCTCCCAAAGCGGGGGCTTGCCTCCAGGAGGGCCCGGGTGTAGGGGTGGGCCGCGGAAGTAAGGATGGCCTGGGAAGAGGCCTCTTCCATCACCAGGCCCCCGTACATGACCAGAATGCGGTCCGACAGTTCGGCCACCAGATCGATGTCATGGCTGATATAGATGATCGAAAGATTACGTTTTTCCTTGAGGGCTTTTAAGAGGTTGATGATCTGCCTTTGAATGGTCACGTCCAGGGCGGTGGTAGGTTCGTCTGCCACCAGGAGCTCGCAGCCCTGGGCCAGGGCCAGGGCTATGCCTATGCGCTGAAGCTGGCCCCCGGAGAACTGGTGGGGAAAGTTCGAGAGCCGCTCCCTGCCATCAGGGAGCCCGACCTCGGCGAGAAGGGCCGCGGCTTTATTCTGGGACTCCTCTTTGGTGATTTCCGGCTCGCTGTTTCTGAAGGTTTCCAGGAAGGCCTTGGCCATGTTCTGCAGAGGGTCGTAGGAGCGGCCCGGCTCCTGGAAGATCATCCCTATCTTTTTTCCCCGGTAGGCCCTGAGTTCCCTGGTGCTTAAGCCTATGAGCTCCGCCCCCTCATAGCGGGCCGAGCCTTGTACGGCGGCACTTCCTGGAAGGAGCCCCGGGATGGCCTGGGTGCTGACACTTTTCCCCGACCCCGATTCGCCGACGATCCCGAGGACCTCCCCCCTATGGAGGGTATAGCTAATCCCTCGAACCGCCTCGACTATGAGGGTCTCCTTGCCCCTGAGGACCTGGAAGCTTACAGCAAGATCTCTCACCTCTAATAGATTAGCTTCAGTGTTCTTGTCTCCCTCTGCGCTCTCTGTGCCCTCCGTGCTCTCCGTGCTGCCGTTAGTCCGCATTAGCGGACTAAGGCCGTGAGAAAAAATTCTTGTTAGTTTCCTTCTCTTAAACACCGTATGGTAGGGATCAAAATAATCCCTGAGGGCATCCCCCAAAAAGTTAAAGGCCAGGGTGACGGTTAAGAGGAACCAGACGGGGCTTAAGAGCCAGGGAAAGGCCATGAGGTTTGCCAGGGTAGAAATATCCCGCCGGATAAGGGAGCCCCAGCTTACCGCCGGGTCGGCGATGCCAATCCCTAAGTAGGACAGGGCGGTCTCGGTCATGATAAAGCCCGGGACCGAAAGGGCTATGCTGACGATCAAAAGGCTCGCTATCTGGGGGATGATATGCCGAAAGACAATCACCGGCCAGGGGATCATCTCTAGCTGGGCGTTCTGGATAAAGTCCTCCCGCTTGATGGCGTGGATCATCCCCCTGAGGGTCCTGGCCGAGCCGGGCCAGCCCACCAATGAGAGGATCAGGGTTATCACCATAAAGGACTGGCCCGTGTCCATGGAGGAGGAGAGGAGGGATCGCAGAAAGAGGATCAGGTAGAGCCCCGGGATGAGCATAAGGAACTCGGCCATGCGCATCACCACCCAGTCGGTCTTGCCCCCGAAGAAGCCCGCCGGGCCCCCCAGGATGATGGCCAAAGACATGGAGAGGGCGGTGGCGATAAAGCCTATGGTTAAGGAGATCCGGGCCCCGTAGATGATCCGCGAAAAGAGATCCCGCCCCAGGGTATCGGTCCCCATGAGGAAGATGGGATACTCGCTTCTTTCAGTTATAAAGAGCCGCCTCTCCATGGGGATAAGACCAAAGAGCCTATAGGGTTCCCCGGGGGCAAAGAATTTCAGGGGGCTGTAACTGTCCCGGATCCGCACATACTGCCAGTTAACGGTGTTAACTATACGATGCTCCTGGGCCTGGAAACCTCCGGAAAAGCGCAGGTTTGGGGGATGGCTTGTGTACTCCGGAAAGGTCCGGGTAGGCCCGTAGGGGGCCACGAACTCGGCGAAGAACATCATGATATAGAGGAGGAGGATTACGATGACGCTGGCCATGCCCAGGGGCCGGCCCTTGAGGTAGATTAAAAAGCGCCTCATGTTTCCCTCCCGTAGCGGATCCGGGGATCCACCAGGGCCAGGCAGATGTCGCTGATCAGCATACCCACCAGGACCAAAGAGGAGATAAACATGATGTTGGCCAGGACCAGGTTTACGTCCTGCTGCATCACCGCCTCGTACATAAGGCGGCCTATGCCCGGGTAGGCAAAAATTATTTCCAGGATCAGGGACCCGGAAAAGAGCCCCGCCAGCATGTTGGCGGCCCCGGTGATATAGGGGTTAAGGGTGTTCCTGAAGGCATGGGCCAGGTAGATCCGCCATTCGGCGATGCCCCTGGATCTGATGCTGGTAATATAGGGCTGCCCCAGCTGGTCCAGCATGGTGGCCCGGATAAACCTGAGGGTCCCCCCTATGCCCCCCAAAAAGGCCACCAAGAGGGGCAGGAAGATATGATGGGCATAGGAAAAGACAAAGCGTAGGGGCTCGTCCTGGAAGGGAAAGGGCGGGTAGGCGGTAACGGGGAAGAGCCCCGTGAGGGAGGCAAATAATTGTAAAAGGATGAGCATCAGGATCCCCGGAAAGGCATGGAGGGTTAGGGAAAAGAAGGAGACCGCCAGATCCAGGCGGGACCCGGCCTTGGAAGAAAAATAAACCCCCAGGAGGAAGGAAAAGAAGGTGATAAGGACCAGGGAAATAAGGTTTAAAATGAGGGAGTTTATTATCCGGCTGCGGATTAAAAAGCCCACCGGTGCCCGGGAGATAAGGCCTATACCCAGATCTTGATGAAGGATCACCTGCCTTAGCCAGCGGCCGTACTGGACGTAAAAGGGCTGGTCCAGCCCCAGGTCTTCCCGCATGGTATCGGCCCATTCGCCGGAAATATCATGCTGGGCCACCGCCGCCCGGCCCTCGGTGGAGCTCATGATCTGCTGGAGCATCACCTGCCCTACGATGTCCCCGGGGGCCAGGGCCATGAGGCCGAAGACCGCAAAACCCAGGAGGAAGAGCATAAAGAGCATGACCAGGAGCCTTCCGAGGATGAAGGAGAGGAGGGGAGCCCTGGTCCTAAAAAGGTAGAGGGGCCTCCATAATATTGAAATGCCGTTTGTCTGTTTCATCCCAAAGATATTTTACCAAGCCTGGAGCTAAAAAGGAAGTCCAGGGGGGAATAAAATCAATAGCATACTATTGACATTTCCGGCTCCATAAGGCAATATGGCCCTTAAGAGCTCCATATGCAGAAACACCAGTCCATAGGCATGTTGATCAAACGGATCCATGACACCCTGGAAAAGGAAGCCAATAATAACCTTCGCCAGCAGGGCCTTACCATGTCCCAGGCAGTGGCCCTGGGAAAGCTAAACCGCATTCCCGGAAAAGCCGCAACCCTGAAAGAACTGGAGCGGATCATGGGGGTGGCCCAGTCCACCACCGCGGGGATCATCCTGCGCTTGGAGCAAAAGGGCCTGGTCCAGACCTCGGCGGTCAGCTGTGACCGGCGTATCAAGATGGTAAACATTACCCCCCTGGGCGAGCAGTTCTGCCGCTCCGGCGAAGAGCACATGGCGGCGGCCGAATCCCGGCTCCTGTCGGGCCTGGGCGAGAAGGAAAAACCGGCCCTGCAGCTTTTACTGGAAAAAATATACGACGCCCTAAAATAGGATACTGGAGGATTTCATGTCATCAGCCATAAGGATGTCACCGCGCACCGATCTCACCAAGGGGCCCATTACCCAAAAGCTTATCGGCTTTGCCCTGCCCATCATCGCGGGGAATATTATCATGCAGCTTTACAATGTGGCTGACTCTATCATCGTCGGTAACTTTGTGGGCTCCGATGCCCTGGCGGCGGTGGCGGTGAGCTTTCCCATCATGATGCTCTTTAACGCCCTCTTCATGGGGCTTTCCATGGGGGCCAACATCCTCATCTCACAGTACCGGGGGGCCGGGGATCACGAGGCCACCGAGAGGGCCATCAACACCACCTTTACCCTCTGCCTGGTCATAGGCTTCTGCGTCTCCATGACGGGCCTGGTGGCCTCAAGGCCCCTCCTCCATCTTCTGGGAACCCCCGACAATATACTCAACGACTCGGCCATGTATTTAATGATAGTCTTCATCGGCACCACCGGGAACGTCTTCTTTGCCCTGGGTAACGGCCTTCTAAGGGGTCTGGGGGACGCCCGCTGGCCCCTCTACTCCCTTATTATTTCCAGCGTCTTAAACATCCTATTGGATCTCCTCTTTGTCATCGTCTTTGGCTGGGGGGTGCCGGGGGTGGCTATTGCAACCATGCTTTCCCACTTTGTATCGGGGATGATCCTCCTGTCCCGGTTTATCACCGGCAAGTATGGCTTCCGCCTTACCCTGACGGGGATGAGGAATGTTGACAAGGCGATCATCAAGATCATCTTTCGGCTGGGGATCCCCACCTCCATCCAAAACGGCGCCATGTCTCTGGGGATGGTGATCATCCAGTCCCTGGCCAACAACTTTGGCTCCAACTATATAGCCGCCCAGGGGATCATCCAGCGGGTAGACGGCTTTGTCATGATGCCCTTCATGGGCCTGGGGATGGCGGTAACCACCTTCGTGGGCCAGAACATAGGGGCCGGCGATATAGAGCGGGCCAAGCGGGGGGCCCATATCTCCCTCCTCATTGTCAGCGGCCTCTCCCTCCTTATGGGGGTGGTGATGTACAACTTCGGGTTCTATCTGATGCGGGCCTTCACCGACAATGTCCCGGTCCTCGAGATGGGGTATAACGGCATTAGATTTATTGCCTTTTTTTATATCTGCATGGGCATTAACGCCACCGCCGGGGGTGCCATCCGGGGTGCCGGGGAAGCCAATTATCCTGCGGTGGTAGCTATCCTGGGAAGCCTCATCCGGATCCCCCTGGCCTACTTCATGGCCGTATTGCCCCTCCTTCATTCTGTCGAAGAAGCAGTTTCTGCGGGGCTCTATGCCACCGCCGAACTGGCCAGGGCCGCCGGGGCGGGGCTGGAACACTACATGGGCCTCTTCCACGCCATGGGCATCTCCATGGCCTTCGGAGGCGCTTTGATAATGATCTACTTTATCTCGGGGAAATGGCAGAACAAGGGTTTAGTACAAAGACGGGCTCCAAAGTAGGGTAGGCAGGTTTAAATACAGCGCATCTAAGCCAAGACCTCATTATCCCTTCACCGCTGGACAAAAACATGCCTAATTTAACGAACACCCACCAAGTCCCCTCTCGCTGGTCAGCAAACAATCGCCAGAAGGGAACCTCACTCGTATACACTCGTTCGGTGGGGGTTCCTGTCGGCTCCAGCGCCCTGACTACACAACTGGTATTCAAACGTATTTCTGTGATTTGCCTTGGCTTCACTTTCACGTTGGTTGTGTAGTCAGGCGAAATCGCCGCCAGGTATTTTTGCAGCACCAGCGTTGAAAGATACGGGTGGTTCGATAGAAGATGATCATCGAATACTGCCTGCATGGTATAGCCAATGTAGTACCGTCATTATCCATAGTAAGGTGATAGAAGAAAGCCGCCTTATGTAGCTTAATTTTTCATATGGCTGCAAATCAATTTGCGAAAGATACTTGGCAGTACCTAACCCGGTAAATCAGGCGGTGTTGTGTTTATTCTATATTGGTTATCATCAATTTTAAATATAAAATCATTTTCCATGGTGGAGTAAGCTTGTATAAATTCACCATCAGTAACATTAAAGATCATTATGTAGTTACAAGGAATAGAAGGAAAATTTGGAATAAAAGGATAAAAGGGTTGTTCACCTGGCAGTATCGGCCGTAGTCTATTTGATACAAACCATAAATATTTTTCGTCGTCTGTAAAACCAATTTGCTTAGTATTATAATCATGTTGAATTATAGCTATTTGGTTGCCATTATTATCATATAAGATACTTTCGTTATGATTAGATATAAAACCTAATCTACCAGCAAGTAGCCGTTCAAAATTTTCAGAATTTGGATTATTTTGTGGAGTTTGTGGTGAAGATGAAGAGGGTAGCGCATAAGACGGTTCAACATACATAGAACCTCCACCACCGTCATATATAAATTTTGCTGTATTGCCATTGTTAATAAAATAGTCAATAAAATTTGAACCAGTCAAATCTTGACCAACTTGAAATGAATTAAATTTAAATTGTCTTACATCCTCCTTACACAACCCCCACAAGTCGACATAGTTCACCGGGTCATTGTTAACATAGGCAAACCAGTTGTTCCCATCCCTAATGGGGTCTGGGGTGGTAAAGCGGGCCTGCTGGGGCCGGTAGTCCCTAAAGCCATAGTTGTAGAGCCCTGTAACACTCTCGTAGGGCTTACTCATGTAGCCCAGGTTCATAAGGCCATCTAAGTCCCCCTGGAAGGGCTGCCCAAAGACATCGTGCGTCCCTTCGGGCCGCGCACCGATAGGAAGGATTGAAGGGGCCCTAGCGGGCCCGGCAGTGTAATCAAACCTGTCATCTATTACCCCCGTGGCAGTGCTGGTGGAACGGACACTCCCCATAATGTCCTTGCCCAGGTAGACAGACCTATTCGTACTGCTGCTGCTGTAGGACACCGCCACGGCCTCGCCGCGGGCATAAAGGGTCACAGACCTTCCGCTGGTCCGGGTGTTGCTTAGCTGGTATTTATTGTAACGGCAAGTTATGGCCAGAATTATTCTGTCCTCCGGTTAGTAGAGCTTGAATCTCCTCCAGTGTCTTACCGCTCGCAATTAAATCCAAAACCTCTCGTCTTTGTTTTTCCACACCCTCGGCTTCGCCTTCAACTCTACCCTCAGCTTTGCCTTCGGCTCTACCCTCAGCTCTGGCTTCTTCTCGTTCTTCCAGGATGCTCTCGATTGCCGCTTCAAACATACCACCGTACTCCTTATGGTCCGCCTTCTCCACTGCCAGGAGGTACTGCTCTACCTCCTCCCGGGCTATGCCGCTCTGAGCCAAGAAAACCCTAATTACATCATTAATAAGCTTACCCAGATTGTCAGGAATTTGCAAGCGTAATGCCTCAAGGTAATCAGAAGGTAGGGGTAATAGATTAGGATCATTGGACTTTCGGATTTTATCAACCAAGAGCAGTAACGACAAGGCATCCTTAAAATTCATTACCCCTTCTACGCTATGGTCATTTAGGTTAACCAGTTCATACTCAAATTTGGGGATATATTTCTCAAAAACATCGCTTAGATGGGTCCGGTTAAGAAAATTTCGCTCCGCTGTCCAGGTATCCTTCCCGTCATAGAACACAATAGGCAATACTGGAGGGTACTTGAAGTCTTTTCGAAAGGAAGAGCCAGGATCTTCTCTTTCTGCCTCCTTTTCCCAGTTATCTAAGACCAGGCTTATGTACTGGAGCATCTTAAAACTGGCCCGGTAATTTACCTTTGACTCATGTTCCAGGATGGTTATGACAAAGAGGGGAGTTTCTGTCTTTAAATTGATACGCTTTACCGTATCCGCATCCCTCTGTTCCTGGAAGAGAGGCAGGAACCGTTCACTTAGATCCTCGATGTCCTCGGGTTGAATGTCCTGTAATAGGTCAATGTGGATGAAGTCCTTAATGAACTCAGCAAAGAGCTGGTTATTACTAAAGATCCGTTTAAAGGTGTTGTCCGCTGTATGGTAGAGAGCCATATATCCTCCTATACCTATACGGAGGAGAAATTGCATTTTACTTCGAAATTGAAGGAATTTCTAAATATTTTTATACATCCTTCTTCATTGGATAAATTAGAGTTTTTTGATTTTTCTAATACAAAATGGAAATATAAAAGCAAATTTAATTCCCCTGGGATCTGATACTATCGATGGACATGTAGACCATTGGTATAAAATAGAAGATCAAGAAGCATGGGTTTTTGGTGCATATCTATCTGAGAAGCTACCTTGATTATTATAGCTGTTTTTATTTTAATTCAAAATAATTCGAAATATACCAAAAATTAAGAACAAAAATCCTAATTTCCTAAATTTGGATTCATGTTTCATCTTTATTTTCTCATCTTTCCATTTCATTTTAACAATATTATATCCTATTAATAAAAAATTAATTCCAATTGTTATCATTAAAAATCCACTAATCATTTTTTCTTCCTTAGATCTTTTATTTAACTTGACTATGTAATTTACATCAAGATTATATATTAAAAATAGATTTAAGAATTCATTCTATATAAGGAATGGTAATTAATAAATTCTGAATGCCAAGTCTTTCTTCAAAAAATTTTTTCATTTCATTACCTTGTAAATTTACGGGTATACCTCGATAATAAGGATAACCAAAAAATTGAAAAAGGTCCTCTTGATTTCTAGCAATAAAACTGATATGAATCATATTAAGCATCACGTTTTCATCTATTATTCTATATAATAAAACATACTCATTGATACGTTTCATGTATTCATTGTAAAACCATCGAATTTCTTCTTCATATAATATAAATTCTGGTACACCACTTGATAGATAATATTGAGGGTAAAGAGATGCCCTGTTTAAACTTGATAATATATAAGCTATCAGTGATAAAGTGTCATCTATTGGCTCTTCTCTATACGTGAAATAAGTTGCTGTTTTTAGTTGTTCTTTAATATATGGGACTACAGCCTTGCCATGATGGGAAACAATGGTACCAGCCCATAATGAATGACTTGTTCTATGAGGAATACCAACAAAGTTATCAAAATAGTATTCAACTTTATTTTCCAATGACAATTCGCGGAATTCATTAATAGTTATACGTTGCCCAAATAACATACTATGAACAAATATATTTAATAGCAAAAAAAATATTTTCATCGAAACCACCCAGGGTAACTGTTAAATACTGGTGTACTTAATGTACCCGCACTGATAGAATAAACATTTTCAAGCACAGAATTGTACTCAGAGCGGTCGATAATGACCCCATGGTGGTACTCATCAAAAAACACTCTCCAATACCTTCCATACCCAGCAACCTACAACCCTTTCTTCGTCACCAACTTTTCTATCTGCTGAGGATCTAGCTTAGTAGCAACTACTATGGTCTCAAGGGGGAGATTCAAATCCACCATAGCTTGGGCTATCTCCAGAGCTTTCTGTTCAGCTCCTTCAGTAATGCCTTCAGCTTTACCTTGAGCTTTACCCGCAGCTCTGGCCTCTTCCCGCTCCTCAAGGATGCTTTCAATTGCCGCTTCAAACATACCACCGTACTCCTTATGGTCCGCATTCTCCACTGCCTGGAGGTACTGCTCTACCTCCTAATAGGCTATTTTACCATAAAATTTAATTTGTTTTATACTTTTTTATCAGAAATTCTCCTCTTGATCTCTCACTCCCTGATAGACCAATGAGTTACCATATAGAAGATAAACAATGGAAGGAGTATACCAGATGGAAACTATCAGTGAACCTACATGGGACGAATTAAAAGGGGTAGAACTAACAGCAGATAAAAAGCAATATTCCAACTTGAATATCTTAAGGGAGGATCTTATCTCGGCGGAGAACCAGTTTGTATCAAAATTCCAGATGGTTTCAGTTAAATCACCTGTTCAGAATACCTTTACCAATTACGGAGAAGTTAGTAAAGACCGGCCCTTAATTACCTATATCGACGCAGTGGACTGGTTGAATGACCAGTTGAGCAAAATTAACCTTCCGACCAAGTTATTGATATCTAACCTGGAAGGTGATGGAAAGGCCCTCTTTCAGCATTACTTATTCAATGAAGACATGGAGACCCCCGATGGTCTGGCTGTCTACCCTTCCATCATATTAAGGTCTTCGATTATAGGGCCCCGGCCGGCCCTGGAGGTCCATTTTGGGGCCTATAGGGTGATCTGTGCCAATGGGATGGTGGCCAGCCACCCAGGGGTAAAGAGCTCGTTTTTCGCGGTGACTCCCAAAAACTGGAAGGGCCTCAAAAACCTGGACATGCGTTCCTTTATACATCGCTCCTTTGACAGCCTTGGCAATATGTCAAGGCGTTACAATGAACTCAATGACTCATCCTTATCTGAAAAAAAGGACGATATTTTTTCCGAAAAGCAGCTCCCCCTATCTTTGAGAAAGAATGTTATTTCGATTTTAGAACATTCGGGCCATGTGGATGTGAACATAAAGACCAACAAGAAAAGGGAACCCCTCATGAAAGCTTCACACTTAAAGGAGCACCATCTTTCGGGGGAATTTATTCAAGATACGGTGGTCCTAAGGGATGATACTTCCCTTTGGAGTGTCTACAATTATTTTACCAATACGGTATCGTCCGCTAACCTGCTTAGTTCAAAATTCATAAGCGACAGTCAGCGGATTCACGAAACTTTTATTAAGACCAAGCAGTCCTAGTTTACCACTCTCCGGTAGGTGTGTTCCGGGTTTGCCACCCCGCTCACCAGGATATGGATAGATAATCCGTCTTCGGCCATGGTGATCTGGGCATCGGACCAGCCGGTTATTTCGTAGGTCCCCTCGTTGAACCGTAAGACCTGGGCGGTCCAGCTAAGGGGGCCGGTCCGGGTGATGTTCCGCATGTTCTGGGCCCCTATGCCTATGGAGCCCCTCTCTAAGACCCGGCGCCATTGGGTGTTGGGATTAATCTGGGTAAAGACTCCGGTAGATCCGCTAATGGAAATGACTATATCCCGGCGATCCCAGATGCCTTCTATGGAGGTATTCACCTCGGGGCTGGTCCGGCACGAAAGAAAGCCAAGACAAACAATTAAAGCCAGAAGGGCAAGGGCAAGCTTAGGCTTCATCATACACCTCGTGTAACCCTACTTGCTGAGGGCGGCCACGGCGGCCCCAAAGAGAGATGCCTGTTCCACCGGAGCTATAGTATAGGTCCGGGGCCCGTCCTTGGTCAGCATGATCTGCAGGTATGCTTCGGTGGCCTCCCGCAGTCCCTTGTATTGGAGGTAGGTAGTCCCCTCGACAGCTATGCGGACCGGCACAAAGGGGTCCAGGTTGCGGGGGTTGTTGTAGGCCTCGGTGGCCTTTACCGCTGCCGCCGCGGTGACCGACGCGGCCATTAGACCGGCTCTTTGGGTTATAAGCGCAATGAGGTAACCCATGCTGCTTATGGCGTCCCCTTCGTCCTGGGCAAACAATTCTGCTATGGGGCCCTTCTGGGAAAAGGGCTCGTTCATGAAGGCCGAAATATCCTTGGCCTCCAGGCTGGGGCGGGCAAAGAACTCATCGGCCCGCTTAAAGACCAGGAGCCCCTCCTTATGGGCCTGCCGGAGGATATGAAAGCTTAAAGGCCCCAGGTAGCCCCCGGCACTGAGTTTTTCCAGGGTGTGGGCTCCGGGGACCCTGGTTCCCCGGTCAAAGTCCAGATCCAGGGGGCCCATGCAGCGATGGGCAAAGCCTCCAGATTCTACCACCACGATCTGGGGCTGGGGGGAATCAAAGCCTATCTTGGGGATCCGCTTTTCCGGGTAGGCGGTGTTAAGGCCCGTCCCAAGGATGAAGCCCACCATGGGTCCCCCCTCGGTCCCAAAGCGGTCTTCCCCCTGCCAGTGGCCTCCGGGGGCCGGGATTCCCGCCAGCCCCGACAGGAGGGTAGCCACCGTATCGTTGAGTAAAATAATATTGTCAGGGACCTTGCAATTCCGCCGGACCAGGGCCTCCCGTAAACCGGCCCCTATGTGCTTGCCTATCACATCCGGAGCCTCTACTTCCTTGCTAAAGGCCCGTAAAATTCCATCCGCTTCTTCGGTAATATCCATATTATAGGAAAAACAAAAGCCTATGCCCTCGACCTTTTCGCCAGATGCTTCGATAAGGGGGGCGGCGACGGCGGCGATGCCGTCAAAGAAGGCCTCGGCGCTAAGGGGCCCCTCGGTGCCGGGCATGGGGGCCCGCCGGCTTTCACCGGGGATGGCCTTGCCCTGGGCATCGAATTTTACCAGGGCCCCCCGGAGGTTGGTCCCCCCCGCATCCAGAGCCAGGACCGTTTTGCCGGGCTCCAGCTTTGACTGGGGGCTTATGTAGGCAGGGATCATGGGGAGGCTCGAAGGAGAGCCCCTAAGCCCCCGCTCCATTTCCAGGAGGCAATCTTGGAGAAGATCGATGGGGTCTATTTTTCCGTAATGAAACCCATGGTAGCGGGCAAATTCGTTCAATGCGTCGGGGTTAAATTTCGTGCTCATACAAATAGTATGAACCCATTATTCCTTCGTGTCTATTACTTTTATGTTCTGCCAGCGTCCCCCCCGCCAGCGAAGGAAAAAGCAGAGGCCCCGGACCATGAAGTCCCCTCCCATGGCCAGCCAAACCCCTATGGGACCCAGGCCAAAGGTAAAGGTCAGAAGGTAGGCAAAGGAAACCCGGACTATCCACATGGAGAGGGTCCCCACCACCATCACATAGCGGGCATCTCCGGCAGCCCTTAGGGCAGCAGGGAAGGCAAAGCTTATGGTCCAGCCCAGGATCATGGAGATCCCGTGGATTCGGATAAAGTGGTCCGCCGTTTCGATGGCTTCGGGGCTCAGGTTAAAGAGGCTGATAAGGGGGACCCTAAAGATCAGGGTAAGGCCGCTGATCAGGGCCAGGGTAAACCAGGTTAGAAGGATGAGCTTCTTCGTGTTCCCCTTGGCGGCCTCGTAGTCCCCGGCGCCTATGCACTGGCCCACCACCGTAAGGATGGCTACACTGTAGCCGTTGCCAATCATAAAAGAAAAGGAATTAATGATCCCCGCCACCGCATTGGCGGCGATTACCGGGGTCCCAAAGGTGGGAAAGATCCGCTGGGTTAAGAGCCTGCCAAACTGGAACATGGAATTTTCCAGCCCCGCCGGGACCCCCATGTTGAGGATCCGTTTCGTCATGGCCAGATCAAACCTGGTGCTAAAGATCCCCGAAAGGGTGACGGGGATCTTTTTGTCCCGGATGAGCATGACCAAGAGGATGAGCCCTGCGGCGGTGCGGACTATCAGGGCCGAGAGGGCCACTCCCGCCACCCCCATGCCCAGGCCATGGACAAAGAGGAAATTTCCCCCTATGTGAAGGATGTTCCGGACCACCGAAACCTGCATGGGGATCTGGCTGTTCCCGGCGGATCGAAAGAGGGCCGCACAGGCGTTGTAGATCCCCAGCATGGGATAGGAAAGGGCGATGATGAAAAAATAGGTCATGGCGGACCCCATGACATCATCATCCAGGTCACCGTAGAAAAAGGTGACCACCTGGGACCGAAAGAGGACCGCAAACACGCAGATTACCACCGAGATTACCGTCACCAAATAAACCAGCTGCTTCGAGGCGAAGGCGGCGTTTTTATGGTCCCCCCGGCCCACATACTGGCTGGACACCACGGCCCCTCCAGTACAGAGGGCAATAAAGCCGATAATAAGAAAGTTGTTTATGTTATCAACCACGTTGACCCCGGAGACGGCATGCTCCCCTACGGGGCTCACCATGAGGGTATCAACGGCTCCCATGGTGACTGCCAGGAGCTGCTCAACAATAAGGGGCCACAGGAGGTGGAACAAGGCCCGGTTGTTCCATTTCTCCTTCATTGAAAGGATGTTCACTGTAAGGCAGAGTCTAACATGGGGGGCTAACTATTCACAGGGGGTGAAGGGGCTGAATTTTTCTTGTCAGTCTGGAAAAAAGCGGGTATAATGGTTATTATTTTTATAGGGAGTAAGGAATGGGAAAGGGTGCAGATTTCTTAAGGGAGGCGGGGGTCTATTTTATTGCCACCTCCCATGAGGGGCAGCCGGAGCTGCGGCCCTTTGGATCTAACATGGAATACCAGGGGAAATTCTATTTTAGTATGGGAAAGAGCAAGAAGGTATTCCAGCAGATCACCAGTAACCCAAAAATTTCCATCTCCGCCATGAAGGTTAACCGGGACTGGATACGGATCTACGGCAAGGCGGTCCTGGATGAGTCCGAAGAAGCCAGGAACCACTGTTTTGACCAGGCCCCCAGGATCAAGGTGATGTACCAGGGTAACCTTTCGGAGTGTGGTTTTTTTTATTTGGAAGAGGCCCTTTGTCTGGTCTACGAGGCCGGAAAAGACCCCGTAGAAGTGGATTTATAGCAACCAATATATGGTAGAAAACCGGGTCCCTGCCTAAGCTGGGGCACCGTTTTTATAGCCCGAAGGGCAAAAGCAAACTTGGCAGGAGAGAACCATGAAATTCAGACTTATAAGCATTGGACTGGCCCTGGCCCTCATTTTAGGCTTTACGGGCTGCGGAGAAGGAGGCACCACCAGGCCTACCCGGGCGGCGCACTTTAACACCTCCACCACCCCTGACGGTACCGGGGTCATCATAGACCGTTATACCAGTAATACCAGGGACATTATCATCCCCGCCACCTTTGGGGGCCTTCCGGTAAAAATCCTGGGACCCCAATCATTCAGCAGGGTGGGTGCCCTTTTCTCTATCATAGTCCCCGAAGGGGTGGTAGAGATTCAGGGGGACATGGGACCCGCCAACACGGCAGCCTTCTTTGGCTGTAACCGCCTGGCCGAAATTAGGCTCCCCAGCACCCTGGAAGTCATAGGCGACGGGGTCTTTCACCGTACCAGCCAATTACAGACCATTACCCTGCCCCCCAATATCCGGAGCATAGGCCACTCGGTTTTCTCCGCATCGGGAATTACCACCATGCCTGAATGGCCCCGGGCGGTAACCTATATCCCCGACGAGACCTTCCGCACCGCCGCCATCCGGGGCGAACTGGTTATCCCCGAGGGGATACAGCGGGTGGGCCGCTTTGCTTTTGAGATGAACAACAACATCACCAGCATCAGCCTGCCTTCTACCATTAGGTATATCGATGAAGGGGCCTTCCAGAGGATCAACGCCCTTACCACCGTCACGGTCCATCCCTCGGTAACGAGCATAGAGTTTGGCGGCGTGGTCTTTGACGGCTGCCCCAACATCTCCGAGGAATCCAAGGCTCTGTTACTGTCTTTGGGTTACGAATCAGAAAGCTGGTAAATACATAGAACTTAGGGCTTGTGCGGCAACTCTCTGCCGCACGAGCCTCAAAACCACATGTGGACCTCTTCGGTCCGAGCGATTCCCACGAGCCACGAAAGATTCCGGTGCATCACATTAGCCTGGAGAGATCCAACCACGGGAAGGCGGCCCCGGAACCCGTAACGAGCCTGGGAGCTCGTATAAATCTCGTGGGCCGGAAAGGAGAGGCCGTCCCAGTTCCCACCCCCTCCATAGGCATAACCATCGTTGGTAATTACCATGACCCCGTAGCTATAGCGCCCCTCGGATGAATACTCCAGCTCCTCGGTAAACCGGGGAACCTCAGAAAGAAGCAAGGTACGGTTATCGGATGAGAATTCCAGGACGGGCCTATTGGCCAGATGTATGCCCCCCCGGGCGACCACCATTTCGGAATGATAGGTGAACTCTTCCAGATCCAAAGAGGTATAGATGATGGCAAAGACCTCATATTCATTCCCTGCCTGGGCAAAGGGGAAGAGCAGGGTCCTCTGGGGCCCCAGGACACTAAGGTCATTCTGGGGGCTGACAAAATCATAGACCTGGTTATCCCAAAGGAGGATCTGGTGCAGCAGGAGTTGCTCGTCGGTGATATCCCCCAGGGAAATAGAAAGATGGATGGTGCTGGCAGGGATGTTAAAAAACTGGATAAGGACCCCGTCGGACCTGGGCTGGGCGGTAAAGTAAAAACCCCGGTCCCTCCCTTCGCTGGCACAGCCAGAAGCCAAGAGCAGAATGAGCAAGACCAGGCCCAATAGGCAGTGTTTGGAAAAGGACGAGAGCTTCATGGGACCCCCTAGGACAGGTTGGCGGCTATGCAATCCAGAAGATGCTCCTGATTAAAGGGCTTGGTAATGTAGTCCACGGCCCCCAAATCTATCCCCTTTTGCCGCCGTTCTGCATCCAAAGTGGCGGTGACAAAAATGACCGGGATCTTGGCCGTTTCTTCCTTGCCCTTCAGGGCCGCCAGGACTTCGTAGCCGTTCATGTTGGGCATTTCCAGGTCTAAAAGGATGAGATCCGGAACGATGCGCTCGAGGATTTGGAAGAGCTTCTCCCCCGAGGGGATGGTAAAGATATCGTATTTTTGAACCAGGGCATTCCGGGCTATATTAAGGTTGGTAATATCATCATCAACCACAATTATTCGCTTGGGTTTTTCATCCACTTGGTTTACCTCCCCGCATGGGGTATTATAAAAGAAAAGGATTAAATCATCAATATGAAGGATAGCATGAGCACCGTCATAGCACTGCTCCATGAGGGGGCAAAAAACCACGGAGACCTGGCCTATCTGGGCGGAAAAACCGGAGATACCTGGCAAACCTTCAGTTTTAAGGAAGTGGATGCCCTTTCGTCGGCCTTCGCTGCAGCCCTCCTTAAGGCAGGGCTCAAGAAGGGGGATCATGCGGCCATCCTCTCGGAGGGAAGACCTTCCTGGGTGATAGGCGAGTTCGGCATCCTTAAGGCGGGCTGTACCTCTGTACCCCTCTCTACCAGGCTCACCGAAGAGGAGCTTATCTTCCGATTGAACCATTCAGAGTCGAAGGCCCTTTTAGTTTCAGAAAATAACTTAAAGAAGGCCGCCGAAGCTCTCAAGACCATTCAAAACAAGCCCCTGCTCATTTTGATCAGCGATAAGAACCCCAGCACAGAAGGGACCGCAGAGAAGCTCCTCTACTACGAAGAGATGTTGATCCAGGGCAAGGCCCTCCTTGCCGGGGAGGAATACCAGCGGCGTCTGCAGGAGATAGAAGAAGCCATAGACCGGGACGATAACGTGACCATCAGCTATACCTCGGGAACCACCGGGAACCCCAAGGGGATTATGCTGACCCACCGAAACTATATCCACAATGCTGACAATGCCCGGAAACTGGTGCCGGTAGAAAGGGGCTGGAAGAGTTTGATCATGCTTCCCCTGGATCATTCCTTTGCCCACACCGTGGGGCTCTATATCTTCTGCATCGTGGGAATGACCATGTACTTCGTAGATGCCCAGGGGGGGCCCATGGCGGCCATACGGAACCTGCCCCGGAACCTCCAGGAGGTAAACCCCGATGTTCTGTTAACCGTCCCCGCCCTTTCGGGAAACTTTATGAAGCGCATGCAGGGGGGAATTAACGAGAAGGGGGCCCTCATCCGCGGCATCTTTAATGCGGGCCTCAGGGCGGGCATAAGGCGGGCCGGTGATGGCTACAATAGGCCCCCCTTTTTACAGTGCCTCTGGAGCTTCTTTCCCTGGGCCCTGGCCAATGCCCTCATCTTTCCCAAGCTTAGATCGGTCTTTGGCAAGAACCTTAGGTTCTGCATAGGGGGCGGGGCCCTTCTGGAACTCAAGCAGCAGGAGTTCTTTAACGCCATAGGCATACCGGTCTATCAGGGCTACGGCCTTACCGAGAACGCCCCCATCATCTGCACCAACTCGGCGGCCCGGCATAAGTTTGGCACCTCCGGGGTGGTCCTGCCTGACCTGGAACTGCGGATCATGAAGGACCGGAGCACCGAATGTACCATGGGCGAGATAGGAGAAATCGTCACCCGGGGGGACTCGGTGATGAAGGGCTACTTTAAGAACCCCGAGGCCACCGAAGAAACCCTCCAGGAAGGATGGCTCTGGTCCGGAGACCTGGGTTACATGGATAAGGACGGATTCCTGGTGGTCACCGGCCGGGAGAAGGCCCTCCTCATCGCCCCGGACGGAGAAAAGTACAGCCCCGAAACCATCGAAGAGGCAGTCTTAAGCACCTCGAAGTATATCAACCAGATCATGGCCTATAACGAACAGTGCCGTTTTACCAGCGCCCTTATCACCCTTAATACCGAAGAGCTTTTGGGCAGTATAAAAAACCAGGGCCTTAGCCCCCAAAAGGATGAGGACCTTAACAAGGTTCTGGGCCTTATCTGGGAGGACCTCACCAGTTTTACCCGCCAAAGCGGGCATAGCAGTATCCCGGGGCAATGGCGGCCCGCCTCCTTCGCCGTTCTCGGTTCTGCCTTTGACGAAGCCAGGGGGGAGATAAACTCCACCATGAAGCTGGTCCGCCACCGGGTAAGGGATCTTCACATGGACAGGATAGAAGAGATCTATAGGGCCGGAGCAGGAGAATTTTATACCGAGGGAAACCGGAAGGTAATAAAGGATATACTAAGTCTAGAAGTGACCTGAACTAATATAGTGTTCTTCGTAGGTCTTTAGGACCCCATAGGCCCCCTGGGGATCCTCCTGAGCTTTAAGCTCCTCGGAAAACCGGGGCTCATCCAGGAGCAGGGCTATACGCCGTAAAAGGTGGAGGTACTGTTCGGAGTTAGCTTGGGGAGTTAAAATCATAAAGAGCAAGTGTACCTTCTGGCCGTCCAGGGCCTGGTACTCCACCCCCTTTCGGGAAACCCCCAGCACCCCATAAGTCTGGTCCAGGGTATGGCATCTTCCATGGGGGATCGCAACCCCCTTCTTAATGCCCGTGGTCATCTTATGTTCCCTCTCCCAGAGGGCCTCCAGGATCTCCTCTTTCTTGGGCAGACCGGTGGCCCCGCAGAAGATGTCTACCAGCTCTGCAAAGGCCCTTTCTTTAGTTTCTGCCTCTAGATTGATGGATATTAGGTCCGGTGAAAATATAGTGTGCAGGAACACCAGGTCCTACTCTGCCCCTTCCGGTTCGATCAGCTCTTCGATTACACCGGGGCTCTCGTCAAAGAGAAACCAGTCACTGCCGGTACCGGGGTTCATGGCCTGCCCTGCCCTTTCGACCCCAGACCCGGTGGGGCTGCGGTTCATCAGGGCGAGGCCCAGACTGACCACCAGAAAGAGGGCCCCCAGGACCGTGGTAACCCGGGTGAGCATATTGCCCGACCGGGCGCCGAAGGCGGAGCCCGAGCCGCTGGCAAAGATGCCCCCCAGGCCGTCCCCCTCCTCGTTCTGGGCCAAAACCAAGAGGACGAGGAGGACTGCCACTATGATAAAAAAGACCAATAAAACAATACTAAGAATTCCCATTACCTTTCCTTTGCGATAAACTTGAGCCCCGGGCCCTACGAAAACTTGGCGATAGGGGCGAAGGTCTCGGCCTTAAGGGATGCACCCCCGACCAGGGCTCCGTCTATATCTTCCATGGCCATGAGCTGGGCCGCATTTTCGCCCCGCACCGAGCCGCCGTACTGGATGATAATCTGCCGGGCCGCCAGGCTGCCGTAGAGTTTGGCCACGACCCCCCGCACAAAGTGATGTATCTTTTGAGCATCATCGGGGGTGGCGGTCTTGCCGGTGCCTATGGCCCACACGGGTTCGTAGGCTATGGTAACCCGGGAGAGTTCCGCCAGGGTCACTCCGGCCAGGCCCTTTTCGGTTTGGGTTTTACAGACCGTTTCGGCCTTTCCCTTTTCACGTTCTTCCAGGGTCTCGCCTACACAGAGGATCACCTCAAAGCCATGCTTAAGGGCCAGTTTTACCTTCTTGTTAATCAGGGCGTCGTTTTCTTTGTAGACATGGCGCCGCTCGCTGTGCCCCAGGATGATAACCTGGACCCCCAGTTCCTTTAACTGGAGCACCGACACTTCTCCGGTGTGGGCCCCCTGCTCTTCGGAAGAACAGTTCTGGGCCCCCAGAAGAATATTGGTCCCCGCTACAATAGCCCCCACCGTTTCTATGGCCGTAAAGGAAGGTACCGCCAGGTAGCGGTGCTTGCCCCCCTTAAGGGTCTTTACCAGATCCTTGGCCAGGGCGGCGGCTTCGGGGCGGGTCATGTGCATCTTCCAGTTACCGGCGATATAGTAGTCCCTGCTCCGGGTTACTTCTATGCCGGGGAGTTTTTTGCCTTCCAGGAGTTCCAGGGAGGCTCCGCCGCCGGTAGAGACATGGCTCATCTTGGAAGCCAGGTTGAACTTATTCACCGCCGCGACCGAGTCGCCGCCCCCTACCACGGTTATTACCCCCTTGGCGGTAGCTGCAGCCACTAGCTTTGCCACCGCTTCGGTGCCCTTGGAGAAGGCGTTAAACTCGAAGACCCCCACGGGGCCGTTCCACACGATGGTCTTGGCCTTGGCCAGAACCTGCTTGTACCGGGCGATGGTCTTGGGACCCACGTCCATGCCCATGAGCTTGTCGGGAATATTCACTGAAGCAATGCTCACCGCCTTGGCGGCGGCATCGAACTTCTCGGCCCCCACATGGTCCAGGGGCAGGACTATCTCTGCCCCGGCCTTCTTGGCGGCCTCAAGGATCTTCTTGGCCGTGTCTATCTGATCGTCTTCGACCAGGGACTTGCCAATCTTTTTACCCTGGGCCTTCAGGAAGGTATAGGCCATGCCGCCGCCAATTACCAGGGCGGAGGCGTTTTTTAAGAGGCTCTCTAAGACTGCGATTTTGGAAGAAACCTTGGCACCGCCTATGATGGCCACCAAGGGTTTGATCGGACTGGCCACGATGGGTTCCAGGTACTTAACTTCTTTTTCCATCAGGAAGCCGGCCACCGAAAGGGGCACAAACTTGGCGATGGAGGCGGTGGAGGCATGATCCCGGTGGGCGGTGCCAAAGGCATCGTTCACAAAGATGTCACCGTATTCCGCCAGGGCCTTGGCCAGCTTGTCCAGGTCGGCGGGGTTTTTCGAAGTTTCTTCCTTATGAAAGCGGGTGTTTTCCAGCATGATTACCGTGCCGGCCTTTTGGGAGTCGATGAACTTCTTCTTGTTGTAGCAGCTGTCTTCCCCAGCAAAAACTACGGGGATGGTCTTCCCCAGTTTTTTTTGCAAGTAATCGGCCACCGGAGCCATGCGGTGTTTGCCCCTAAGATAGGCATTCAAGTTGAATGAAGTACCATCCTTGGCAGCCTTGGCCTTGGCCTTTTCTGCGTCCCCGGAGGGGTCCCCCAGATGGCTCATCAGGGTTACCGTTTTTGCCCCCTGGGCCAGGATGTACTTAATCGTAGGAATAGCCGCCACGATGCGGGTATCATCCTGGACCACCCCGTCCTTCATGGGAACGTTAAAGTCGACCCGCATGATGATCCGCTTGCCCTTTAAATCGACAGTCTTAACTGTTTTAATCATGGGGTACCTTACTTTTTCTTGCCGGCCGAGATCATGTAACGAAGCAGATCCACCAGACGGTTGGAGTAGCCCCATTCGTTGTCATACCAGGAAACGATTTTAAAGAACCGTTTTTCTCCGGGCAGGTTGTTCTGCAAGGTGGCCAGACTGTCGTAGATCGAAGCTCTGGGGTCGTGGATGAAGTCGGTGGAGACCACTTCTTCGTCACTGTAACCCAGGACTCCCTTTAGGTAGCCCTTGGAGGCCTTAAGCATGAGGCTGTCGATCTCCTGGATTGAGGTATCCCGGGCGGCCGTAAAGGTAAGGTCCACCACGGATACGGTGGCGGTGGGAACCCGGAAGGACATGCCGGTAAGCTTGCCCCTGGTTTCGGGGAGTACCTCGCCCACCGCCCTGGCGGCGCCGGTGGTGGAGGGGATTATATTGATGGCCGCAGCCCGGCCGCCCCGCCAGTCCTTGTTGGAAGGACCGTCTACGGTTTTTTGGGTAGCTGTATAGGAATGGATAGTGGTCATAAGACCCTTATCGATACCGATTTTTTCTTTTAAGAGGACATGAACCAGGGGAGCAAGACAGTTGGTGGTGCAGCTTGCGTTGGAAACCACCTGATGCTTGGCAGGATCGTACTTCTCTTGGTTAACTCCCATGACCATGGTGGGAATTTCGTGGTTAGTGGCCCTGGCGGGAGCAGAAATGATAACTTTCTTGGCCCCTGCGTCGATGTGACCGAAGGCATTGTCGCTGGTAAAGATACCGGTGCTTTCGACTACATAGTCTATGCCCAGTTTTTTCCAGGGAAGGTTTTTAAGATCCCTTTCTGCCATGACGCATTGGATCTTATGGCCGTCTACAACCAGAATATCATCATGCTCCAGAGAGGCATTGCTCTTTTGGGAGCTAATTTTCGCCTTCATTTTTCCCTGAGTGGAATCGTACTTAAGCTGATAGGCAAAATACTTTGCATCTGTCGTGAGGTCCGTAACAGCTACGACCTCTATCTCTTTGCCCAGTAGTTTTTGATCGACCATGGCTTGAAACACAAGGCGGCCGATGCGGCCGAATCCATTAATTGCAACTTTAATCATTATGACCCCCATTTAGGTATAGTAAGATAGAATAAGTATAGCCTTTTTATATGGTGAAAGTAAAGCGGTTGAAGGAAGCCCGCTCTTCAAAGGGCCTATGAACCGCCCGTTTGCCCTCAGAAACGGGGACCCCTATGGGAAGAAAGCAGACCACATTGAAGCCTTCGGGGACCCCCAGGAGCTCCGCATAGGCCTTCTGCCTGACCGGATCGGCGGTGATTTCCCCCTCTATCCAGCAGCTGGCATAACCCAGATCAACGGCCGCCAAAAGCACGTTTTCTATGGCCGCCGAATAGTCCTGGATATTAAAACACATGTCCTTATACACAGGCTTGGGATGGCTTATGACCACCACGGCAGCGGGGGCGGTGACCGTACTGGTCTTGTTTAAAATGGCCGACATGGACTTAATCAGTTCCGGATCGTCCACTCCGATGAGGTAGGTGGTTTGGGCATTCCCCCCCGAGGGAGCCGCCAGGCCGGCTTCAAGGATCTTGGTAAGATCCTCCCTGCTTACCGGATTGGGCTTAAATTCGCCCCGATAGCTGTAACGTTCTTTAATAGCTTCGAATAAGGTCATGGGACCCTCCTTTATGGTGCAGAATTATTGCTTAAAAACTGTGGTTTCTGCTATAGTATGACCTTGAAAGTATGACCTTGAAAAGAAGCATCCGCAAGAGAGGCAGGAGTTTATGGAAAAAGGGAATCAAGAGCGCAGGATTATCATCATAGGAGCCGCAGGGCGGGATTTTCATAATTTTAATACCTGCTACCGGGATAATCCCCGGTACAAGGTAGTAGCCTTTACGGCGGCCCAAATTCCCGATATCGCCGATCGCAAGTACCCCGCCAGCCTGGCCGGGGCCCTCTACCCCGAGGGGATCCCCATCTACGACCAGGATCAGCTTGAGGGCCTTATCCAGGAGCTCGATGCGGACGAATGTGTCTTTTCCTATAGTGATGTACCCTACCAGTTCGTGATGGCCCTGGGGGCCAAGGTAAATGCCGCGGGGGCTGACTTTAGCCTTTTAGGGCACAAAAATACCATGATAAAAAGCTCCAAACCCGTCATAGGGGTGGGGGCCATCCGCACGGGCTGCGGCAAGAGCCAAACGAGCCGCCGGATTGCGGAGATCCTCATGGCCCGGGGGCTTAAGGTAATCGCCATCCGCCATCCCATGCCCTATGGAGATCTGGCGGCCCAGAAGGTACAGCGCTTTGCCACGATAGAAGATTTGGACAAGTACAAATGTACGATAGAAGAGATGGAAGAATACGAACCCCACATAGTCCGGGGGAACGTAATCTACGCCGGGGTGGACTACCAGGCCATCCTGGAGGCCGCCGAAAATGATCCTCTGGGCTGCGACGTGATCCTCTGGGACGGGGGGAACAACGACTTTCCCTTCTATAAACCGGATCTAATGGTGACGGTGGTAGACCCCCATAGACCGGGGCATGAGCTTTCATACTATCCGGGGGAAGTAACCCTGCGTTTGGCCGATGTGGCGGTGATCAACAAGATAGACAGTGCGGACTTTGACAATATACAGCAAGTCCGGGCCAACATCGAAAAGCTAAACCCCAGGGCCCTGGTGGTAGATGCCGCATCGACTATCAGTGTGGATAAACCGGAACTCATTAAGGGAAAACGGGTCCTGGTAATCGAAGACGGCCCCACCCTTACCCATGGGGATATGAAGATAGGGGCCGGCATCGTAGCCGCCCGGCGTTACGGTGCGGCGGAACTTGTAGACCCCCGGCCCTATGCGGTGGGGCGCCTGGCAGACACCTATCGTATCTATCCCAATATAGGCACCCTCCTCCCTGCCATGGGTTATGGAGATCAGCAGATCAATGACCTGGCGGCGACTATAGAAAAATGCCCCTGCGATTCGGTGGTCATTGCCACCCCCATCGATCTGGGCCGGATCATCAAGATAGGCAAACCCAGCACCAGGGTGGGCTACACCCTGCAGGAAATAGGCCAGCCCACCATGGAAGATGCCCTGGAGCCCATCATCCGCAAGCTGGGCAAGAAATAACTTGAAAAAATACTACCCCCTTTTTGCGGGAGCCTTTTTCTTTGTCCTGGGGGGTACGGTCCTGGGGTTTTCGCTCATCTACGGCCTCACCGACTGGTTTAGCTTTAACCCCGCCCAGATAGGTTCCTTTATGGCCCTGGGGCAGGTGGCCTTTTTCCTGGGCTGTACCCTCTACCATAAATTGGGCTCCCATGTGCATCCCATAAAGACCTTCTCGGTCTCTTCGGCCCTGGTTTTTATTGCGGCCCTCCTTTTAAGTCTGGTCCGCTTCCAGTATGTGACCTATGCGGCCTATTGGATGATCATGCTCTCTACGGGTTTCTTCTGGCCCCCCGTCACCGCCTGGTTTACCGGGGGCCTGGATAACCTGGAGCTCAACCGCACCTTAAGCGTCTATAACCGGAGCTGGATGGCCGCCAACATCATAGGCCCCCTCATTGCGGGGAACCTCTACCGCTGGAACAGCGGGGCTCCCCTCATTTTGGCTAACCTTAGTTATCTGATGGTCTGTGTATGTATCGCTGTAGTTCGGCATCAGCAGAAACCCAAGGTGGCCTTGCCGCTTAAGCCAGGGACGGGGGAAGCAGGCCCAACTCCGATAGAAGAAGAGAAACCCGAAATAATCCGGGAGCTGGACAAAAAGCTGGACTCCTACCGCTACCGGGCCTGGGTTGGGGTCTTTGGGTCCGCCATGTTTTTGGGGGCCCTCTTAAATATAATGCCCCTCCACATCAGGGACGGCCTAGGCTACTCGGAAAGCACCGCGGGGATCATCCTCTTTTTCCGCTGTGTGGCCAGCTTTGGGAGTTTTACCATTTTGGCCAAGTTTAGCTCCTGGCACTTTAAGGGCTACTGGTTTATCTTAGTCCAGTCTTCCCTCCTGGTGACGGCCCTTCTCCTCCTCATCGCCGGGAACAGCCTCCCCATTATCGCCATAATAGTGGTTCTTTTTGGCTTCTTTGATGCCCTTAGCTACAACAACAGCATTTTTTATTCCGGGGCCACCGGCAAGAGCTCCAAAAAAAATATGGCGGTCCAGGAGATCATCATAGGCTCGGGCCTCGCCTCCGGAACCGCCATGGGCGGTTTCTTGTATCAGCACTTTTCTATTTCCGGCATGGGCCTGGGGCTTATCCTCTTCCTCTCGGCTATACTGACGATCTTTATCATCATAGCCCGAAAGGAAAAGGCTTCGGCCCCCCGGTCTAGTCCAGCAAGCTCTTAAGCAGTCCCAGGCCCTGGTCGATCTCAGCATCGGAGATAATGAAGGGGGGCAAGAACCGCAGGGTCTTGGCTCCGGCGGTAAGCATGAGCAAGCCGGGGGAACCAGACTGGGCCTGGGCTATACCGGCCTCTAAAAGGGGGTGGGCATCTATTGTAAGGTCCACCCCTATCATCAAGCCCTTCTGCCGTATAGCCGTCACCTTGGGGTGCTTCCACCCTGTGATGGCCTCGGCGATCTTGTTCCCCTTCCTGCCTATCTCTTTGAGGAATTCCGGTTTGGTCACGGTCTCCAGGACCACGAGCCCCGCGGCCCCCGCCACGGGGTTCCCCCCAAAGGTGGAGCCATGGTCCCCCCGCTGGAAGACATCGGCGGCCTTCTCGCCCGCCAGGACCGCCCCTGCGGGGATGCCCCCCGCCAGACCCTTGGCCAGGGTTACCAGGTCCGGTTTAATCCCGTAGCCCTCGCAGGCCAGGAAGGTCCCGGTCCGGCCCACCCCGGTTTGTATCTCGTCAAACATGAGGAGGATGTCCCTTTCGGCACAGATCTTGGCCGCCGCATCCAGGTATTCCTGGCTTTGGGGGGTGATGCCGCTTTCGCCCTGGACGGCTTCCACCATAAAGCCCGCCACGGTCTTGGGGTCCAGGGCCTTGTCCAGGGCTGCTATGTCCCCCCCGGGAACAAAGACAAAACCCTCGGTGTAGGGGCCGAAGTCCTTGTGGAAATGTTCCTGCCCGGTGGCCGAGAGGGTGGTGATGGTCCGGCCGTGGAAGCTCCCCCTTAGGGTTACTATCGTATGCCGGCCCTTGCCGTATTTTACCAGGGAGTACTTCCGGGCTATTTTACAGGCCCCCTCATTGGCTTCGGCCCCCGAGTTGGCCAGGAAGAGTTTCTTCATCCCCGCACCAGCGCAGGCGGCAATGAGGGCCTCCGCAAAGGCTACGGAGACATCGCTTAGGTAATAATTACAGACGTGGCAGAGTTTTGCCGCCTGCTCCGATATGGCTTTTACCAGGGGGGGGTAATTGTGGCCCAGACAGTTGACGGCGATTCCGGCCGTAAAGTCCAGGTATTTTTTCCCCGCTGTATCGAAAAGCCAGGCCCCTTCACCCCTGTTAAAGGTTACGGGCAGCCTGCCGTAGGTATTCATAAAAACGTCGCTCATGGTATTCCTCCATTGTTAGGTTGTTCAATAAAATTATTCTTCTATCATGGTGCCTATACCGGCATCAGAAAAAAGTTCGATGAGGAGCACATGGGGCTCCCTTCCGTCTATGATGTGGGTACGCTTTACCCCCCCATCCAGGGCCAGGAAACAACAGTCCACCTTGGGGATCATCCCCTTACTCAGGGCTCCCTCTTTTTTAAGGTCCTCCAGATCCTTACGGCGGGCGGTCTTTATTAAAGATGATGGGTCCTCCACATTACGCAGGAGGCCCTGGATGTCGGTCATTAATAAAAGCTTTTCGGCCCCCAGGGCGGCGGCGATCTGGGCCGCGGCGGTGTCCGCATTTATATTGAGGGATGCACCCTCGTCCTCCCCCAGGCCGTAGGCCACAGAAGAGATCACCGGGATATAGCCCTCGTTTAAGGAGGTGTGGATGATCTCGGTGTTCACCTTTACCACCTCCCCCACCAGGCCCAGATCGCCGGAGATACGGCGGGCCTCCAGGAGACCCCCGTCTATGCCGCAGAGCCCCAGGGCCCGGCCCCCGGCTTTTTGAACAAGGGCGGTGATGTCCTTGTTTAGCTTCCCCGCCAGGACCATCTGGACTATCTCCATGGTCTCCTCATCGGTATAGCGAAGGCCGTTTACAAAGCGGCTTTCCTTGCCCACCCTCTTGAGCATCCCTTCTATCTCCGGGCCCCCGCCATGGACCAGGACGGTACGGATACCCAGGCAGGACATTAACACGATATCCTGAATCACCGCCGCTTTTAGGTCCTCGTTGGTCATGGCGTTGCCGCCATACTTGACCACCACGGTCTTGCCCCGGAACTGCTGTATGTAGGGCAGGGCTTCGATTAAAAGGGCCGCCCTGTCCTGATGGCTGACGTTTACATTTGCACTCATGATCGGTAATCTCCGTTAATTTTGACGTAATCGTAGGTGAGGTCACAACCCCAGACGGTGGCAGCTCCCGCACCGGCTCCCGCCTGGATGCGAATTTCCAGCTCCTCCGATTGGAGGATCCTCTTGGCATCGGGCTCGGAAAAGGGAATCGAAGCCCCTCCCCGGCAGACCAGGACCTCTTCTCCGGAGCCTGCAAAGGCCACATCGACCTGGGCAGGCTCAAAGCCGGCCCCCGAGTAGCCCATGGCACAGAGGATACGGCCCCAGTTGGCGTCGGCCCCAAAGCAGGCCGCCTTGACCAGGCTGGAGGAAGCCACCGACATGGCCAGGGTTTCGGCGGTCTTTTCGTCCTGGGCCCCCGAAACGGTGACTGTCACCAGTTTGGTGGCCCCTTCACCGTCCCTGGCCAGGGCCTTGGCGAGATCTATGCACAGATCCTCCAGGGCCTGGGCGAAGATCTGAAAGGAGGGGCTCCCCAGGCTGATGGACTTATTTGCCGCCTCGCCGTTGGCCATGATGATGACCACATCGTTGGTGGAGGTATCTCCGTCCACCGTAACCCGGTTAAAGGAACGGCCCACGGCCCTGCGGAGGCTGGCTTCCAGGGCATCCCCTTCTATGGCCGCATCGGTGGTGATAAAACCCAGCATGGTGGCCATGTTGGGGTGTATCATCCCCGCCCCCTTGATCATGGCCCCCAGGCGAACCGGTATGCCATCAATTTCTATTTCGATAGAAGCTTCTTTTTTTCTGGTATCGGTGGTCATGATAGCTTCCAGGGCAGCGGCATGGCCCGCCTCATCGGCCCTCAGGGAGTTCCCCAGGGCTTCCATCCCCCCCTCTATGACCGCCATGTTCAGGGGGACCCCTATGACCCCCGTAGAGGCCACCGCCACCTGCCTTGGGCTGATGGCAAAGAGATCCGCCGCCAGATCGCACATCCTCCGGGCGGCAGCAATCCCCGCCTCGCCGGTGCAGGCATTGGCGTTCCCGGAGTTCACGATGAGGGCCCTTAGTTCGCCCCCCGCCAGGTGTTCTTCGGTGACAATGATGCTGGCGGCCCTGACCTTATTGGTAGTGTACATGGCCCGGGCCACGGCGAGTTTCTCCGAGTAGATGAGGGCCAGGTCCCGCTTTTTCGAGCTGGCCTTGATGCCGCAGCAGATGCCGCCGGCCTTATAACCTTTGGGGGCACAGACCCCTCCGTTTATTTTCTTCATAATGCTTCCTTTAAAAGAGGGCGGGGATAAATTCCAGCCCTTCGGTTTCTTGGTAACCCAGGATGATGTTCATGTTCTGCACCGCCTGACCCGAGGCCCCCTTAACCATGTTATCTATGGCGGTGGTAACGATGAGGATCTTCCCCCCCTGATCCAGGGTGATGGCGATATCACAGTAGTTAGAGAGCCTGGTCCGGCCCGTGGCGGCAAAGACCCCCTGGGGGAGGATCCGGACAAAGGGTTCATCCTTATAAAAGTCCTGGTAACATTGACGGATCTCCGCCTCCTTGGCCTCGGTCTCTTTGGTGGGGGGCCGGGGATCATCCCCCCCGGGGAGCCCCTGCCACTGGGGCTTAAGGGGTATATAGATGGTACTTAAAATGCCCCGGTTCATGGGAGCCAGGTGGGGGGTAAAGATCAGATCCACCGCAGCCCCGCTCCCCTCCTTGGCCATGGTTTTAATAACCCGGCTGATTTCGGGAAGATGCCTATGGGCCCCCACCTTGTAGGGAGACACGGTGTCCGTTGCCTCGGGAAAATGAAATGACTTTTGGGGCTCCCTGCCGCCGCCGGTAATACCCGTGGCGGAGTCGACGATGATGGTCCCGTCGGCGGCCAGGCCCTTGGCCAGGGAGGGGTAGATCCCCAGGGAGGCCCCGGTGGGGTAGCATCCGGGGTTGGCGATGATCAGGGGCCCCGAGGCGGCCAGGGCTTTTATCCGGGAGCGGTTTAGCTCCGGGAGGCCATAGACCGACCTTTGACGCAGTTCCGGGTGGGCAAAGGCTTTGCTGTACCAGGCCGTATAGGTGGCTTCATCATCGTCAAAGCGGAAGTCCGCCGAAAGGTCGATAAAGGTCTTCCCCTTATCTATGCAGGCCTTGGCATAGGGCTCCCCTACCGCATGGGGCAGGGCCGAGAAAATAATATCTGATTTTTCGATTACCTCATCCGGCTTTACCAGGGGAGAAGAGAAGGCCCCCAAAAAATTAGGATAGACCTGCTCTATGAGCCCCCCCTCGAGGCTTACGGAACCCAGAGAAAAACCCTTAACCTTGGGGTGCCCCGAAAGGATTCTGATTAGTTCGGCTCCGGCATATCCGGCGGCCCCAATAATTCCCGCAATCATGAAATAGCTCCTTACGCATTTTTATGCAATATAATCGGTAATTTTTGCATATTTATAAATTAATGTCAAGATTTCCGCCATAAAAATGCATAAATTATTATACCATTTTAAGGAAGGAAAGTCCTGGAATACCCTTGTTTTTTCCTGGGATAGATAGTATAAGATCCTATGAAAGTTTTCCCCCTAACCCTGGCCATCATACTGGCCTCCCTGGCTGTTTCCTGCGCCACCAGACAGATAGATATACCCTATGATCTTACCCCCATGGAGCTTATCCAGAGGGCCCAGGAGGCCTCGGACCGGAACCGGTATGGGATCTCTATGCAATACTACGAAGCTATCCTCGAGCGTTTTCCCTTTGACATCGATAATATCATCGCCGCCGAGTATGAAATCGCCTTTATTCATTACAAGCAAAACCGTTTTGATACCGCCAGGGTGCAATTCGAAGAGATCCTGGCCAGGTATGATAATCCCGACGGGGCCCTCTTGCCGCCCCAGTTCAGGATCCTCTCGGGCATAGTCCTGGCCAACATGGACGAAATCGAAAGCCGGCGCAGACCCCGGTCCCGGATGTAAGCTAAAGGGACAGTATAATCGCGCTTACCCTTATCTCCTTTTCAGAAACCATGCGGAAAACCATGTCCCTGGAAATACTCCCCCGCTGTTCCGGATGGGGCGGCGCATCGCCAATAAGGATCATCAGCCGGCTTTGGGCCTCCCAGGGGAACTTGTCAGCCCCTTCATAGAGGGCCTCGTAGACCGCTTCAGGAATGTCCCCTCCGCCCCAGGCCCGGGCGGCATTTAAGTTCCGCTGGAAAAGATTAAAGTCCCGGGTAAAGGGATAGAGCCGGTTAAGGTATTCGTCGCTGTAGTCCCTAAAAAGGACCAGCCCCAGCCGCCAGTCTTCAAAGCGGTTAATGGTACTTTGAAGCAGTGGGATGAGCCGGCGGCGGATCTCGTCGATGTAGGGGCCCATGCTGCCGGTGGTGTCCAGAACTATGACGATATCTATGGAGTCCCCGCTTTGGGCCGCCAGGATATCCTGGATCTGATCGATCAGGGCCGCAGGGGTAGCGGCATAGAGGAAGTCCCCGCCGCCGTCCCGGGCTATCTCCTGGTAGGCCGAAGCTGCCTCGGGGGAAAAGTCACCCTCGGGGGGCAGGGCCGCGGCGGCCTGAACCACCTGGAGCATGAAGGGGTTATCGCTAAACTGGCCCCGGTAGTCCCCGTAGGGCAGACTAAAGGCCCGGATGTTAACGTAAAACCCGTCCCCCACATGGACCACCCCCTGTCTGGTTCCTTCGTAACCGTAATGCAGTATCCAGGGTATGTAAATATGAAAGGCAGAACCCAGTTGGGGATGATCTACCGGAGTAGAAGAAATGAGGGAGAAGACCTGACTTTCCCGGGGTATCACATAGCCATCCAGGACCCGTATCTCGTCCCCATTGATTGGATTCCACTCGGCGGCCCGGTAGGCGAAGTTATCGGCCCCCATGGAGGGATCCCGGGTTGATTCGGTAAGGAGGATCGAAGAGATGTCGGGTTTGTTCCTTACATAAAGATGAAAGCCCCCGTCTGATCGCAGTTCTATGCGAAGATCCTCGGGGCCCAGGGAGAGATCCTGGGCAAAGACCGGCATGGCACAAAGGACCAAGGCTATTACAATGGATTTTATGGAGATACTTATGGGTTTCATGGTATATTATCGGATCAAAGTACTAGGATAATAATCCTTCCTTCTATATAGTAGGGACATGCGCTCACCTAAAGAACAATCACTGGATAGCAAGATAATTAAGACCCTTAAGGCCTATAAGATAAACGAAAAAATAATTTCGGGGGTACAACGTATCCTCTCGGATGAAGAGATCCATGATATCCAGGAATACGCCAACCATGTGTCCATAGTACGTCTGGGCTATAATGACCATGGGCCGGTACATATGCGCATCGTAACCCACAATGCCATTGTTTTAATGGATCTGCTCCGGCGGTCCAGTATAAAGACCAGCCTGGAAAGCGAGGGCATAGGCTCCTTCGAAGACAGCCTGGTGGGGGTCATATTTGCCGCATTGCTCCACGACCTGGGGATGAGCATAGGCAGGCAGGACCACGAGATGCACAGCGTCAACCTGGCCATCCCCATCCTGGACCGGCTCTTGCCCTTCTTCTTCCCCAAGAACACCCAGAAGACCCTGATGATCCGTTCCTTGATCCTCGAGGGCATAGCGGGCCACATGGGAACCCGGAACATCCATTCTATAGAAGCGGGAATTACCCAGATGGCTGACGGTTGTGACATGACCAAGGGCCGGGCCCGGATCCCCATGTCCATGGACCACAACTTCCGGTCCGGTCATATCCATATGTACTCGGCCAACTCCATAGAGGCGGTAAAACTGTCCCGGGGGCAGGAAAAGCCCATTAACATTAAGGTCACCATGTCCAGCGAAGCGGGGCTTTTCCAGGTAGAAGAGGTCTTGCTGACAAAAATTTCCCGAAACACCGCCAAACCCTACATAGAGCTCTACGCAGAAATACAGGGGGGGGAGACAATCCAATATTTATAGGAAAATTAACGAGCCTGTACCAGGCAGTAGCGTTTTTTCCCGGCCCGAAGAACGAGTTCCCCATCCTGGTCCAGCATGTCTTCGGTAATCAGGACAGAAATATCTGAAACCGCCGCGGCTTCGTTGCTCCTCACAATAAAGGCCCCGCCCTGTTCTACGAGCCGGCGCCCCTCACCCTTGGATGTTGCAAGGCCCGCATCGCAGAAAAGATCTACCACGTTGTAGCCCTGGTTAAACTTTGAACGGGCCAGCTCCGACCGGGGCATGGCGGAACGGTCTCCGCCCTCGCCGCCCCCAAAGGCAGCTTTGGCACCGGCCATGGCGCGGTCGGCCTCATCCTTTCCATGGATAAGGGAGGTAACTTCCCAGGCCAGACGTTCTTTGGCCTCGTTGGGGTTAACACCGCTGGCGGTTAATTTGTCGATCTCTCCCAGGGAAAGGAAGGTAAAGGTTAACAGGAAGGAACGGATGTCTGCATCCGCTATGTTCCGCCAGTACTGAAAAAACTCGTAGGGGCTCGTAATGGCGGGATCCAAAAAGAGGGCCCCCTTAAGGGTCTTTCCCATCTTGTTGCCGTCGGAGGTGGTAACCAGGGGGACCGTAAGGCCAAAGACCTCTGTCCCCTCTACCCGCCTGACCAGCTCTACCCCCGCCACAAAGTTCCCCCATTGGTCGTCCCCCCCTATCTGAAGGCGGCAACCGGTTCGGCGGTAGAGTTCCAGAAAATCGTAGCTCTGTAAAAGCTGGTAGTTAAACTCGACAAAAGAGAGCCCCGTCTCGAGCCGCCTTTTGTAGGCCTCGAAGCTAAGCATGCGGTTCACCGAAAAATGACTGCCAATTTCACGGAGGAAATCAATGTAGTTTAGATTGGAGAGCCAGTCCTTGTTGTTTTCGGACCAGGCGGCTTTTCCGTCAAAGCCCACAAAACGCTCCAGCTGTGAGCGTATGGAATCGGCGTTCCGGTCCAGCTCTTCGTAGCTGAGCATGGTGCGGACCTCATCCCGACCCGAGGGGTCCCCCAGGCGGGCGGTGCCCCCACCCATTAGAGCTATGCCCTTATGCCCCGCATCACGCAGGTGCCTAAAGGCAAAGAAGGGAACCGCATGGCCTATGTGTATGCTGGACCCCGTAGGGTCTACCCCAAGGTAGAAGGTTACGGGCCCCTCGCTCATAAGCTGCGAGAGACCCTCTTCGTTGGTGCACTGGGCAAAAAAGCCCCGTTCTTTTAATACTTCGAGTGCCTTATTCATGAAAAAACCGTCAAGCCAGCTTCTTAAAAGGAATAGGCTTCTTTAAAATCTTTACTCCAATAAAGAGGGTAGCCACAAAGTAAACCAGGGCAAAGGTGATCGTAATGGCGATAAGCATGTAGGACCTGCTGATCCCCACGGCCATGATTAAGACCCCGCCCACTAAACTGCCAATAATACCAGAGGTAGAATTGACCGCCCCCAGCAAGGTATGGGCCGTAGAGTTAAGACCCTCGGGAGCCATGGTGTAGATGTAGTTCGTGGCGGCCCCTATCATAAAGCCCCCGCCCAAACCATGGAGGGTCTGGAGGGCAATGATCTGATAGAAATGGGTTACCCGGGTATAAAAGAGGGCCTCGATAATGTAGAGCACCGCCGCAGTCCCTATGGCCACCGGCAGGGGGAACTTCTCCCTAAGGGGCCGCATAAGAAGCAGGGTGGGAATTTCGAGCAGGGCCTTGTAGCCCGCCACGAGGCCTATCATTTCCAGGTTGCCGTCAACCGACTGGACCAGGAAGGGCAGATAGGTCATGGAGACCACCACGGGCATGTGCATCATCATGGCAAAGAAAAGGTAGGTGACAAAATAGTAGCTCTTAAAGAGCCGGCCAAAACCCATGGACTTAAAGGTCCGCTTTTCTTTGGAGGCCTTGGCGACATCAACCCCCTTGGCATTCCACATAAGAAGGTAGAGGGGGATAAAGGCGACGCCGTACATGTAGAAGGCCATCTCTACCCCAAAGCGGGGGAGAAGATAGCTCAAGATCATGCACATGACCGTCCAACCCACGGAACCCCAAAGCCGTACATGCCCGTAGGAGATTCCTCCCAGGTGGCAGTTCTGTACGGTAAAGGCGTCCATGAGGGAGTGGGCGGGCATCCTAAAGAAGGCACTAATGGGAATGATTAAAAACATCAGTGCCAGGGGCCCGAAGGTACCCCAGGGAAAGTTGATGGGACCCAAGTCGATTCTGGATGATGCGGGTACCACGGTCCAAAGCACGATGGAAATGGTTATACATAAGAGAAAGACCTTTCGTATGGACCGCAGTTTGTCCGCAATGGTCCCCCAGAAGGGACCGGCTATAATGACCACCGCAGAGTTGGTGGCCACTATAACGCCGATCTGATTAGGCTCGAAACCTTGCCTAATCAGAAAGATCGTGAGGTAGGTGCCGGTTGCAGCGGCAAACCAAAAGAAGAATTGCATGATGGACAGCCGCAGGTACGACCGTTCCGGAGGATTCTGTGTCCCGGCTCCTACGTCTGACATTAATCTACCGATCCAAAGAGGCGTTCAACTTCGGCATCCAGGATCTTAATTTCGTCCTGAGTTAAGGACCAATCCATGGCGGCACAGTTTTCTTTGGCATGAGCATCGGTCCTTACCCCGATGAGGGCCGTAAGGACATACTCTTTCTGGCAGACCCAGTTGATAGCAATCTGGGTAAGGGGAACCTTCCTGGCCTCGGCGATCTTGTCCATGGCGGACAGAAGCTCCTGGACCTTGGAGAAGCCGGGCTCCTTAAAGAGCTTGCCGTAGAAGCTGCCCCGGACATCCCTTTCACGCAGTTCAGGAAGGGAACGATACTGGCCGCTTAAGATACCGGCACCGATAGATCCATAGGTAACACTGGAGATGCCCTGCTGATGGGCCCAGACCATTATGTCCTTGGCGGATTGATCAACCATGGAGAAGGGGGGCTGGAGAACATCGACCACACCGTGCTTGGTGCATTCGGTTAACAGCTCCACATTAAAGTTGGACATGCCAATGTAGCGAATCTTTCCCTGCTCTTTAAGCTTGTTGAGGGCGCCCATGGTGATTTCCAGGGGTGTATCCGGATCCGGCCAGTGGACAAAAAAGACATCAATGTAGTCGGTGTCCAGCCGCTTAAGGGAACCTTCGCAGCCCCGGACTATGACTTCTTCGGTGGATTTTCTTCTGTTCTCGCCCCGGGGAGCATCGATGTCGATGCCGCACTTGGTCGAAACGATGATCTTTTCCCGCTTTCCCTTAAGGAATTCGCCGGTGATTTCTTCCGATACCCCGTCGCCGTAGACCGGGGCGGTGTCGATCATGTTGACCCCCAGGTCAGCCATGGTGTTAAGGGCCTTTAAACTGGCGGCTTTATCAAATTCGCCCCAGCCGCCGCCGCCTAAACCCCAGGTTCCGGTGGTAATCTCAGAAACCATGACATCTGTCTTTCCTAGTTTTTTGAACCTCATACTAACACGCTCCTTAAAAAATATTCTTTACCTAGTGGCTAAAAAGTCTTTTCGATAATATTCGAGCCGGGCATCCAGCTCTGTCCGGTCTATGACCCCCTCTTCCATAAAACGCCGCAGGGTCTCCCGGTTGGGGATCCCCGTCCTGCCCCCCACATACATGCACTTAAGGGCAGATACGGCACTGGAATAGCGGGCACATTCCACCGGGGGTAATCCCTCCAGCATGGCGGCCACATAGGCGCCGTGGAAGACATCCCCGGCCCCGACGGTATCGACCACCTCGGGGATCTTAAAGGCCGGGAGGGTGTGGAACTTGCCGTCCACCAGGCCCACGCAGCCCCGTTCCCCCAGGGTGACCCAGACGACCTCGGGGCCCATGTCATGGAGCTTCCGGCAGTTATCTTCCAGCTTGTCCTTGGAATCGGGGAACATGCCGTCATAGAACATTTCCGAGGCTATGTAGACATGGACCAGGGGGATGATGTCCACCCGGTCCTGGCTGTAGTATCCTGCATCGATGGTAACCTGAAGGCCCTGGGAACGGGCATATTCTGCCGCCGCCGTGGGGGTGGGGCCCCCGTGATCCACATGTAGGATCTTTGCCCCAGCGATGTATTCCTTGTCCAGCTCTTCGGGCTGAAGCCGTTCTATGGTGGAGCCCCGGCCCATGAAAAACCGGGTGTTGCTTACCTTTTCGGATACGGCCACCACATAGGGGCTGGTGGTATCGGGGGCCCCCCGGATCATCCGGGAAGTATCCACTCCGTTGTAGTTAAAATCTTTAATGATATAATCACCGGCAAAGTCAGAACCCACCTTGGCGAGCATCCCTGCCTTGGCCCCCAGCCGGGCCGCTGCAGCCATGGCGGTGGCCACATTGCCGCCCCCCTGAAGGAACATCTCATGGACCCGGGCACCCCCGTCTTTCCCGGCAGGAACCTGGTCCACATTAATCAGGTGATCTAAGACCGCCCCGCCTACACCTACCACATCTACCACGCAGCACCTCCATAGGAAAAAACCAAAATTCTCCGCGGTCTTTAAATGACTAGTCTATTTTGGATTATTCATTGTACAATGTTTTTACGATTAATGTAAGGGGGAGGTCTGCCAGGCTCCCATCATATAAAGAGGTACCCTTCATGGAGCAGAATACTATACCTAAAGAGGTTCATGATTTAATCGATAGGGCCCGTAAAGAGATGGCAAAACGCATCGTGGGCCAGAACGAGATGATCGATGGCCTTTTGACCGCCCTCATTGCGGGGGGTCATATACTCCTGGAGGGAGTGCCGGGTCTGGCGAAAACCAGGGCGGTAAAAACCATGGCAGAAATTACAGGTCTTCAATTTAAACGGATCCAGTTTACCCCCGACCTGCTTCCGGCGGACCTGACGGGGACCCTCATCTGGGAGCAGGCCACCAGTTCTTTCTCCATGCGCCGAGGGCCCATTTTTGCCAATGTAATCCTGGCGGATGAGATAAACCGGGCCCCCGCCAAGGTCCAGTCGGCCCTGCTGGAGGCCATGGAAGAAAGTCAGGTCACCATAGGGGAGCAGTCCTACCAGCTGCCCTCCCCCTTCTTTGTGCTGGCCACCCAAAACCCCATAGAACACGAGGGCACCTATGCCCTGCCCGAGGCAGAACTGGACCGCTTTTTACTCAAGCTCCTGGTCCGCTACCCCGACCAGGAAGAAGAACTGAGCATCCTGGGGCTGGCCTCCCCCTTCGAAAACCCAGGGGCCGCCGAGACCGCCTCGAGGGACCTCAACACCGTCCTGGACCAGAAGGCCCTGGAATCCCTAAGGAGGGCCGGGGATGCGATCTTTACCGATGAAAAGATCCAGCGCTACATAGTGTCGGTGGTGGCCGCCTCCCGGCCCGCCCCTACCCGGCTGGTTCCAGGGGCCGAGGGGGGACTCAGGCCCGGAAGCAGCCGTACCCGGGAGGGGATATACCGCTATATTTCCTTTGGGGGCTCCCCCCGGGCCAGCCTGGCCCTGTACCGCTGTTCTAAAATCAGGGCCCTCATGGAAGGCCGCTCCTTCGTGAGCCCCGACGATGTAAAGGCCGCCGCATTTCCGGTCCTAAGGCATAGACTGGTCCTTTCCTACGAAGCCGAGGCCGATGGCCTGGAACCCGACACGGTAATCAGCAGAATTCTCGCCCTGGTACCGATGCCCTAATATCCCCTCTTCAATAGGATAGCCGTGGATAGACAGGAGCTTTTAACCAGAATACGAACCTTTCCCCTTGTGGCCCGGGGCCTGGCGGAGGATCTCCTTTCGGGAGATTACCGGGCCATCTTCCGCGGCCAGGGCATAGAGTTTGACGAGGTGCGCCGCTACGAGCTGGGGGACGATGTCCGCTCCATAGACTGGAATGTAAGCGCCCGTTTTGGGACCCCCTTTGTAAAGCTCTACCGGGAAGAAAGGGAGATGACGGTCTGCATCATCCTGGACAATTCCCCCTCCATGCACACCCCTGGGGGGAGCCTCTCTGATTCACCGGGGACAGAGCTTAACCGCTACGAACAGGCGGTGCTGGCGGCGGCCCTGATCGCCTTTTCAGCCGAGCACGCCAACCAGCGGCTTTCGATGATCCTCTTTGACAAGGAGATCTCCAAGATCCTTCCCCCCCGTAAGGGAAGATCCCATACCATGGCGGGGATCTCGGCGGCCATAGAAGCCAAGCCCCTGGAAAGGGGGAGCGGCCTGGGCAAGGCCCTCATAGGGGCCGAGCGGTTCTTAAAACGCCGGAGCCTGGTGATCGTCATCTCCGACTTCCTTTGCATCAACTGGGAGCAGGAGATAGGGGACCTATCCCGAAGACATGATGTTATCGCCCTAAGGATCTCCGGGCCCCTGGACGAGGAGATTCCCGAGGGGGGGCTTATCACCCTGGAAGACCCGGAGACGGAACTAAAGATCCAGGCCCCGGCCTCATTTTCTTCATTTAAAACTGCCTGGGCCTCCTGGCACCAGGAGAAGGCCCAGCTCTGGGAGGCCATTTGCCGCCGGGCCGGTGCCGCATGCCTTGAGCTATCCACCGCCGATGATGCCCCCTCGTCGCTGATCCATTTTTTCAGGGGCCACCAATGAGGGCCAGGACTCTGCTATTGCAGACCCTCATGTTGATAGCACTGGTCCTCTGCTTTCCCGCCCCGCCCCTTCCGGCCCAGGGGCTGGAACTATCCAGGGATACTCCCTTCTTTTTACCCCAGACTATCTATGTCGGGGACCAGGGCCGCCTGATAGTCCCCCTGGGCCTGGAGTATAACACCGCCGAGCCCTTTGTCTGGGACAGCGCTGACCTCTTGCCCCAGCTGCCCAACCTGGTCTTTCGCCGGATCGAATTTGAGCGCCGGGGAGGGGTAAACCGCCTGCTCATCGACTTTATTTCCTATGAGCCGGGGATCCTCCTGGTCCCGGACCTGGAACTCCCCCTCATGCCGGGCCTGCCCCCCGATACGGAGCCCCTGGTCGTCCAGGGCCTGGAGCTGCAGATTGCCTCCATCCTCAGCCCCGGCCAGATGACCCTCTCTGAGCCCGCCCCTCCCCTGGCGGCTCCGGGGACCAGCCTTTTGGTCTACGGTACCCTGGCCTTGCTTATCTTCCTCCTCTCCCTGGGGATAGGGGGAAGCATCTGGGGCCGCCGTCATTTTGCAGAACTCTGGGAACGGTTCCGGCGCCGCCATCTTTTACGGATGATGATCCGCTTCCTCTTCCGTCTAAGAAGAGAAAGCAGCCTCGAAAAAGACGGAAACCCGGGGTTCTACCTGACCATCCTCTCTACGGAGTTCCGGGAATTCTTGAGCCAGTTTACGGGGATTAACTGCCGCCCCTTAAGCGCCGGGGAGTTTAAAGATCTTCCCCTGGGTTACGAGGAGGGGGACGAAGACCTGCCAGAGAAGGATTTTTTATGCGGCCTCTTTCGCACCTGGGACACCTTTCGTTTTAGCGGGGGGGGGATCAAGATGATGGATCTCTTCCAGGCCCTCAGAGACACCGAAGGTTTTATCCTGGCCCTAGATAGGGCAGAGAAGGCCCTGCCACTGCCCTCCAGCACGAAAAAGACAACAGAGCTAGTTCTCGACCCAGGGGTGCCAACATGAGGATAGGCTTTGACCGGCCCGCCCTCATCCTGGCGGCGGTGATCATCATCCCCCTCTTCTTGCTCATCCTGAGGCGCTTTAAACCCCTCTTTGCCCTGGAGCTTCCCCTGGAGCCGCCGGGGGGGATCCCCTTTAAATCGCCGGTTAACTTAAAATATTTAATGAAGCTTTTAAACGCCCTGGAACTGGCGGGGGTCCTCTTCCTCTTTGGCGCCGCTGCGGGGCCCCATGTGATATTCAGCGAAATTGTCTGGCTTAACCGGGGGGCGGACATCTTCTTTGTCCTCGACATAAGCCCCAGCATGGCGGGGATAGACATGGGGGGCCGGAACCGTTTTGATGCCGCCCGGGAACTCCTCTTGGACTTTGCGGACCAGCGCCCCCAGGATGCCATAGGCCTTATCGGGGTGGGGGAAGATGCGGCCCTTTTGATTCCCCTGACCACCGATCGGGTCAGCCTCCATGAGCGGATGGAATCCCTTCAGATTGGGGAGCTAGGGGATGGCACCGCCCTGGGGACCGGCCTGGCCCTGGGGGCCTTTCATCTGCACCGTTCCCAGGCAGGGCGAAGGGTGATAGTCCTTATCACCGACGGGGAGAACAATGCCGGGGCCATACACCCCGAGACCGCGGCGGCCATGATCGCCGACATGGGGATCACCCTTTGGATCATAGGGACCGGGTCCAGCGGAGATATCCCCTTTAGTTATGTAGACCCGGCCACCCAGATGTTCCGCTCCGGGACCTTTGATTCCCGCTACGACCCGGCGGTCTTAAGCAGCCTGGCCGCCGCAGCCCAGGGCCACTGGATCCATGCCCCCAACATAGACAGTTTTACCGCCGCCTTCGCCCAGCTCGATCAGGGGGAAATGATGGTTCGCCGGTCGGGGACCATCAGGCGGGAAGAACCCCTTCATATCATCTTTATCCTGACAGCCATGGTTCTTCTGTGGGGGCTCCGGCTTGTTAGGCGTAACATACTGGGGGCCCTCTTATGAGCTTTGACCGATCCTGGGTGCTCTTCTTTCTATTTTTCCTGGTGGGGGCCCTGCCGGCCCTCTTCCTCCGCTACCACAAAAGCTTAAAGAAGGCGGCCCTTTTTGCGGCGGCCTCCCCCTCGAAAGAGCGGCCATATTTATTGAAGGAACTTCGGCTGCGGATGGTTTTTTCGGATATCTTTTTTATCCTCTGTATTAGCTTTTTAATCATCGCCATCTCGGGGCCCCGCTGGGGAAGCCGCATAGTGGCCGATTACCGCCGGGGCATAGACGTGGTCCTGGCCATAGACCTGTCCCGGAGCATGGAGGTGGAAGACAGCCTTGCCTCGGGGGAAGGGAGCTCCCGAAGCATGAGCCGCTTTGACCGGGGCATGGAAATAGCCAGGGAGCTCAGCGCCTCTTTGGGGGACCTGCGCATAGGAGCCGCCATAGGCCGGGGCAGCGGTATTCTGGCGGTCCCCCTGACCTATGACGGCGAACTCATCCAGGCCTTCCTGATGGGCCTGGACCGGGAAGCCATCAGCGGCACAGGCACCAATTTAGAGGACCTCATCGATGCGGCATCCCGGGCCTTTATGGATTCCTTCCCCAGCCGCCGGGGCATTATCCTCTTCACCGATGGGGAGGCCCACACAGGGTCCTTCCAGAGGGCCGTAGAGCGGGCCCGAAGGGAGGGGATCTCCCTGAGTGCCGTGGGGCTGGGCTCCGAGGAAGGGGGCCCCATACCCCTGCACCCGGGGCCCGGACAGGAAATGGGGGATCCCCAGGGGCGGCTGCTCCTGGACCAGGAGGGGAGGATCATCATTAGCTCCCGAAATGCCAACATCCTGCGCTACGGGGCAGAACGGACCGGGGGGATCTACGTGGACGGAAACCGCCCGGATGCTGCCTTAGTCTTAAGGGAATATATCGACTCCCTCTCTGCCGAATCCAGGCTTACGGGGCATAGGCGGGAATCAAACCCCAGGTGGCGGATCTTTGTCATCGCCGCCATCCTCTGCCTGGGCCTCATGAGGCTCATGGCCTATAGCCGCCGAAACCCCGGGGGGAGGTCCGAAGAGGAGGCCCCATCCAGGCAGAGATCCAAGGCCTTTTTGGCCGGGACCCTTTTTATGATGATTTTCTTTGGCTCCTGCACCAGAACCCAGGGCATTCTACTTATTATGGAAGGAAACTTCTATAATAGCCGGGGCTTCTATACCGAAGCAATTTCTTCCTATTTAAGAGCCCTGGAGCATGATGCTCCCTATGCCGAATACGGCCTGGCCTCGGTCTTCTTTTCCCTCGAGGAGGGTGAGGCGGCCCTGGACCGCTACCTGGCGGCCGAACGGGCCCTTTCGGGGCTGCCCATAGAGGACCACGAGGAGCTGCTCTACCGGATCCGCTACAATACGGGGATTATCTATTTTGAACAGGGGGACTACGATAGGGCAGCCCAGGCCTTCCGGGAGGCCCTGACGATTAACTCAAGCCGCCTGGAGGCCAAGCGGAACCTGGAACTGAGCCTGATCACCATCGCCATGGAGGAGTCCCATATGACGGCCTCACCGGATGGAAGGGCCGAAGGGGGGCCCGGGGGGGCGGCAGAGAACAGTTCGGTTATCTTTGAGTACCTAAGAGAGAGGGAACAGCAACAGTGGAGGAGCAGGGAATGGACCGGCGAAAGCGATCCTGGCGGACCGGATTATTAGGCCCCCTCTGGGCAGCTCTCCAGGTAATAGCTCTCTTTAGCCTGGGGGCCCAGATCGTCCTGGCCCAGGAGCTCCCCCTGGAGCTAAGGGTCGAAAGCGATCCCCCCAGCCCTCTGGTGAACCAACCCTGGACCTTTGCCATCCTGGTAAACCATCCCAACCCCGATGAAGTAAGCATCCAGGTTCCGGAACTTCCTTCCTCCCTGGTACAGGAGAGGGTCCGGACCGAAACCCGGCTGATCCCCAGCTCGGGGGCAGGAAACCAAAGGTGGACCCGGGTGGAGTACCTCTTTAACCCCCAGAGGGCAGAGCTGCTTACGATTCCCTCCTTCACCATCACTGTCCAGGAGAGGGAAGCCCATAGCCCGGCGGTGCAGATCCAGTTTAGGGAGCCCCCTTCCACCCTGAGGCGTTATGATCCCCGCTTCCGCTGGCAGGGCCCCGTTCCCTCCATAGCCCAGGGCGAAGAAGCCCTGCTGATCCTGGAACTGGCTGACTGGGACCCCCTGCGGGAACTGCCTTCAGCCCTTTTTCAGGGCCGGTCTCCCCGGAACGCCATCCTGAGCGAGGCCAGACCCCAGGAGGCCGGAGAGGCCCTCTACCATTACCCCATCCGGGTATGGGCCCTGGAGGGTACGGTGATTCAAATTTCCCCCTTTTCTATCCAGGTCCAGGGGTTTAATCTGGCCATTCCGGGCCTCAACATTCCGGTCCTGCCTCCCCTGGAAGTGCAAGGAAGCTCCGAAGGGGAAGCGGAAATAATCGAAACCGGCCAAGAGGACCTGCCGCCCCTGGTAGATATACTCCCCTTTCCTGACTTTAGGGGACAGACCCTGTTCTTTCTGCAAAATGAACTACAGCGCAGCTTGAACGGAGCCAAAAGCCTCTGGGAGGATGGACGCCGGGCCGAGGCTCTGGCAGAGATCCGGCGCAGCGAAAGGGACAGGCTCTCGGGGCCCTACCTGGTGGAACTGCGCCGCGAGATGGAAGAAATCCTGGGGCTCGGCTACACGGAAAACGAAAGCTGGCGGCCCCTGGGGATACCCCTCTTTATGTGGGGGATCATCATCTTCCTCTTCCTCTCTGCCCTGGTCCTATTATTGTTTTTCGGCCCCGGCCAAAGGACCGCAAAGGACAGGACCGGCACCAAAGAATGGGCCAGCTATAGGCGGATCGTCCTCTGGATCCTCGCCATAGTGGTGACCCTCATATTCCTGGAAGAGGGGCTGGGGAATTTTTCCATCCACCGCCGCTCTGCCGGGAATACGGCCATTCTGGAGCGCACCTTGGGGTATAGGGTTCCGGACGTAAAGGGGGCCGTGAATGCCCGGTTTAGCGAGGGCCAGCCGGTCATCATCGGAGATTCCCGGGGGGACTGGTGCTATGCCGAAACCCCCGACGGCAGGTCTGGCTGGGTCGCCCGCCAGGCGGTGATCACCTACTAGGGGGCAGGATCTGGCAGACTTTGGGGAGATCCTTTCGGCCTGGGAAAAAAAATCCGGCAACAGGGAAATAATCGACAAGGATGCCGGTAAACCGGAAGCCGCCCCCAGGCCCCGGCGGACCAGGCTCTTAAAGAAAAAACCTGACGGGGTCATTGATCTCCACGGCCTCACATCCGATGAGGCCTGGAGGGCCCTGGATAGCTTTTTTACCCAGAGCCATGCAAGGGGCTTTGAAAAGATCCTGATCATCCACGGAAAGGGGAACCATCTAAAGGGGGGGCAAGAGGGGGTTTTAAGGGATCTTTGCCGCCGCTTTATCGAGAGCTGTTCCTTTGCGGGGGAAAGCGGCTATAGTTCGGCTAAAGAGGGGGGGACAGGGTCTACCTGGGTATTATTAAAGGAAAAGACTTAGCGTTCCCGGTAAATGATGCGGCCCCGGCTGAGGTCATAGGGGGAAAGGGCAATCCGCACCCGGTCTCCGGGGACTATTCTGATGTAGTGTTTCCGCATCTTTCCTGAAAGGTGGGCCAGGATAAGATGCCCCTTTTGGTTGTCCAGTTCTACCCTGAACATGGTATTGGGCAATGCTTCCCGCACTACCCCTTCAACTTCAATTGCTTCTTCTTTCGCCACAAACACTCCTCTTTGTGTATCCAATATACCCGGTTTAAGCCCCAAGGAAAACCCCCTGGCAGGGTACACAGGGGCAAAAAAAAGCCCTTGACAAAACTAGCCGAATACTGCAATGTACGCTGATATTATCAAATATTTGGAGGGAATATGGCAAAAACAGCGGCAGCCAAAGAGCGTGAATTTGTAGCCAAAATCGAAAAATCCCTGTCCGAACAAAAAAAGGAAATCTACACCAACCTGGTGGCCAGCAATGAGGACTTCCAGGAGATAGTAGATGCCATGGATCCCAAGGATCTCGCCGATGTGGCCTCCGACGATATAGATCGCAAGATGATAGAAGCCATCGGCTCCCAGGAAGTACGCCGGCTTAGGATGATAGACATGGCCCTTAACAGGATCCAACAGGGAAAATACGGCCTCTGTATACGGTGCAATAAAAAAATTCCCCGGGAAAGGCTAGAGGCCATTCCCTATGCCCTGATGTGCATAGATTGTAAAAGCGCCGAAGAAAAAAGAAACCGCTAAGGGCTCCCTAAGGTGATGGGCCTCCATAGGGGACGGCCCTCTTCACGGCCCCCAAAGATCAGGGTCTCGGTATAGCCTGCCTCTGTCATGGCCCTAATTGCCTCATTATAGTAGCCGTCCAGATCTTCTGCCTTATGGGCGTCGGAATTGATCACCATGGGGACAGAGCATTCCCGGAACTGCCTTAAAAAGGGGGCCGAGGGGTAACAATCATGTATTTTCTGCCGTATCATTCCCCCCGTATTTACCTCGGCGGGGATGCCCTCTTGGGCCAGAAGGGGGGGAATGGCAGAACGCTGCCGGATGTACCCTTCATCTTCTTCGGAGAAAAAATAATTCCCCCCATTATTTTTTTTGACCAGATCCGGGTGCACCAAAAGGTCAAAACCCCCGGAGTTAATAAGGTCCCCCAGTGCGGCATAGTAGGCCCCAGTCATGGCCAGGGCATCTCCGCCGTATCCTTCCTTTAGGCCCTGCTCCACCTTTTCGCGGCTATTGTCCACCGTAAAGGGGGGCCCCCGGGGGGGAACAAGATAATGAACCCCGGCGATGATATAGTCCAGGCCCATTTCATGGTAGTCCCGGTCGGCGGGCCCCATAAGGCCGGAGATATAATCCACCTCCAGGCCCAGAAAAATGATCAGCTTATCCTTCCAGCGTTTCTGGGCCTTCCGTACCTCCTGTAGATAAGGTTCCAGATCCTTTTCCAGAAGATTCCAGGAGCTTTTAATTCCCGTCTTTTTTTCTACCGGAGCGTGGGCGCTAAAACCCAAAGAGGCAAGCCCCTTTTGGTAAGCCGAGCGGCAACAGGTTTCTACATCATCCTGGCCGTCGCAAAAGCTGGTATGTACATGAATACAGGCAAGGGACATGGGAACTCCTAGGGCTTTACAAGCTGCCGGGACAGGGTCCGCAGTTTTTTCTTGTCCACCATGGTGCCGGCTCCGTCAAGGACGAGGGACCCGGCCCTGTTCCCAAAGGCGGCACATTCGGAAAGAGAAAAAGATCGCACCCAGGCAGCCAGGAAGGCCGCACAAAAGGCATCGCCGGCCCCGGTGGTTTCCAGGGGAATCACCGCCCTGGTGTCTGCCCTATACAAAGTGCCCTCGGCTATGCAGAGGGAGCCCCGGGGACCAAGCTTAATTAAAATGATGGGGAAGCCCCAGCGGGGCTCCATAGATTCCGGGTCCGATGAAAGGTGGTCCTTCTTGGTAAGATCCAGAAAAAAGGAATCGGCATCGGCTTTTTCTGTTATGAGGTTAAGCCGGAGTAGCTCAGCGTAAAAGGCGGCAGCCTCTTCTTCGTTCATGAAAAGAATTACCGAATAACGCCTGGCGTAGTCATAAATGAGGGGAGCAAACTGGCGGGCCACAGCCTGGGAACTTAAGTCCAGGGCCACCACGGTGCCGTAACGGTCTGCCAGGGTAAAGAGGTGCTCAATAAGATTCTGCCTTTCGAGCATGTAACCATCGATGACCATGACATTGGCTTTTTGTATATCCTCTTCGGCGATGTCTTCGGGGCTTAGCTCCAGGGCCGCCGAAGGGGCGGCGGCAACGCAGGAATGATCATCGCCGCTCCCGAGGACCAGACATATCCCGGTGGGTGACTCTTTTAATGAAAGCCGCAGCTTTACCCCCGCATTGTGCAGTTCATTCTCGAAGAAGCGGCCTATACGGTCCGCCGAGGCAGTACCCTCCCCACCCTGCTTGTCCCTGCCTATGGATCCGGTAAAGTGGGCCTTGGTGTTTAGGAGCCCCGCAATCTTGGCCACATTGGCTGCCCCGCCCCCGGAAACCATGCTAAGCTCCGGAAGGACCAGGAGGATGTCTCTAATTTTATTAATATCCACATGCTGAACCGGCTCTGTTAGACCAAAGCGAAGATCCAGACGCCCGGAGTTTTGGGCGTAGACATCCACCAGGGCGTTCCCTATGCAGAGTATGTCAATTTCATTGGCGGCCATGCTGCTTCCTTACAAGAACCTTATTTTGGCACGGCGATGATATCTTTTAGCTCCGGCGACTTGGCCAGTTCCTGGATAAGTCCCTGGGCCCGGCTTTTGTTTACATAATCCTTCTGCTGGAAGGTGTAGGTAAAATTAGTATGCACTTCGTAGGTGCCGGCCATGAGAGCATAGGCATCTTCGGTCATTACCAGCTCTTCGTCGGTGGGGATGACATAGACAGGAATTTTAGATTCCGCCTTGCTAATGAGGGTTTCGGTGTTCCGGGTCCGGGCCATCTCGTTTTTTTTGGGATCATAAATTATGCCTATGCCCTCGAGACCCTCGAGGATTTTCTTCCTCATGAAATGGGCAAACTCCCCTACCCCGGCGGTCAGGACCAGGGCATCAACCTGGCCCAGAATAGCCTGGTAGGCCCCGATATATTTTTTTACACGGTGGGCCTCTATATCCTGGGCCAGGGCCGCCTGGGCGTCCCCCTTCTGAACCGCCGCTTCGATATCCCGCCGGTCAGTCAGGGACCCGGTGATACCCAGAAGCCCGGACTTTCGGTTAAGGGCACTTTCTACATCGGCGGCACTCATGCCGGTTTTCCGCATCACGTAAAAGGGCAGAGCCGGGTCCATATCGCCCGAGCGGGTGCCCATTACCAGACCCTCCAGGGGAGTAATTCCCATGGAAGTATCGAAAGAACAGCCGTCTTTTATCGCATTTATCGAAGAACCATTCCCCAGATGGGCAATGATAAGGTTCGTTTTAAAGGGATCCTTCCCCAATAAGACCGCCGCCCGCTTGGCGGTGTACAAAAAACTGGTTCCATGGAAGCCATAACGGCGGACCGAGTACTTTTCGTACCATTCCTGGGGCACCGCATAGAAGTAGGATGAAGCCGGCATGGTCTGGTGCCAGGCCGTATCCATCACTGCACAATGGGGAACCTGGGGCAGTATCTTTTGGGCCGCCTCTATCCCCATAATATTGGCCGGGTTATGGAGGGGACTCATATCGATCATCTCGTTGAAGCCCTCCAGGACCTTTTTGTCCACGATTACACTTTTGGTAAATTTATCACCCCCGTGAACCACCCGGTGACCGACCGATTTAATAACATTCATGTCGCTGATCACCCCAATGGCAGGGTCGGTGAGGGTTTTTATGATGAGGTCCACCGCCTCGGTATGGGTGGGACAGTCGTGGTTGGCCGTATATTCATCCTTGCCCTTGGCCCTGTGGCTGATAAAAGAGCCCCCCTGGGTGACCTTTTCTACATTGCCCACCGCCAGAACATCCTTATGCTCCCAGTCATAGACCTGATATTTAGCCGAAGAAGAACCGCAATTAAGGGTCAAAATAACCATGGTAAACCTCACATTAATTGTAACTGATAGCCGAAGATAGTTTAGCATACAGAAAACATTAAGACAAGAAAGATGTGTTAAATTTGTGTGTTAAATTATGGAGGTATGGCATGAGACAGGAGTACAGTGTGGTTGCCCGGTACGGGAAAAAGGGAAAAGTCTATTATGTCCGTTATTTTAAGGATAATAAGATGATACCTTCCCAATGGAGTACCAAAACAGACAATTTAAAGGAGGCAGAACAGTTTGCAAAGGCGAATAAGGAAAGAATCTTAAACCGGTACTTTAATACCAAGGGAGGAAAGGTCCTTTACAGCGTGTTACGGAACTACTACCGGCCCGACAGCCCCTATTTGGCCATTGATACCGCCAGGGGCCGAAAGCTTAATGATACATCCCGAAAGGTCCTGCATGGCTTTGTGGTGAACGCCTTTATCCCCTACCTAAGGAGGAACAACATACGGGACTTTAAGGACATTAAACCCGTCACCATGAGCCGCTTTCAGAACCATCTTCTGATGGAAAAGGGCCTCTTATCCCAGTCAATTAACCGCCAGATAGGGGGAATAAAGGCCATTTTTAGTCATTTATTCATGACCGGTGTTATTGACATCAATATCATGAAGGACATAGCCTCCCTTAGGGGCTTGAGCAACAAAATCCGGGGCTGCTACTCCATAGAAGAACTGAAATGAATTTTTAAAACCCCCTGGGAAGACAAGAAGTCCTACCTCCTTTGTGCCCTTATCTATTCGACGGGCCTACGGAACAGTGAAATCCAAAACCTAACCCCAGGGGACATCATTCTAAGGGATGATGTGGCCTTTCTGAACATAGGAAAGAGCAAAACCCCCAGCGGAGTCCGAACAGTGCCCCTGCACGGGAAACTATTGAAGGATCTCCTGGTTTGGATCCAGGAACACCGCCTTACGGAGGAAAATTACCTCTTTGTAAAGTCCGAAAAGGATAGAATTTTTAAGACCACCAAAAAAGCCCACATTTATATGGGAGCTTTGCTGGGAAAAACCCTCGAAGATTTGATTGAACATAACATTTCTTTCTATTCGGGCAGGCATTTCTACAAAACCATGCTGAATCTGTACAACCTGGGTGACATAGAAGAACTTTTTATGGGCCACAAGGTAAACAGAAAGGTCAGCGAGAGGTACAACCATAAGGACAAACGGGGCGAAAAGGAACTCCTAAAGGAAGCCCGAAGGGCCCTGGCGGTAATCGAGGTCTCACTTTTCCGGTAAAAACCGGTGTGTCAATTTTGTGTGTCAAAAATTTTGGGCAAGCTAATTCCTTACAGGGCCACGATCTAGGTAGTGATGAGCTTTCTTAAATGAAGAAAGCTCTCATTATTCTTTTAGTCCTTGCAGTAGCAGGGGGATTATTTGCCCAAAGTCTTACCTTCTCGGGGAACGTCAGGACCGGTATGGACCTGCGGTTCCAAGATGGGGAAGATGCTAAGGGTGATGCATTTAAGCCCACAGTTAATATGGGTTCTGGCATCGCAGAACACCCTGGTCGTCTTACCCTCAATGGTACCTTCAATACCGATGATGGTGTTGCAGGTGTACGGTTTGAGATGCAGATGCGTGTCCAAGACGATGGTGCAGTTAATCCTGCTCTTCGTGCCGAATCATTTTATGGATTCATTTATTTCCTTGATAGAATGGTTCAGGTAGTAGGCGGCCGGAACGGTCCTGGCGGTTTTGGTACCATGGGTGGTATTGATACCAGTTATGATCTCCTTGCTGGTGGTGGAGCAACCTTTGGTGTTTTAGTAAGACCATTAGGGAATGATGATGTACTGATTGGTGCCAATATTAAAGGCTTTGGTGCTGGTCATACCTATTCTCTCAGGGAAGTAGAAAGAACATGGTTGGGATTTGGAGCATTTTACAGGATGCCCGACCTCTTTTCGAGTGCTGTAACATTCCGCACTAATTATGGTGCACCCTTTGGTTTTGGCGGAACCTATCATGCCGAAAATAATCCCTATGCAATGGGTGATGCAGCTCAAGATGGTAAATGGGACATTGCCGCTGGCGTAAACGTCCTTGCCCTTGCTGACCTTGGTATTTCCAGGCTAGCCGTTGACTTTGCTCTTGAAAACATGGATCACAAAATGATGAAGAAAGACAACAACGGTAACGGCGATTGGACCGACCTTAAAATTGGTCAGAGGGTAGAGTATACCAGTGGTGACCTTAATGCGGCACTGCGGGCCAGGCAATCCTTCTTATTAGGTGTGGACACTGGTGAAGATAAGGGCTTTGAAGAATATGCCCCCATACTCGCCTTTGCTGCCCATGTTCAATACACCATAGATTCCCTAGTGCCCCGTCTTGACGCGGGTTTTATCATGAATGGACAGCCCAGCACTAACTTCAGAAGGGGTTGGGATACTGTCGGTACTGGGATGACTGTAAATCCAACTTCACAACAAGGGATGAACAAGTACGCCATGGGCTTATCTATTGCCCCCAGTCTTAGGGTGAACATGACCAGGTCCTGGATTGAGTTCGGTTACACCATGTCCTACGACATGAGTAAAGAACAGAACGACGAAGGCAAAGGCCTTTTCCCCAAGGATTACAAGGGCACCAGGCTCCGCAACATGATCTACATTGACATGCAGGTCAGCTTCTAAGAAGTAAGCTAAGAAGACTTAAGAAAGCCGGCCCCATTCGGGGCCGGTTTTTTTTTGGGGTGGGGGCGTGAGGCCTATTTCTTGTATTATTACAAGGTTCTATTGATTTTTCGAATTTTGAAGCTATCTTTGATAAGATTAGGGTTTTGAGTGATTCCCAAGTTTTACTTTTTTATTTGGTAAGTATCTATACAATCTTTTAAGGCAACTGTAATAGATTCAGTAATAGTTGAACTATTAGTATAAGTTTTTATTTCGTTGATTAGCTCATCATCAATATCTATGGTTACCTTCATATGATACGGTAAACAATATTTTTCGAGCATGTCAACAATTCATCAGGTATTTCTCCAAAATCTCCACTTGGATAATATGTATTTTTCTGAACGGTGTTCCAAAAAATAGAAAATTTAAATTAATATAGTATGGTACCAATATATAGTACCATACTATATTAATAAATAATTACTATAAGATATAGCTTGAAAAATGGTAATTTTATAGATATCCTTATATTATGGATGGCGGGACTGTCTTCAATAAATCAGCCTTTAAACATGGTGTTTCGGAAGCTGATATTGAATGGGCATTTCTTCACCCTATCTCTAATGGTTTATTAGAGGATTATGACAATAAGTATCTGCTTATCGGCTTTGATACTAGAGGTAATCCCATTGAAGTAATGTATAATAGGATTGATGCCGATCGAATAAATGTTTTTCATGCAATGAAATGTCGTAAGGGTCTTTTACCACATGAAAAAAGACATCTATTTAAGGAGGTCTATGATATGGCAGAAATGACAGAAGAAGAAGCTGATGCTTTGGATGAGGAATTAAGCAATACCCTTCCCAAAGTTGATTTCAATAGGCCAGATGTCTTTTTACGACAACGTGAATTATTAGACATTTTAAGTCCAACAACAGCTGATTACATAATGACCCGTGCCTTGGCAACAAAAAAAACCCCTGCCCAAATTATAGGCGAGTTAGTGAATGAAAAAATTGCTTTAAATAGTATTTAAATTTATAGTTGGTGGGGATTACTTGGTCCCATGTATTATTTTCCCTTTGGGGCCTATAATTAATTTTGTGTAAAACGCTATACTACCTAAGGAGGGAAGTATGGCATTTGACAAAAAAATACTAGACGAACTGCTTAAAGACTACAAGGGGCCTGACGATTTCTACGGCCCAGATGGTATCATGAAACAGCTAAGCAAAGCCCTCATAGAACGGATGATGGAGGCAGAACTAACTGAAGAGCTGGGTTATGAGAAAAGTGAAGCCGGAGATAAAGAGACTGAGAACCGCCGTAACGGCAAGACATCCAAAACCATACGTACAGACC
>WRMC01000010.1 GCA_009777335.1 Treponema sp. | reverse complement strand
TAGTTCCTCCGCTTGATGATAGTTGTCCCCTCCCCTCTGATCCAGAAGGAAGAGCTCCCCCTGGATCTCGATGATCCGGGCATGGGCCGCCAGATCGCTTAGGCCCCAGGTCTCGGCCAGAAGAACGGCGTCCCTCCATTCCTGGAAGGCCCTTGCTTCCTGGCCCATGGCAAAATGAACACTCCCCTGACTGATGGCTACCTGGACCCGCAGGGCCGGATCATCGACGCTTAGGGCCAGGCGGCGGGCCTCATCGAGGATGAAGAGGGCCTCTTCGTAGCGGCCCTGGAGCATGGACTGGTTGGCCAGGTTTATCTGGTTGGCCGCCAGGTTTCGGATGACCCGGGAATCCCCTTGCCTCCGGGGGCTGGAAGAGCAGCCCAGGAAAAGAAGGGGGAGTAACAAAAGGAAGAGGAAGCTGCATATTCGGTTCATCCTCTGTGTATTCATCATGAATCTATTCCTTTTTAAAACCGTATGTTCCGGCTGCTTCCGGCGGCCCCTTCAGTTTCGAGCCTCTCGGGGATCCCTCCCCGTAAGAGGGGGTTATTGCTCAGGGCGATAAGGACATCCTCGGCGGTCCGGACCGTGAGCCGCAGCTCGGTGATGAAATTTCCCACCTGGGCCATGGAGGGCGGAAGGGTTGCGGTAGCCCTGTCCAGGTTATCCAGGATCCCCGTAATGGAGGCCAAAGAACTAAGCAGGGCGCCGTAGACTTCCCCCTCGGTATCCAGGATGGAAGAGAGGAGCCCATCAGGATCGAGGAGCTCCTCTGTAAGCCCATTCAGGGTCTCCAGGAGGGGAATGAGCTCCCCCTGGATCCCCTCTATGGTTTCATTAAGACCGTAGGTGAGGTTTTGGATGTTCCCCACGATGAGTCCCAGTTCGGTTTCGTCGCTCCCTATCCCCAGGGCCTCGTCCAGAGTCTGGGTCACCCCCCCCAGATCATCGAGGATGCCTATCACCTGGTTGAAGATCATGTTAATGCTGTCATCCCTATAGGTTTCCAGGGCCAGTCCGGCCCGGGCATAGGCCTGGGCCTGGGGGGACCCATAGAGGGGGAGAAAGGAACCTTCTTCGAGGATCTCTCCCCGGCCGGCGTGAAACAGAAACTGGTTCCCCAGGCCTATGGGGCTCACCAGCATTTCGACCGAAGATCCCAGCCGCACCCGGTCCCGGTACTCTTCGTAGATGATTATCGTCACCTCCACATCATCCCTTTCGGTGAGGTGGAAGGAGCGGATGTTTCCTATGGTAAAGCCCCTGAACTGGAGGGGCATGTTCTGGCTGAGGCCTCCGGCACTGGGAAGGATGGTTAAAAAGGTAAGATCCCGGGCGAACCAGCGTTCCGAACGGCCGAGCATAAAAATAATCAGGACTATGGAAACAAGAGAAATTAGGATAAAGAGGCCGACTATTTTGTCGGCATAACGGATTTTAAACTTCATAGCTTACAATTTAAGTGTATCATGATGTGATTCCTTTCTCTATACGCCGGGCCAGATCATCATCGGATTCAATGTCGTCCCGGCTAAGGGTCATGGAAACCTTGCCGCCTATGATCATCACCACGTAATCGGCCAAGCTACGGATGAGCCGGAAGTCGTGGCTCACAAAGATAAGGGTGTTGGATTTTTCCAAGTGATCTTCTACCAGCTTGATAAGAACCTGGGCTCCCCTCTCGTCCAGGGACTCGGTCCATTCATCAAGAAAAAGGAGCCGGGGTCTGCACATCAGGGCCCGGGCAAAGGCGATGAGCTTTTGCTCCCCCATGGAGAGCTGGGCCGGCCGGATGTTGATATCCCTCCTATAGCCCACTTCGCCCAGGACTTCCCAGATGCGGTTTGTCCGTTCGGCCTGGCTCATCCCAGGGAAATGGAGGAGCAGGGGCAGTTCCAGAATCTGGCGTATGCTCTGATTGGCCCAGAGGGCCGAATCCTGGAACACAAAGGCCGCTTCCCGGCGAAAATCGAGGGTTTCCTGGCGGCCCATGGAAAAGATGTCCCTGCCCCGGAACTGGACCTCCCCTCCCCCGGGGACCAGGAGCCCCGCGGCGAGTTTGAGCAGGGTCGTCTTTCCGCAGCCCGAGGGGCCCACCAGGGCGGTGGCCTTGCCCTCGGGGAAGGAATAGGAGATCCCGTCCACGATGGCTATGGTTTGGGAGAAAAATGAAATGTCCTGTACATCAATAATTCCTGCCATGTCCCTACCCGATGAGGATGTAATACACTATAGAAAAAAGGACCCCCAGGCTGATACACCATCCATAGGCGGCCCCCACGGACCTTAGGCCCGCCACGGGGATCTCGGTGCTGGCCCGCTCCACCCCAAAACCCTGGGTAATGGCCACCAAAGAAATGATCATCCCAAAGGCTATGCTTTTTATCATGGAGAGCAGAAGATCCCTTAGATTTAAATGAGCCAGGAGGTCGGAAAAATACACCGAGGCGGGCATGGGGGTAAAAAATTGAAAGACGAAGAATGATCCCGCCAGGCCAAAGATGTTAAAAAAAATGTTCAGCATAAAGACAGAGATGGTCACCCCGATAAAACGGGGAACCGCCAGGTAATCGATGGGGTCTATCCCTATGGAGATATAAGCTTCTACTTCGTGGGAGACCACCATGCCGGCCATCTCGGTGGCGATGGCGGTGGCGGACCGGGCAATGACGATGAAGGCCACCAAGAGGGGCCCTAGCTCCCGGGTGATAATAATGATCAGGAGGGGGTAGATGAGCTGGCCCTGGGATATGGAGGCCAGAAAAGGAAAGCCGATGACATTGACCGCCGTTCCTATGCTTATGGCCAGAAGGGAGATAAGGCCCAGGGCCTCTACAAAGGTAAAGAGGATCTGCATAACCAGGACATTTCTTGCCGCTTGCCCCTGGGATAGGAGCCGCAAAGAGCCCCTAAGGAGGCGAACAAAGAAGCCCAGGGTATAAAAAAAAGAATCTAGGTATCCCCTCATGGGCTCGGACTTCCTTTTGTGGCCTTTTTCACCTATAATAGTAAATGAAAAACAAAAAAAAAGGTATACATACCGATAATTAATGATAGGAATTTTATTGAGGAGCCTTTAAATGGCCGATGAAAGGGAATTTGACTCTGCTGAAGGCTTTGAAGCCGAGGGAGAATCAGAATCCAGCCTCTCGAAAAGCAACTTCCTCGCCCGGATGAGCCACGAAATGCGGACTCCCCTGAATGCCATCATAGGTATGAGTACCATAGCCCAGAGTTCCAAGGACCAGGAGACCATAAAAAATTGTCTTTCCCGGATAAACGAAGCTTCGATCCATCTTTTGGGGATGATCAATGAGGTCCTGGACATGGCGAAGATCGAAGCGGGGAACCTCAAACTAAGCCAGGCGGAGTTCGATTTTCCCCAGATGCTTAAAAAAGCGGCGGAGACCAGAAAATTCACCCTGGATGCAAAAAAACAGAACCTGGTTTTGGATTTTGATCCGGGCCTGCCGGAAAACCTGATCTCCGATGAACAGCGTTTGTTCCAGGTTTTGGATAATCTTTTATCCAACGCGGTAAAATTTACCCCCCCCGAAGGTACCATTACCCTTTCGGTAAAGAAGCTCAAAGAAGAGGGGCAGAACTGCACCCTCCGCTTCGAAGTCAGGGACACGGGCATAGGGATTACTGACGAAGCCAAGGAAAACATATTCAGCCTCTTTGAGCAGGCCGATGGGGGCATGTCCCGCCGATTCGAGGGGGCGGGACTGGGGCTGGCCATTTCTTCGGGGATAGTAAAGCTTTTGGGCTCCCGTCTTTCGGTGGAATCGGAGTATACCAAGGGTTCCTGCTTTAGTTTTGAAGTCACCCTGGAGATGGGAAAGAAAAAAGCCCAGGAAGCCCCCCAGGAAGAGGATCTATCGGGGAAGTACGAGGGCTATACCATCATTTTGGCCGAGGACGTGGAGATAAACCGCGAAATTGCCCTGGCCCTTTTGGAAGATACGGGGGTCGTCATAGACTGCGCCGAAAACGGCCTGGAAGCCCTGGAGCTGTACAAGGGGGACCCGGAAAAATACAGCCTTATCCTCATGGATATACACATGCCCGAAATGGACGGCCTTGAATCGTCCCGGCAGATCCGGGCCTTTGAAGAAGAACACCCCGTATCTTCCGGGGGGGTGACGATCATTGCCATGACCGCCAACGTGTTTAAAGAAGACGTGGAAAACTGCCTGGCCGCCGGCATGAACGCCCACCTGGGAAAACCCGTTGACTATGATGAGCTTATAAACCAGTTAGATACCTACTTGCTAAAAAAATCTTAAATCGTAATTCTGATTTTCCGTAGGAATGGGATTCTCGTTCAGGTAGTTTACGTATCTGCGGCGGGAATCTACCAGGGTTTTTAATTCCGACAGCATGGCCATATCTGCCTCTTCGGCTATGGGGTACACATAGCGCACCGTTTCTTCGGTATAACGGTGAATAAAATCGGTGGGAACCACAAAGCCCAGGGAGATCATGTTGGAAATGCGGTCTGCGGTTTTGAGGATCTTGGCCTGATCGGATCCGGATTCCAGGATCCGGGTAAGAAACTCAGGCTTGGTCTCGTTGGGACGGCGGCTTACCTCGATGACCAGCTCGTAGACCGCGGGGCTTTCAAAATCAATAGAGAGCAATAGGTTGTGATTAAAATTCGGCACGTCTTCAATAATATCGTGGACTATCGAGGCCTTGAGCAAGACCGAATCTATATGATTATAGTCGATTAAAATTGCCATGGTATCGAGCTGGTGACGGAACATGTTTCCGCCCCCTTCCCGGGTTTTTCCGATCAGGGATGCGGCGAGCTGTATATAGGGGGCCATGAAGATACTTTTTAGACGAAGCATTTCATCTGTAGTCATTCACCCGCTCCTTAAGCCATATCGCGTATATAAGACTCGAGTTTTTCGGCCTTACGTATTCCCTCTTGAAGCTTCTGCTTCTCCGCCGCCACGAGTTCCGGGGGGGCATTTTTAATAAAGTTTTCATTGCCCAGGCGCTTCGTTAAATTTTGTATATAGGCCCTGTCTTTTTCAAGATCCTTGGAAAACTTTTGTTTTAACAGATCGGTGTTTACTGCCTGGGCGATAAACACAAAGACCTCATAACCATTCCCCGCCAGGCCTATGGAGGCGGCCGGTCTTTCTGCACCGCTGGACGAGAATGTTAAAGCTTCTATGCCCCCCAGAAGTTTAATTAGCTCCCCATTGTCCTTTAAAAAAGCTTCCCTTCCTGCCTCAGCTTCGGAGCAGCGGATCTGGCAATGTATTTTTACCTCCGGCGCTATGGTGCACTCGCTGCGGAGGGTCCGGACCTGCCGGAGGAGATCCTGTAAAAAGGCAAAGTCCCCTTCCAGGGCCGGATTATCCAGGGCAGGATCATACTCAGGATAGGGGGCGCAAATTAAGAGTTCCCCCTCCCGGCGGTTTGGCAGTTTACTATAGATCTCTTCGGTTACATAAGAAAGGAGGGGGTGGAGCAGCCTCAGGGAAAGGGCAAGGACATCGAGGAGGACCGAAGAAGACCGGTCTTTTTCTGCATCATTCCCGCTTCGGAAGGAGATCTTGGTGGCCTCCACATACCAGTCGCAGAAGTCATTCCAGAAAAACTCGTATCCTGTCTGGGCCGCTTCGTTAAACCGGTATGATAGAAAGGCCTCTTCCATAGCTTTGGCGGCCCCGTTTAACCGGGAATAGATCCACTTGTCCACCGGAAGCAGATCCGGGTTCTGTACCAGATTGCGGCCCTCCAGGTTCATGAGGATATAGCGGCTCGCATTCCAGATCTTGTTGGCAAACCGGGAACCCAGCTTAAAGGATTCCTTATCCATCAGAATGTCCTGACCCTGGGCGCAGAGGTAGGCCAGGGTAAACTTGAGGGCATCCGCACCGTATTCATCCACAATTTCCAGGGGGTCTATACCATTCCCCAGGGATTTACTCATCTTGCGGCCCTGCTTGTCCCGGATGAGCTGATGGATGTATACATCCCTAAAGGGGGCCTTTCCGGTGAACTCCAGGCCCGCCATGATCATCCGGGCCACCCAAAAAAAGATGATGTCGTAGGCGGTCACCAGGGCGGTGGTGGGGTAGTAGGTCTGGAAATCCGGGGTTTCGCAGGATTCGTTTTCCCAGCTAAAGACACTAAAGGGCCAGAGCCAGCTAGAAAACCAGGTGTCCAGGACATCGGGGTCCTGGGCTATGTTTTTGGAGCCGCAGTGAAGACAGGTCTGGACATCCGTCCGGGACACCGAAATTTTTGAGCAGTCCTGGCAGTACCAGGCGGGGATACGGTGGCCCCACCAGAGCTGGCGGCTAATGCACCAGTCCCGGATGTTCACAAGCCAGCGTTCATAGGTCTGTTCCCATTTTTTTGGGTAGAAAATAATCTCCCCCCGCTTCCAGGAAGCTAAGGCCTTTTCTGCCAGGGGTTTCATCTTTACAAACCACTGCTCAGAAAGGTAGGGTTCGATCACCGAGCCGCAGCGGTAGCAGTGGCCCACCGAATGGACCATCTCTTCTTCGCCGGCATAATACCCACCGGCCTTTAAATCTTCGATAATGCGGATGCGGGCTTCGGCGAGCCCCAGGCCCTGGTAGGCAGGAGGAACCTCGCTGTTTAGGCGGCCGTCGCTCTCGAGGATGTTTATCTCCGGTAAATTGTGACGGCGCCCCAGTTCCCAGTCCTTGGGGTCATGGGCGGGGGTAACCTTGAGGGCCCCGGTCCCAAAGGCCGGATCAACGTAGGAATCAGAAATGAGGGGGATCTCCCTCCCCGCCAGGGGCAGGATAAGCTTTTTACCCGCCGAAGCTTTATACCGGGGGTCATCGGGGTGGACCGCCACCGCAGAGTCCCCCAGCATGGTTTCGGGCCTGGTGGTGGCCAGTTCTATGGAGCCTGAACCATCGGCATAGGGGTAACGGATGCGGTACATCTTGCCGGGCTTCTCTATATGCTCCACCTCGTCGTCGGAAAGGGCGGTCCTGCACTGGCAGCACCAGTTAACCAGGTAATGGCCCTTATAGAGGAGGTCCCGCTCATAGAGGCTGACGAAGGTCTCCCGGACCGCCCGGCTGAGGCCCTCATCCATGGTGAAGCGTTCCCGGTCCCAGTCCACAGAGGCCCCTACCCGCTTTAGCTGCATGGAGATGGTTTTATGGTGGTCTTCTTTTACCTTCCAGGTTTCTTCAAGGAATTTTTCCCGCCCCAGGGATTCCCGGGACTTCCCCTGGGCCAGGAGCATCTTTTCTACCACGTGCTGGGTCGCGATCCCCGCATGGTCGGTGCCGGGAACCCAGAGGGCAGGTTCTCCCTTCATGCGGTGGTAGCGGATGACCGTATCGATAATCGAAACCACCAGCCCATGACCCAGATGGAGGACTCCCGTCACATTGGGAGGCGGGATGGTTATGACATAGGGAGCTTTGCCTTGGGGAGCATGTTCTGGTTTAAAGGCCCCAGATTCGTTCCATTCCTTGTAAATTCTGTCTTCGAATCCCCGGGGATCATAGGCCTTGGCCAGCTCTATTCCTTTCATGTGCACCCATCATATACAAAAGAAAAAACCTGTTCAATGCGGGGAAAGGGTCTTCTTCTTCCTAAAAACCATGTACTTTGCGAGGGAATAGTTAATCAGCATCCCCGCCAGGATACCCACAGCCTGGGCAATAAATTTATAGGGGAGATCAAAAAAATGAAGCATTGAGTTTAAGATGATAAGATTTATGCTAAGGCCCCCGGTGGCGGCAGCCAAAAAGAGGAGCCACTTTTTAACACTGGGTTTTTCCCCCCCAGTAAGCTGTCTAAAGGACCAGCGGTGGTTGAGGATGTAATTCTGGGTCCCCGCAATTAAAAAACAGCCTATGCTTACCGGGTTGGCGCTGATGGCCAGGAGGTCGGCGAAGAAAAAAAACAGAACCAGGTTGCTGATGGTTCCCAGCCCCCCGGTGATGGCAAACATTATAAACTGATCCAGCGGGGTATCCCTGGACTTCATTTTTTTTATCTTCCACACATCAAAGAGGGCATCAAATAAAAACTTACGGGACATTTTTGATACCCCCCGGAGACGGTCGGGAAACATGATGGGGATCTCTTTAATCCTGAACCCCTGACAAAAAACTTTATACTTGATCTCAATCTGAAAGGAGTAGGCCCGGCAGATTATCGATTCGGGTTTTATCGCTTGAAAAATAACTTTCCGGTAGAGGTTAAAGCCGGCGGTAAAATCCCTGAGGGGGCAGCCAAGACAGATGCGGCAGTAAAGGGCCGCTGCCTTGGTAATGAGATCCCTTAGGAAGGAACGGTTTTCTATGGAGCCCCCCTTAACATTCCGGGAGCCTATGACCAGATCATGGGTTTTTATTTCTTCCAGCATCCGGGGTATATAGACAGGATTGTGGGAGAAGTCCGCATCCATGGCCAGGAAAAGATCGTAACCCTCTTCGAGCCCCCGGGAGAAACCCCTAAGAAATGCCGAAGCACCCCCCTGCTTGCCCGGGCGGATTTCTACCTGCAGTTTTCCTGGGTATGAGGGGACCAGGGACTTTGCCAGGTCTCCTGTACCATCGGGGGAGCTGTCATCGATTATCAGGATGTTTAGATCGATTTCTGGAGGAAGGGTCAGCTTAAAAAGGGACTCTATAAGGAGCCCTATATTTTCTGCTTCGTTGTAGGTGGGAATAATGATTAAAAGCTTAGTACCTTCCATGGAAGGGATAATACCTTGCTTGATAGTTAGGGTTCAACCGGCTCTCTTACTGCCCCATAGGCCAGGATGAGGGCCTCTTCTATTTCCCCCACCAGGGCCTCTGGGCTGGAGGCCCCTGCACAGAGCCCTATGACAGCATACTCTGCTATTTCCGGCGGAATGTCCTGGGGGGACTCGGCTATCCAGGCCGGCAAGCCCCGTAAGCGGGCTGCGGTATAAAGCCGGTGGGTGTTGGCCGATTCTTTCCCCCCGGCAATGATGATGGCATCGGAGGAGCGGCAGAGTTTTTCCAGGGCCCCCTGCCTCTCCGAGGTGGCCCCGCAGATAGTGTGGGTGATAACAAGGCCGGGAAAATATTCCCTAAGGCCCTCCCCTATGGCCTGGTACTCCTGGGGGCTGATGGTGGTTTGGCCTATAAGAACCTGGGGGCCAAGAGAATCGACAGAACCAGCCCTCTGTAAAAGATCCCTGGCAGCTCCCTCAGCCTCCTGGCGGTCCGCTATGACAGTACAACGTTCGGTTCCCCCATAGGCTTTTATTCCGACGATCTCGGCGTGATCAGCTTCTCCTGCCAAAAAGATCCAGAAATTACGGGAGGCATATTCCTGGGCCAGCTTTTGGTTGGCCTTTACATGGGGGCAGGTGGCATCCAGGATCTGTACCTGGTCCCGGGTAAGATGGGCTTCCGCCTGGGGGCTCAGACCATGGGCCCGGATAAGGATCGTCGAATGGGGAGGGGCTTCATCCTCTTCGCCCAGGATTTTGAGCCCCCGGTCTTTTAGTTCCTTTAAGACCCGGGGATTATGGATCAGGGGGCCCAAAGAGTAGACCCCCCCAGGGGAAGGCTGGTCCAGGGCTCCATGGGCCATTTCTACCGCCCGGCGGACTCCCATGCAAAAACCAAGAACTTCTGCCCGGATTAGCTTCATTGACTAGATCCGCAAATTTAAGCGCTTACTTCTTCATACCTTCGGCGTACCTTTTTCTGGGTCTGGATCTCCCAAAGATAGACAAAGCCCATAGCGATAAAGATGGTGGCATAGACCCCGGTAGCCATACCCACCATAAGGGCGGCGGCAAAGTCCTGCATGGACCCGGAGGTAAAAATGTATAAACTGGCCACCGCCAGCATGGTAGACACGGTGGTAATGATGGTCCTGGACAGGGTCTCGCTGAGGGCCCGGTTAATGACATCCACGAAGGGATCATCGGGGTAGATCCGCCGGGTCTCTTTCATCCGGTCAAAGACGACTACTGTATCGTTGATCGAGTACCCAAGGACTGTCAGGATCGCCGCTATGGTGGTGGTGTTAAACTCCATCCGGGACCAGACGATAAAGGTAACCATGATGAGGGCATTATGGAGGATCGCAATAACCGCCCCCAGGGCATACTGGAATTTAAACCGGAAGGTACAGTAGCCCAAGATAAGAAGCAAGGTGGCCCCCAAGAGGAGCATGGCCTGATCGGCCAACTGCTGGGCGAACCGGGCCCCCACAAAGTCGGACCGGGTTACCGCCACTTCGCCCTGGCCAAAGCGGTCTTCCAGAGCCGAGACCACCAGTTCGCCCCCTCCGCCTATGCCAAAGTTTCCGTCTTCCATGCGGATCATGTAGCGCCGCTCTGCCGGGGTCCCCAGGACCTGCACCGAGGCATTGCCCAGGGGAAGTAAACTGGCCCTTACATCGGCGATATCTACCGGAGCGGCGTTGGGGGGAAGGTAGTGGATCCTAAAGGGGTTTTGAGCATCCAGCCGGGGACTGCTCTGGGCACTCTGGAGGAACCAGGTCGTTTGAATGGACGCCGCTGCAACCTGTTCGATAGATAGGCCTTCGATAGCTCTGAATCCCTGGGCCAGGGCACCCTGGGTGGTGTACTGGGAAAAGGGGAAGGTGTGGGTAACCTCGTCAACCACCGCCCCGGAGATCACGATCTCGATGGCGTTACGGCTCAAGATTATGTTGGCATTCCCTGGCCCCTCGTAGGTAAGGTTAAGGGCGGTGGGGGCAAACTGAACCTCTTGCAAAAGCCCGGGCTGGAAGTCTATGCCCAGGTTAAAGCCCATTCTAAAGAAGCCCAGGACCCCAAGGGTAATAAAAATGACAGAGACTATGGCCGCAGGAATAAAGTATCTTGAAAAGATTAATATACGCTTCATATAAACCTACTTAATAAACCAACTGACTGAAAGCTTCTTGCTCCCCAGTACATCGGTACTGAAATCGAAAATAAGCCGGGATACAAAAAGGGAGGTAAACACCGAAGAAAAGACCCCTATGGCCAAGCAGACCGCAAAGCCCCGGATGGGACCGGTCCCTAACTGGGACAAGAAAAGGGCGGCAATAAAGGTGGTAATGTTGGCGTCCATGATGGCCCAGAAGGCCTTGTCAAAGCCCCCCTCGATGGCGGCCTTGCGGCTCTTGCCTGCCCTTAGCTCTTCCTTCATGCGTTCAAAGATGAGCACGTTTGCATCGGTGGCCATCCCTATGGTGAGAATGAAGCCGGCTATACTGGGCAGGGTTATCGTAAAGTTAAAGGCCGAAAGGATGCTGAACATAATATAGAAGTTTAAGAGCTGGGCCACGATGGCATTTATCCCCGCAGACTTATAATAGATGACCATGAAGATGAGAACCGCCAGGATGCCAAAGAGAAGGGCGTTAAGACCCTGCTGTATGGTATCGGCCCCAAGGGTGGCTCCTATGGACTGCTGACTAATTACTTCCAGTTCTACCGGCAAGGCGGCAGTTCTTAGGATGGCCGCAATGTTGGATGCCTCGTCGGAACCAAAACCCTCCAGGGATACGGCGTCTCTGATGGCGGTCCTAATGAGGGCCTGGGACCTGACCCGGTCTTCCAGCACTATGGCCATGGGTTTTTCTACATTCGCCGAGGTTAAAAGATAGAAGATATCCCCCCCCTCGGAGGTAAGGTAGAAGTTTACCACCGGCCTGCCGTCTACCTGGTTCCGGTTAATATTCACATCCCTGATATGATTGCCGTCCAGGCCTACTTCCCGTTTGATTGCCACGTAATCTGGGTTCCCCCAGGCGTTACGGCGCTGTACGTCCAGGCCGTAACCGTCCCGGTCGTAGACCCCCCGGATGATCACATCGGGAGGAACTATGGAGGGGTTTAACAGCTCCCCCTGGGCGTCGAAGGTGGAATTCGGCTGAGCATTATAGTAGTTGTTAAATGCTATGGTCGCTTCTTCATCTACGATATGGAAGGCCAAACTGCCCCTTCCCATGATGATATCGTTGATCCGTTCCGGGTCGGCGGTACCGGGAATTTCCACGTAAATCTGATCGGCCCCCTGCCGGCGGATGATGGGCTCGGTAAGACCAAAGCGGTCTATGCGGTTGTTCAAGACCTCCAGGGCCCGTTCTATGGCGTCTTCTCGGTCAGCCTCGGTGATGGAGCGGCCGGCCCTTTCCTGCAGGGCCTGCATGTCGGCTTGCAAGACTATGCTGAGGCCCCCGGAGAGGTCCAGCCCAAGCTGCACCGCATTGCGCTGGAGATCCTTCAGGGTGAAGATGTTCTCCCGGTAATGGGCTTCGATTGTTTCCAGAGCTTCCTGCCGGGAAGCAAAGGTACCCAGCACGGTCCGGGCATCCCATACATCGGGGGCCCTCTGCCGGGCATCCCTATAGGTCCGCCGGGCTATGGGGATGAGGAACTCTAGCCCCTCAGGAAGGGGATCTTCCCTTCGGGCTGCCTCTATGAGCTGCTCCAGATCTCCCTGGGCAACCTGGATGGTATAGGTCCGGATCTGTTCCCGGGAACCCAGGGCCCTGGTCTGATCCAGGGTGGGGGTCCAAAAATACCAGCGTATGGTCGGAAGAAGGAATACAAAACAGAGGGCCATAATCGCCAGGATTATGATCAAGCGATAGCGTTTATTCATTACTTAGCTCCATGGAAGAACGAGGGTCTATTCGTTGTCAGCATCCTCATCATTATCATCGTCTTCGTCATCAACCTGGGATTCAATCTTTTTTTCTACCCGATCATCCTTAACCGAACCGGTAATGTTGTTGATGGCCCCCCGGTTAAATTCGAGCTTTAAGTTAGAATCTACTTTAACGATGACCGTTTGGTCCCTGAGGCTCTGAACAACCCCATGGATCCCCCCTATGGTAACTACCTTGTCGCCCTTTTTTAAGGCCGCAAGCATCTTTTGGGTTTCTTTTTGCTTCTTACTCTGGGGGCGGAGGATGAGGAAATAAAATATAGCTACAATTGCTATAAGGGGGAGGAAGTTGAGCATGGGATTGGCAGGTTCCGCCCCTGGGGCCGGAGCCATGAGGGGAGCCAAGGATCCCAACGAGACTATAAATGAATTCATGTATACATCCTTACTTCGAAAATATGACCAAAGGATAACATAGAGGGAATTGGAGGGTCAATGAGCCTGGGCCTAGAGGGATATGGTCCGCTTTACATCCACCAGAAAGACCCCAAAAAGGCGATCCAGGGGGGTAATAGCGCTTTCTTCGGGGCCCTCCCCGGGGGAATTAAACTTGGCCAGGTCGGCCTCGTTTAATTCTATGGGAGTAAAATCGGGGGAGCTGCTCCCCAGGTGGTTGTAGGCCTCGATAACGCTTTGCAGTTCCCCCGTATTCCGGGAATAGAGGGCAGAGGAATAGGCGGCCCTAAAAAGGCCCCTTTCTGCCAGTTCGCGGGTAGAAAGCTTGGCGTAGCGGCGTTTGGCCTGGTTGTCCACTACCGCCGCAGGTCCATCGTAGCCTATGGTAAAGATAAAATCTTCCCGGGAAAGCACAGGCTCCTAGTCCTGTTCGGAAAATTCTTCTTTATCCGCACCGCAGAGGGGGCAGACCCATTCGGCAGGAAGGTCTTCGAAGGCGGTACCGGGGCTTACTCCCCCGGCAGAATCCCCTTCGGCGGGATCATAGACATAACCGCAGACACCACATACAAATTTTTTCATAATGTACCTCCCTTTTATCATGATACCTTTTACTCCTTTATGCAAGGGATTTGGTCTTGAGGTTGAAAAATATCCCAAACCCCGGTACCATGGGGGGACTATATAATGGGGGATCTATGCAGAAAGTAACACTGGGACGAACAGGTTTAGAGGTTACCATCGCAGGATTGGGCTGCGGCGGCTTTTCCCGGCTGGGAATAGAGAAGCTGGGACTGGATCATGCTGCAGGTATAGTCCGCAGTGCCTACGATAATGGGGTCACTTTTTTTGACACCGCCACGGTCTATGGCACCCAAAAGGCGGTAGGTCAGGGCCTGGAAGGAAAGAGCCGGGATTCCTATGTGCTCTCCACCAAGTTCCCCTACGGGGGAAAATCGGCGGAGGACCTCACAAAGACCCTGGAAGAGAGCCTTAAAGAACTAAGGACCGACTATGTTGATATATATCATCTCCATGGGGTGAGGCCCGAAGATTATCCCTGGGCCCGGGACACCTTTCTGCCGGTGATGAAAAAGGCCCAGGAAGAGGGAAAGATACGATTTTTAGGGATCACCGAGGTCTTTGCCCAGGACACCACCCACCTTATGCTGAGCCAGGCCATTCCGGAGAATCTCTTTGATGTTATCATGGTGGGATATAACTTACTAAACCCTTCGGCGGCGAAAAAAATCCTTCCCCTGGCCCAGGAAAAAAACATGGGCGTCCTCTGCATGTTTGCGGTCCGGCAGGCCCTGGCCAACCCTGGGCAGTTGAAAAAGGACATAGAAAAAATTATTGCCTCCGGTCAGGGACCTGGAGCAGAGCTGGGGGGCGAGGATCCCCTGGGCTTTCTCACCCAGGATGGGGTAGCCCCAAGCATCATGGACGCGGCCTATCGGTTTTGCCGGCACAGCCGGGGGATCCATGTGGTACTCACCGGGACCAGTAATCTTGATCACCTCAAAGAAAATCTGGTATCTATTCAGGGAGCCCCCTTACCGGCCCCCATCCTGGAACGCCTTGATACCTTGTTCGGGAATGTGGACTGTGTCAGCGGGCAGTAAAAGCTATAGGGGTTTTACCCCTATTGTTAATCCATTATGTATTTTATAGTGATACTATGGCAAAGACGAGCAGAGCACCAAAAAACTTTCTGGTAGATCAGCGGGTGGTTTATCCAAGCCAGGGAGTGGGGATAGTCAAATCCATCGAAGAAAAAAAGTTCAAAGATGATAAGGTTCCCTACTATGTAATTTACCTGGAAGTTTCGGACATGACCATCATGGTCCCGGTGGACAAGGCCTTTGGGCTAGGCATACGCCCCATAGTGCCCAAGGACGAAGCGCTCAAGGCCCTGGAACTGATAAGCGAAGATTATGAACCCATCCCTTCGGACTGGAAGCTCCGCTACCAGATGAACATGGAGCTGTTAAAAAAAGGCAGCGTCATCGATATAGCGACCATAGTCCGATCCCTCTACCATAGGAGCAAAGTAAAGGAGCTCCCCATTTTAGAGAGGAAGCTCTACGATTCGGCCCTGAAGCTTCTGGGGGATGAAATTTCCTGCTCTCTGAGGAAGTCCAAGGATGAAGTAGAGACCATGATCTTTACCCGTCTCGAATCCCGATAAACCATCTTAATGAAATCCCCTCCATGGAAGAGCATCTTTACCAGCCTCGATGGCTGGCGAAATAAGACCATCACCGGCAGTGACGATGACCAGCCGGCGGTAAGGAAAGAGGCCTTTAAAGGAATAGACAACATTCCCTGGGCTATCTTGGTAGCCACCATCCTAAGCCTAAGGACCAAGGACGAGGTAACCCGAAGCAGCTCCCAGCGTTTATTGGCCAAGGCCACCGGGCCGGCGGAGCTGCTGTCCATAGGAACCAAAGAAACCGCCAGACTGGCCTATCCTGTGGGCTTCTACAACAACAAGGCAGCTCAGTTAAGCAAGATCGCCGCCATCTTAATCGAAAAATACCAGGGCCAGGTACCGGATGATCTGGATGCCCTTTTGGAGCTTCCCGGGGTGGGCCGTAAAACCGCTAACCTGGTTCTCTCCGAGGCCTTTGACATCGATGCCATCTGCGTGGACATCCACGTCCATAGGATCTGTAACCGGGCAGGATGGTTATCCACCTTAAGCCCCGAAGAAACCGAATTTCAACTAAGGAAGATCCTTCCCAGGAGCTATTGGAAGAGCCTCAACTACCTGCTTGTATTTTACGGCCAGAGGATCTGCCGGCCCCTGAGCCCCTACTGCTCCCTCTGTGTGATCCCCAAACACTGCCAAAAAATCGGGGTAGAAAAAACCCGTTAATAAAACTTACTAAGAAGGAAGGAAACATGAAAAAAACCAGCATCATCTTCTCTGTTCTCTTTATTCTGAGCTTGTCTGCTCTGGGGGCCCAGGTCCCCGACAACCCGGCCCTCTTCCCCATCTTGAATCATTTTTCGGCCAACAATTTTGTCGCCGGGGAGCTAAGCCAGGCTGAAGTAAATGCCCTCGTACAGGCCGGGCTCCGGGCCCCCAGTGCGGGGAACCGCCAGCCCTGGCTCTTTACGGTGGTGCAGAACCCGGCCCTGGCCGCCCAAATCCAGCCCAATATGCCGGCGGGGAATATATTGATCATTGTGTCCGGGGTATTATCGGGGTCCGGCAGAGACGCGGTCATCCTGGACGCCGGTCTGGCGGCCCAGAGCCAGTTTTTCGCCGCCCAGGCCCTGGGGTTGGGGGCCCGGCAATACACCAATGCGGCTTTAATTAACAGGGCAAATAACCTGAAAAGCCAGCTGGGAATTCCCGACAATCATACGGCCATTATCGTTACCCGTTTTGGCAGGCTCCCGGCGGGGGTCGATGTGGTAAGCTCCGCATCCTCCCGGGCCGATCCTGCCAGCAAGGTCGTGTACCGCTAGATTCCGGCGAGGATCCGCTCCACCTCTGCCCTGGCGGAAAAGCTGGGGTTCCGAAGAATAAGTTCTTCCAGGGTCTGCCGAGCCTGGACATGTTCACCCAGGCTTACATGGGTTTTCCCCAGCTCAAAGAGGGCTTCCCAGTTACCCGGAGACAGGCGAACCACATCCCGGTATATATCCCGGGCCTGGCTCAGACTTCCCGCCCCTGCCAGGGCCCTGGCCAGGTTGAGCTGCACCGTTTCGTTGGCCGGTTCCACCCTTAGGGCCCGCTGGTAATGGTCCACGCTGGCGGTCCAGTTTTCCATCCTGGCATAAACGGCCCCCAGGTTATTGTTCACCTCAAAGGAGCTGCTGTCGATTTGATAAGCCTCGGTCAAAAAGAGCAGGGCCTGGTCTATTAAACCATTGGCCAGGTTGATGCTCCCCAGATTTACCCGGGGTCTTACATACCGGGAATCCAGCCGGATAGATTGGGCATAGGCCAGGATGGCCCCTTCCAGGTCCCCCGTTGCTTCATGGGCGACCCCTAAATTAAAGACCCAGACCGCATTCTGAGGTTCCCTTTCTACGGCCCGCTGGGCAAAACGCAGGGCCTCGCTGTTCCGTTCCAGGGCCAGCTGGACCACCGACATATTATAGAGGGTTTGGCCGTCATTGGGGGCCAGGATGAGGGCCCGTCCAAAGGCTTCTTCGGCGGCCCGGTGGTTTCCGGCTACACTCTGGACAGCCCCCAGTTCCTGCAGGGAGGCCAGATCATTGGGATTATGCTGTATGGCCCGGGTGTAGGCATCGATAGCTCCCCGGTTATCCCCCATACCTGAGAGGATCCGGCCAATTTCCCGGTGGGCCAGGGCATAGTCGGGCCTGGCAGCCACGGCCCGGCGAAAGGCATCCAGGGCCTCCCCTTGACGGTTGAGGGCCCGGAGGGTCCCCCCCAAATTATAAAGGGCCGGTTCAAAGTTGGGCCTGATACTCACCGAGGCCTCGAAGGACTGGCGGGCCTCGGCAAAACGCCCGGCACTAAAGTAGACCCTGCCCAGGTCGTGGTGATAGATATGGTTCTGGGGGTCCAGTCTGATAGCTTCCTGGAAGGAAGAAATGGCCCCGTTTACCTGCCCCTGGTCCCGGAGCACCTTTCCCAGGGTAAAATGGGGAAGGGCCTGACTGCTGTCCCGGTTTATGGCATCCCGGGCCAAAGAGGCCGCCCTGGAGGCAGCTTCCCTGCCGGGGGCGCTGTTATTATCTGACACATCGTACCAGGCCTCGGCCATTTCCGAGAGGACCTGGGCGGCAAAGCGGTTTTCCCCTGGGGGCAGCCGGTCCCGGGCCTCGGCAAAGGCGGCTTCTGCTCCTCCCCGGTCTCCCCTGGAAAGAGCTGCCTGACCCTGGCTCAGGAGGTCCAGGACCCTATCCATCTGGGCCCGGAGTTCCCGGGAAGCCCGGGCGAGTTCCTCTTCCTGGGCCCGGCGGCGGGCGGCTTCGGCTTCCTGGGCGGCCCTTCGTTCGGCCGCTTCCTGGGCCTGGGCTTCTGCCAGGGCCTGCACCCGGGCCTGTTCCTGGGCCCTTATCTGCCTTAGTTGATCCTCCTGGGCGGCCCTGGCTGCCATCTGGGCCGCCAGTTCTGCAGGAGAAATATCCGGTTCTGTACTGGGATGGAGCCGCTGGGACTCGGCGATGAGGGTCTCTTGCACATGCCGCTGGCTTACAAGGATTTCTTCTTTCAGGTCCCGGGCCCCCTGGTCCCCGGGGTCATCGATCAAGAGCCGGTCTATTAGATCCAGGGCCCGTTGAAATTCGCCCCGCTCCATGTATTCCCGGGCCAGGCTGAGGGTGTTTTCCCGTATTCTTTCCCTCTCAGTAAGAAGGGTTTCTGTGCTTGAGCTGGAGGCTGCTCCCCCGGCGGCCAGCCTTTCCTGCCGGGCTATGAGCCGGGCTTCTCTGGCCTCGGGGTTGTTAAACCGTAAAAAGAGGAAGACCCCCACTCCTATGAGGAGGAGCAGTACGGCCCCCCCGATGATGATTACTCTTTTGTCATTCAAGTTCAAACTCCCCATCATAAATCTGTACATCCTCAAAACCCGCCGAAAGGCCCTGGGAGTCTTCCGCTGCGGATTGGAGTGACTGGGTTACTTCAAGCAGTAAAAGGCGCCGGCGTTCGGCTTCTGCCTGGGCCGCTTCTTCGGCCCTCTGGCGGGCCAGCTCTGCCTCGGCCCGGGCCGTTTCTTCGGCGATTAAACGCTCCTGTTCGGCAATGCGGGCTATTTCTTCCGCCATGGCCCGCCGCTCTTCTGCCAGGACCGCTTCTTCCCGGATAAAGGCCATGAGCTGCATCACCTCGGGCCGTTTGGGCGAATTGGGTTCCAGGCGCAGGTAGGCCTCATAGTCCCTGAGGGCCCCGTTCAGATCCCCGGTCCTGACCAGGGTATTCCCCCGGTTTAGATAGGCCGCAGAATAGGCTGGATCCGCCTGGAGGGTCCGGGTATAGGCTTCCAGGGCCAGATCGTGGCTTCCGTTCATAAAATGGGCATTCCCCAGGTTAAAAGCTATCCTGGCGGTCTCGGATCCCCCCCGGGGCAAGATGGCGGTGTAGGTGCTGATGGCATCGTTAATCCGGCCCAGTTGCAGGTAGCTTATCCCCAAATAGAGGAAGGCCTGGACATGGGCCGGATCCTGGGCTACCACCGCCTCCAGGTGTACCAGGGCCTCCTGGGGTCTATTCTGCATAAAGAGATCTTCCCCCATGGAAAATGAGGTTTGGGCGGATACATTGGCCCCCAAAAGGCCGTATAAGCAGATAATGAGGAGGAAAACCCTAATAGAACCTGGACCTTTCATATTCACCCTTGTTTATCGGAAATATATTACTATATTATATACATATATCGGAAATTTGCCGACTATGAATAAGGGACAAAAATATAAATAATAGGAATTATCATGGGCGGTGCGGGCTTAGCGGTTGTATTACTCCTCATTGTAGGAATAGGACTGCTGGCATTTTTTTTAATCAAGAATTTCATACTCCCCAGAAGAGCAGCGGCGGCGGCTGAGCGGCTGACAAAAGGCAATGTCTACAAGGCCATCCGCAGCGCCAAGGCAGCGGTAGAGAAGAACCCCCAGGATGCGGAGGCCCATTACCTATTGGGAAGGGCATATTTAGCCGACGGAAGGAACGAACAGGCCTTTAGGGAGTACCGGAGTGCCAGCCGCCTGGGCATAGAGGGGAAAAACATCCCCGAACGGGAGTTTCGGGAGGCCATGGCGGGGCTCTATGCCCAGTTTAAGGAAGAAGAAGAGGCCCTAAAGGAGTATGTACTCCTGATAAAATCTCATCCCGAAAACCCGGAGTACTATTTTCAGGCGGGGAAGCTGTTTTCGAGCCGTAATAAGGGCGATTTAGCCGACCAATACCTGCGTAAGGCCGTTTCTCTTAACCCCCGGGAAGAAAGCTACCGTTTTGAACTGGGCATGCACTATTACGGGAGTAAGCGCATCAAAGAGGCTGCCGGGGAGTTTGATGCCTCCCTAAAACTAAATCCCACTAATGGCCAGTCCCTCCTCTATATGGGGAAGATCTTTAAGGATGCCAAGAACTATACCGGAGCTATCCCCTACCTGGAGCGAGCCGCCAGGGATCAGGATTGCAAACTCCGGGCCCTGGTAGAGCTGGGAAGCTGTTACATGTCCCTCAAAACCATGGACAGGGCCATTGCGGAACTGGAACGGGGAGTCGCCTGCATCACCAATGAAGCCGAAGGGGACAGCCTCTATGCCCGGTACTTCCTTGCCATGTGTTACGAAAACACCAGGGAGTTTACCAAGGCCCTCGCTCAGTGGGATAAAATATACGCCCAAAAGAAAAACTTTAGGGACGTGGGCGAAAAACTCACCCAGTACATCGATTACCGGACAGAAGGGGCCGGAAAGGAAAGCACCAGGCGGCCATGAAGATCCTCTGCGTCTCAGATCAAATTGATCCCTTGATCTATACGAACAGCCTTAAACAAAGGCATGCAGACGTGGATGTGATTCTATCGGCGGGAGATCTCCCCATGGAGTACCTGGATTTTATCATTTCTACCTTGAACAAACCTCTTTTTTTTGTGTTTGGGAACCACCACACCAAGGAATACGGCCAGTACAAACAGGGACGATCCCCCTATGGATCGGGGGTCCTGGAGACCTTTCCCTACGGGGGAATCCATGTAGACAGCAAGGTGCACTACGAAAACGGACTTATCATAGCAGGCCTGGGGGGCTGCATGCGCTATAACACAGGGGAAAACCAGTTTACCGATTTTCAAATGTTCCTTCAGATTGCAAAGCTTTTGCCGGCCCTTTTTTTTAACCGTATCTTTCGGGGCAGGTATGTGGACATCCTGCTTACCCATGCTTCACCCAAGGGGATCCACGACAAAAATGACAAGTGCCACTGGGGTTTTAAAAGCTTCCTCTGGTTCATGAGGGCCTTTAAGCCCCGCTACCTCATCCACGGACATATTCACCTGTACAGCCTTACCGAAAAAAGGTGCACCACCTATCATTCTACCCAGGTAGTCAACGCCTACAGTCACTACCTTATAGACACGGGGGAGCCAAGTTGAGCTTGCAGGATTACCATACAAAATTAAGGTACCAGCACCAGGCTACTCAGGATTTTAACCGGGCCCGCAACAAGGCTGTCCTTTCCCGGATCCAGCATTTTATGAACACCGACAAGGACATGCTGTTATCCCTGAGCGATGTCCGGGAAATTCTAAAACCCCGCAACGAGGTCTACCGGGGCATGCAGGCCGTGTCCATTAGCCGCATCGTGGGCAGTGAAGGACGCTACCGGGATTTTACCAAGTATTTTTTCCCCAAGTCAGAATTTCTGCGGGTCCGCTGGGAGCGGATAGATAAGGCAAAGATACAGGACATCCCCCTCCCGGCCATACAGCTCTATGAAATTGGAGGGGCCTATTTTGTCAGGGACGGGAACCACCGGGTTTCGGTAGCCCGGTCCATGGGCATAGAAGACATCGATGCGGAAGTGACGAGCCTGTCCACCGAGATTGAGATAGACTCCACTATGACTGTCGACGATCTTCGCCATGCAGTTATCGAATACGAAAAGAAAATTTTTTATGAGAAGACCCTCTTTGGGACCCTCACCAGGGACAAGGATTTAAACTTTACCCAGCCGGGCCGTTATGACATTATTTATAATCATATCCTGGTACATAAATATTACCTGAACGAAAGCACAGACGAGGAGCTCTCCTTTCAGAACGCCCTGGTTTCCTGGTACAGCAAGGTCTACCAGCCAATCATACAAATCATAAATGAAGATATGCTCTGCCTAAACTTTCCCGGCAGAAGTCCCAGTGATCTTTATGTGTGGATAGTCCAGCACTGGGATAACCTAAAAAAGAAAAACGGCCTATCCTACCCCGCCTCCAGTGCGGCCCGGGATTTTTCGGTTAAGTATGGAAAAAAAGAAGGCCTTGGCTACCATCTGCGTCTTTTAAAAGAAAGGATCATCCGGTTTTTCTCCAGCCTCTTTACCAGAACCCCGGATCAAAAGCGGAACCGGTAAGGGCATCATGGGCATACAGAACTACTATAAAAATTTTCCCTGGAACCGTTTTATTGACTTTATCTCCCCCGGGGCAGACAGGTTTGCCCTATTGGATGAGCTCCTTAAGCAGTCGGGGCTTGAGTATAGGGTACCGGCCATTAAAGGAAACCGTCATATCATCATAGGACCCCCTCCTCTTGGGCCCGAAGCCCCGCCCCTTACCATCCTGGTGGCCCATTATGACCGCAGCGAAAACAGCCCCGGAGCAAACGACAACAGTGCGGGGGTTTTTATTTTACTGGAAGCGGCCCTTAAGTTATCCGGGGGGCCCCAGAAGGACTGGCAGATTATTTTTACCGACAAGGAAGAACTAAAAACCGGAGACAGTGTTGAGGCCCAGGGGGCTTATAACCTGGCAGCGGAAATGAAGGGCCCCTGGTCCAGGAGCAGGATCTTCAGCTTTGATGCCTGCGGCACCGGAGACACCCTCATCATTTCCACCACCGCTGAATATTTAATAAAAGCCGGGGCCCGGGGTATGGGCATAAAAGGTAGGGCCGCCGAGAAGCTCCTCCAGAGCACCGCCGAACTGAGGCGATATGCCCTGGAAAGGGCCAAAAAGACGGGGCTGAGCAAGGTGCTCCTGGCCCCCACCCCCTTCTCGGACGATGCAGGATTTTTCCGGGCCGGCCTGGCGGCCCAGGTGCTTACCATGCTCCCCACCGCCGAATGCCGTCTTTATATGGGGGAGCTACGGAAAAATCCCAACCTGGCCGCCTCTCTTATCAGCGCCGAAAAGGATCAGCCCTACCCGGAAAAAGCTATCCCCCCTACCTGGCGGATCCTTAACGGCCCCGAAGACTCCTTGCTCCGGCTAAGCCCCCAGCACTTTACCGCCGTCAGGCGCCTGGCCGAAGCCCTCTGTAAACCATAGGGGCCAAAGACCCGGAACTAAACTCCCAGGAGATCCGAATAGGCATCCAGGATGGGGTCACCGGACCCTTCGCTTCCCTTGCCAAGGACCTTTTGTGCCAGGACCTTGCCTAGCTGCACCCCCTCTTGATCGAAACTGTTCACATTCCAGATAAAGCCCTGGAACATCACCTTGTTCTCGTAGAAGGCCAGGAGGGCTCCCAGGGTCCAGGGGCTTAGGCGCTCTCCGTAAAGAAGGCTGGAAGGCCGCTGGCCGGGAAAATCCTTATTGGCATTTTGGGGATCCGTCCCCGGTCTCCCCAGGGCAAAGGCGGTGATCTGGGCGGCCAGGTTAGCATTCAGCTTCCCCTGGCTGGTGGAACCATCGAGGGTAAAGTCGTCCCTCCTCTGGCTCTCTTTAAAGCCAATAAACTGGAGGGGTATGATATCGGTGCCCTGATGGAGAAGCTGGTAAAATGAATGCTGTCCGTTGGTCCCACTCTCTCCAAACACTATGGGCCCCGTAGCATAGGCCAGGGGCTTGCCATCCCGGTTTACCCGCTTTCCGTTTGATTCCATGTCTAACTGCTGTAAATGGGCCGGAAAGCGGGACAGGGCCTGGCTATAGGGAAGGATGGCCGTCGAAGGGCAGCCAAGGAAGTTCCGCTCCCAGACCCCAATGAGGGCATCCAGGAGGATGGGATTCCGGAGGATGTCCCTTTCCAGGGCTGCCTTATCCGCTGCGGCGGCTCCCTCCAGGAAGGCCCGGAAGGTATCGCTCCCGTAGGCCAGGGAGAGGATAAGCCCCCCTACGGCGGATGAAGAAGAATAGCGACCCCCGATAAAGTCATCGAAGTAGAAAGAATCCAGGTAGCCCGGGTTATGGGCCAGGGGGCTTGTTTCGCTGGTCACCGCCGCCATGTGCTTGGCCGGATCCAGCCCCGCCTTCTGTAATTTTTCCTTGACAAAAAGCTCGTTGGTTAAGGTTTCCTGGGTGGTGCCGCTCTTGGATACGAGGATAAAGAGGGTCTGGTCCAGAGGGAGGGAGGCCGTCACCCTGGAGGGGTCATCGGGATCCACATTGGAGATAAACTCGGTGCGGAGGGTCTTTATGCCCTCTCCGGCGGCCCAATTTTCCAGGGCTATGCATAGGGCCCGGGGGCCCAGGTCAGAACCGCCTATGCCAATCTGGGCCAGGGCGGTGAAGGACTTGCCGGGAGCGGGGCCCAGTTCGCCAGAGCGGACCTTCTCTGCAAAGCTTAGAAACCGCGCGAGTTCCCCCTGATAGAATTCCCCCAAATCTCTGGATTCGTGGCTGACGGTTTTACCGGTGGCGCTCTTGGCCCCACTCCGAAGAAGCTGGTGAAGGACCTTCCGGCCCTCTCCGGTGTTGATGAGCTCCCCCTCAAGAAGGGCCTGATATTTATCGATGAGTTCCGTTTCATCGGCCAGGGATTGGAGGGCGGCGAGGATCTTGTCATCCACCTTCTTGGCCCCCCAGTTATAGACCAGGGTTTCCTTTCCTTTTATGGCCGCTGTATATGCAGCCACCCGGTCAGGACTCATTAGACGGGTAAAATCCAATTTTTTACCCGCCTCTGAGAGGTTTGAAAGGTTTTTATAAGCCTCGGTTTTGTCAAAATCTGTAAATTTCATGGGACCTCCAAAAAAAAATTATGTATCCAGTTCTGGAATGCTCTGTTTTAAACGTTTCATGAAGTCTTCTCCGCTGACCCCCTGGCGCAGAAAAACCGCCACGGTGTTGTCCCTGCCGGCTATGGTTCCCAGGACCTCTTCAAAATTGAGATTGTCCAGGGCCAGAGATACGGGGTCAGAATGGCCCGAATAGGTCTTTACTATCACCGTATTCCCCGACCATTCAATGGAAATATAGCCCTTCAGGAAGTCCTGGATGTAGGCTCCTTCGATTTCCCTGGCCTCTTCGCCGGGCAGGAAGTAGATGTAAGCCCCCTGGCCATCGGAGACCTTGCCCACCTTTAGGGTTTTTAGGTCCCGGGAGAGGGTTGCCTGGGTTACGAGGAAGCCTTCCCTTTGGAGGTAGCCCAATAGCTCCTCCTGGGACTTAATTTTATGGGTTTTTACCAGCTTTTGAACCATTTTTTGCCGGATCTGACGTTCCTTCATCCAAAACCACCCCCTGTATAGTATCCCAAAATAAGCATATGCAACAGGGGTGAATTCTGGAAAAAAAGCACGATAATATAGTATAGAAGTATGGAAAACACAGGGGACGGCAAAATAGTACTCCATTTCCTCAACAATGACCTGGAAGCATGGGGTGATTTCTACCCCGCCATGGGAGACGGGCGATCTATCAGCACCGAATACATCAATGCCCTCCTTGAACAGTCCGACATCGTATACGGCATCAATGAGGATGAAATACACCAGGCCTATAAGCTCTGTGTGGAGAAGAACGAAATTGTCCGGAATGTCTGCATCGCCCGGGGCACCGCCCCTGTTAATGAGGTGCCCGAATACTTACAGCTTAACCCCCAGCTTAATAGCAACCGGATACAGCGAAAAACCGATGATGCGATAGATTATCGGGCAAAATCCCCCTTCATAGTGGTAAAAAAAGATCAGATCCTGGCCCGGGTAAAACCTGCCCAGACCGGCAATGACGGCACCAATGTCCATGGCTTACAGATCAGCTATAAAACTTCGAAACCCGATGATGTGACGGGGGGGGATAATACCCGCCTGGAGGGGGGCCTTCTTTTATCCAACATTAACGGACAGTTAGATATTACCCGCAAGGTGGTCAATGTCAAAGATTCCATGCACATTAAGGGTTCGGTGGGATACTCTACCGGGAACATCATCTTCCCCGGAGATGTGACCATAGACGGTTCGGTATCCGACGGCTTTAAGATCTATTCCGGGGGAACTATCAACATTAAACAAACCTTTGATATCACCGATGTGATTGCCAAGGCGGATCTTAATGTGGCCGGAGGAATTATAGGCCGGGGCATGGCCCTGGTAAAGGTTGGGGGAACCCTCAAAACCAAATTTATCGAAAATTGCCGGGTAGCCTGCCGGGGAGACATTGCGGTTGATCTTGGAATCATTAACTCCCATGTATATACCCTGGAACACCTGGCCATGGGGGAAAAGGGCCGAATTATCGGGGGTGAAATTTATGCCCTTAAGGGAGTAAAAACCGGGGGGATAGGGAAAAAGGACGGAAAGGCCAGCAAGGTCTATTGCGGCCTGGACTTTAGCCTGGAACAGGAAAAAGAAAAGTATAATAGCATCCTAAGAAACACCGCCGTAAAATTGAACCGCCTAAGGGATCTTTTGGCAGAAGCCCAGGGGGACAGCGAAAAAACCACCGAGATGAACACCCTGTACCAGCGGCTGGAAGCAGAACAGGAAGAGGCCCAGAAAAAAGTGACCGAGCTTCTGGGGGTGGTGAATACCTACGAAGAGGCCATGGTTGAAGTGTCGGGGGATATCGTCGCAGGGGCCTATATCGAAATATGCAAGATCAGTATGACCGTCATGGAGCCCTTAAAAAAGGTAAGAATCCGGTTGGACAAACAGAACAATAGACTCATCACCGAAGCTCTGCCGTCTTAAAACCTCACCGGAAAGGATTCAAACCCCGCAGCCCTTAGTCTTCCTATCATGGCATTGCTGTCTGCTCCGGCATCTACCCCGACCATCCAGTAATCTCCCCCATTTACCTCTCGCCGTATCATCTGGGCATCAAAGCCCAGACGCCGGAGATTCTCTATCATTCCCCGGGCGTTATCTTCCCGGCCAAAGAGTCCGGTTTGCAAGATGATCCCGCTTGGTACCGGCGGGGCTGCCTCCTGGGCAGGGAGCCCCAGGGCCATGATGGTCCCATACAGGTCCGCCCCAGCCTGGGGTGCCGGGGGGGCAGGAGGAAGGGCCAGCCGGCCGGGGTGGAGGAGCCAAAGGGGGGTGGGGGCCAGGCTTACCGTGGAAGGATTATTTCCCGCGGCGGCTATGCGGCCCTCGGGGCTCTGGGAAAATTCTGCCCCCAGCCGGGATCTCCAGGCGGCATTGCCGGTCACTTGGTAGAGGGCGTAATAGATGCTGCTGCGGTGCCGGATATAATCAGCGCTGGCAGAGAGGGCCGTAAGGGACTGGGATGAACCGGTACTAAAAGCTTCCAGGTGGGCCAAGAGAACCTGGGCCTCCATGAAGAGATCCCGGCCCAGATCCTGGCTCCTGTGCTGCAGGGCCCCCAGGGAGTAGCGGGCCCTTTCGTACTCCCCAAAGGAAATAAGGAGCCTGCTCTGCTCCAGGAGGATCCGGCCGTCACCGGGGAAAACGGCGGCGGCCTCATTGTAGGTTCTAAGGGCGGATTCTGAGTTGCCTGCCAGCTGGTAGAGCCGGGCCAGGTCTAAAAAAGCCTGGTAGCGTTCCCGGTTTCCCTGGGTGCTCTGGGCCGGCCTCTGGCTTAATTGCTCCAGGCGGGTGATCTCGGCGGCCAAAGAAGCCCGGTTGGCATGTACATTGGTCTGGGCATAGAGAAGGGGGAGTATACAATACATGAGGAAAAAGAGAACCCATGTTTTAGGTATCTTCCCGCTAATCAATCCCATAGGAGCTGCTTTCTTTTTTTATCTCCTGGGGAGAGGTGGCATCCCTCATATACCCTTGGCTGTCCCTGCCTGGCCTTTTGGGGCGGCGGCTGAGGGAGAAAAAGATGGGAATAGCAAAGAGCATCCCCAGGGCGAAGGAGAAAAGGACGCTTAGAAAGACAGGAACATCCTGGAAGGTCCTGAATCCCAGGGATACATCACTTTTATTTTCGAGGTTAAAGACAATAAAGGCGAGGAAAAATGCAAAGACCAGGATAAAAAACACTAAACGCTTCATAGCTTACTCCACATTGTTAGGGGCAAATTCAAAATGTTCAGCCCTAAAGGTATTCCCCCGCAAGGAAGAAAGATTGAGGGTTGCAAAACTTCCCAGGGCAGAGGAGGGCCCTCGAACCACCACCATTTCGTCCCTTTCGGTACGGCTTATTAATTCATCGGCATTTTTACGGGAAATTCCTTCTATTAGTACCCTTACTTCCTGCCCTACCCTGCTTCGCAAGATGCTTGTCGTATGCACTTTTTGCAGGGATATGACCCGCTGGAGCCGATCTTTCTTAATTTTATCGGCTATCCTGTCCGGTAAGGCCCAGGCAGCGGTACCCTCCCGGGGGTTATAATGGTACATATAGGCATAGAGGAACTTTACCTCTTCCATAAGACTCAGGAGTTCCTGGAAATCTTCTTCTGTTTCCCCCGGAAAACCCACCAGGAGGTCCGTAGAAAGACTCACCTGGGGCAGTTCTGAACGGATCTTCCTCACCAGATCCAGGTAGTGCTCCCGGCTGTAACGGCGGTTCATCTTTTCGAGGATGCGGTTTGATCCGTGCTGTACACATAAATGGATATGCCGGCAAAAACAGGAATGTTCCGAGAGGACCCGGATGAGCTCGTCTGATACATCCTTGGGGTGACTGGAAAGAAAGCGGACCCATTGGACCCCTCCTGAGTCTGTTATCTGGGAAGCTATACGACGAAGAAGACCGGGGAAATCCAGGGTTCCCTCTGGACCCTTCCAGAGGTAGGAGTTCACGTTTTGGCCCAGAAGGGTGATCTCCCTAATGCCCCGGTCCCCCACCAGGCGGATCTCCTGGAGGATCTCGGCGGGGTCCCGGGATATCTCGGGGCCCCGGACATAGGGGACTATGCAATAAGAACAGTAGTTACTGCATCCGTGCATGATGGGGACAAAACTCCGGTAAGGGCTTGCCTCATCTGCATGGACCGGCGAGAAGCTAAAGACCGGCTCCTCATCTGATGCGGTAAAGGAGACTCCCCTTTCCAGGGCCTCAAGGATGAGGGGAAACTGGGAGCGCCCCGTGGTGCCCAGGAGGTAATCGATGGCAGGATAATCGCTGAGGAGTGTGGTCCCCAGCCTTTGGGCCATGCAGCCCGCCAGAACCAGGCAGAAGGGCCGCTTTTTTTTTATTGAACTGTGATGATCAAGGCGGCCCCGGACCCGCTGCTCTGCAGTGGCCCTGACCGAGCAGGTGTTTATAAGGATCAGATCCGCCTGGTCCGCAGATTCTGCCTCTTGCCAGCCCCGCTCCCGGGCAGAGAGGGCCAGGGCAGCAGACTCGGCCAGGTTCATCTGGCAGCCATAGGTCTCGAAGAAAAACTTTTTTTTTGCTGAACTAATTTTTAGAGGCATTAAAAAGGTACCGAAGGCCCTTCCAAATTCCGCTGGCTAGCATGAGAAGACCCCCCAGGCCCAGGATAAAACCAGCAAAGGCCCGAAGGTATATGATACCAAAGAGGTTTACCATCCCCAGAAACCCTGCCCCGATAAGGATGATCCCCGGTTTTTTTTCTTCTTCCCTGCCGGACCTAAGGGCCCGAAAGCCCATGATGAGGGCTGCCAGGGCTACAAACACCACAAAGAACCTAAACCTGGCACCCATGGCCATGAGTAAAAAGCCCCCTCCGCAGAGCAGGTCAATGAGGGCTGAATTCCGTTGTCTGGTCAGGGTTTCTACCGAAAAGACCCTTCGTAAGTCATCGTTACTCATAGGGTCAGTATAATCCAAGAGGATCCCATATGCTAGGGCTCCTATCAGTTGAGGCGGTAGTCTGCATAGGCATAGGCGCTGTGGTTGTGGATGCTTTCGAAGTTTTCGGCTTCTACCGAAAAATGGGGAAACTGGGCCAGGTCTTTGATCCGGGAATAGACATCCCTGACCAGGTCCTCGACAAATTTCGGATTATCATAGGCCTGCTCGGTGATATATTTCTCATCCTCCCGTTTAATAAGGGAATACACGGGGCTTGATGCGGCCTCTTCTACCAGGTGGATGATATCTTCGAGCCAAAAAAAGGGGCCCAGTTCCAGCTCCACGGTCACTATGCCCCGTTGATTGTGGGCCCCCCGGTCCGAAATGTCCCGTGAACAGGGGCATACGGTGCTTACGGGCACCGAAACGGCCACAGTAAAATGGGTCTCCTCCGAAGAAGGAGCAGCGGCTTGGCCTACTCGTCCCTTATAGAGGCATTGGCAGGAAATGATCCCCGGCAACTTAGAAACCGGAGCTATCTTTTCGATAAAATAGGGAAAAGCCATGGAACCAAAGGCCGACTCTGCTTCCAGGTCCTGGCGGATCTCCTTGAGCATATGGAGAAACCGGGGCATGGAAAGATCCTCCCGGTGGCGGTGAAAGATCTCCACAAAGCGGCTCATGTGGGTGCCCTTAAACTGATGGGGAAGATCGGCGAAGAGATCCACCCGGGCCACCGTATGCTGTACCTTCTTTACCTTATCCAGGACCTGCACCGGATACTCAAGACCCTTTACCCCCACCTTGGCCAGGGGGATCTCCCGGTGATCGGGACGGTTCTGCACATCCGGCATGGGCTCATTCACGTGAAGATCCCCTCGGCGGAATCAACCACATTCTGCATGAGCATGGCGATGGTCATGGGACCTACTCCCCCGGGGACGGGGCTTATAACAGAGGCCTTCTCGGCGGCTTCGGCAAAGACCACATCCCCCTTCAGGCGGTAGCCCCGCTTGGCCTTGAGATCCGCCACCCGGTTTACCCCCACGTCGATGACCACCGCACCTTCTTTAATCATATCAGCGCTCACCAGGCCTGCGCTCCCAGCGGCAGCGATAAGGATATCCGCCTGGCGGCTGTGGAAGCCCAGGTCCTTCGTTCCTGTATGGCAGATCGTAACCGTGGCATTTTGCTCCCGCCGGGCCAGGAGCAGGGCCAGGGGTTTTCCTACAATATTTGAGCGGCCCAGGATGACGATGTTCTTACCTTTAAGGGGAATCTTTAGCTCCGACAAGAGGAAGATGATACCCCTGGGGGTGCAGGGGAGAAAGCCCTCCTGGCCCCGGAGGAGCTTACCCAGGTTAAGGGGATGAAAGCAGTCCACATCCTTCGAGGGCTCCAGGGCATTGACTATCCTTTCGGTCCTGATATGGGGCGGCAGGGGGAATTGGACGAGGATGCCGTGGACTGATGTGTCCTCGTTTAAAGAAGAGATACGACGGAGCAGCTCTTCTTCGGTGGTTTCTTCCGGGAGCCGTATATCCCGGCCCTCCATGTTTAGATCCGCCAGGGCCCGCTGTTTGGCCCTTACATAGGAGAGGCTCGCAGGATCTTCCCCCACCAAGAGGACCGCCAGACAGGGAGAGATCCCCTCCCCCTGGAGGCGGCCTACCCGCTCCCTTAGGGTCTGGTATAAACCTTCAGCTATAGCTTTTCCATCGATAATAGTTGCTGCCATGTTAATTCCTAGCTCATCCTAGCTTATCCTTGGCCTTTAATAAAGGACTCTCCTTGACTTAGAGCCTCTGGGACAGCTAGGATATGAAAGCAGAATTTTTTTTGACGGGAAGGACCAGATGGCCATATTATCTATTCAATCTCATGTTGTGTACGGTTATGCTGGAAACACCGCAGCGGTCTTTCCCATGCAGCGTCTGGGCCGGGAAGTGTGGGCAATTAACACGGTAGAATTTTCTAACCATACGGGCTACGGAGCCTGGAGGGGACAGGTCCTGGGGGGAGCCCTGGTGGAGGACCTGGTCTCTGGGCTCGATGAACGGGGAGTCCTGCCCCGCTGCGAGGCCATCCTCTCGGGTTACATGGGAGACGCGGAGGTAGGCAAGGCCATAACCGGCGCCATAGAAAGGGTCCGCGCTGTTTCGCCCCAGGCCCTCTACTGCTGTGATCCCGTCATGGGAGACGTGGGCCGCGGTTTCTATGTGAAGCCCGACATCCCGGGGATCTTTAAAAACACCCTCATTCCCCTGGCGGATATTATTACCCCTAACCAATTTGAACTTGAGGCCCTTACCGGAATAGATGCCTACGACAGGGATGGAGCCTACAGGGCCATAGAAGATCTCCACAAGAGGGGGCCAAAAATAATCCTGGTCACCAGCTACGGCAGTACGGGCTCTGAACTGGGAATGCTCGTCTCGGACAGGGAGAACCTCTACTCGGTCCGGACCCCCGAACTGCCCATAGGCAGGATGGCTGGTTCGGGGGACATCACCGCCGCGGTCTTCCTCTGCCGCTACCTGGAAACCCGGGATATCCAGGAAACCCTCAGGCTTTGTACTGCCTCTGTCTACAGCATTCTGGAAAAGAGCTTGAGCCATTACCAAGCCATGGAAGAGAAACCCCCCCTGGTAGAACTGCAGATAATCCAGGCCCAGGAGGAGCTGGAACGCCCGGGCCAGTTTTTCGAAGTAGAACGCATCCACTAGCAGCTTCATGAAGATCCCCAAGCAAGTCAAAGAAGCGGCCGCCATTTTTACCCGGGGGGGGAAACAGGTCTACCTGGTGGGGGGAGCAGTACGGGATCTCTTGAGGGGCCAAAAGGCCAAGGATTGGGATCTCGCCACCGACGCCCTCCCCGAAGAGGTAATCGAACTTTTCTCCTCCATAAAAAATGAGGGTTCCAGCTTTGTGGTTCCTACGGGGATAAAACACGGCACCGTAAGCGTCCACTTTAAAGATATGGTTTTTGAGGTCACCAGTTTTCGCAGTGAAGGGAGCTACAGCGACGGCCGCCGGCCCGACCAGGTGGTATATGGGGTCTCCATAGAAGAGGATCTCTCCCGCCGGGACTTCACCATGAATGCGGCGGCCTATAAGCTCCCCGCCGGTCCCCTGGTAGACCCCTTCGATGGTCGGGGGGACATAAAAAAAGGACTTATCCGTTCGGTGGGAAGGGCCGCCGAGCGCTTTGCCGAAGACGGCCTAAGGCCCTTAAGGGCCCTGCGTTTTGCCAGCCAGCTGGGTTTTGGCCTCGATGACGAAACCCTGGCCGCCATACCCCAGGCCCTTAACCTTTGTTCCCAGGTGGCCCCCGAACGCTTACGGGACGAGCTGGAAAAGATAGTGAGCTCCCCCAGGCCCTCGGCGGCCCTGCTTTTGATGGAAAAGACGGGACTTTTACAGATCCTTATCCCCGAACTGGCGGCCTGCCGGGGGGCAGAGCAAAGGGGCTACCATGCCTTCGATGTGCTGGACCATTCCCTCCTGGCCTGCGATTATGCCGCCCGAGGGGGGAGGAATCAGGCGGTGAGGCTGGCGGCCCTCTACCATGACATAGGCAAGCCCAGGGTTGCCCGGCTGGGTGATAAGGGGGCCTACACCTTCTACGGCCACGATCAGGAATCGGCCCTTATGACCCGGAATCTCATGCAAAGGTTCCGTTACTCCAATGCCCACATAGACAGGGTATGCCGCCTTGTGGAGGTCCACATGTTCCAGTACGACGGGACCTGGAACGATGCGGCGGTCCGGCGTTTTATCATCCGGGTGGGAGAAGAAAACCTGGAGGATCTCTATGACCTTCGCCGCTGTGATGCCTACGCCACCAAGGGGATAGAGCCAGAGAGGGATTTCCTCCTTCCCCTGCAAGAAAGGGTCGGGGCCATCCTTGCCCAGAGCAGGGCCTTTACCTTAAAGGATCTGGCAGTGTCCGGCCGGGACCTGATAGCCCTGGGGATAGCCCCGGGTAAGCATCTGGGAATTATCCTGGAAGAGCTCCTTGAGGCGGTCCTGGACGACCCGGAGCAGAACACCAGGGCCCATCTTTTGATGATGGCGGAAAAAATAAATCAGCGTTACACCTGATAGGCTAAAACTTTTCGGATCTCTTTTCGAAGTGGGAAAATTCCATGGTAAAGGTGGCCCGGCCCTGGCTGGTACTGCGCAGGGCAGTCATGAACCCAAACATTTTTTCCATGGGAGCCAGGGCCTTTACTTCATCCCCCAGGGCCTTGGATTCCATATTCAATACCTGCCCTCCCCTTTGGGTTACCAGGCTAATGACATCTCCCACAAATTCCTTGGGGGAGCTTAGCTCCACCGCCATGATGGGCTCCAGTAAAATGGGCGCAGCATTCCGGCAGCCCTCGTCAAACCCCATGGAGGCACAGGCTTCGAAGGCAAACTCGGTGGAGTTAAGCTCCGAGTAGACCGCTCCCGTAATGCTCACCCCTATGTCTATGCAGGGGTAGCCCAGGACTATCCCCGATTGCAGGGCCGAAAGCACCCCCCGTTCCACTGCATCTTGAATCTCCTGGGGGATCTTGGCATCCCTCAGGTTCCAGGAGTAATGGTTCCCCGTCCCCCGCTCCCGGGGTTCAAAGCGCATGGTAAGGGAGGCGGAATTCTCCTTGCCGGCGATTACCCGGGAAAAGGTTTCGGTCCTTTCCAGGGTCTGGCTGATAGATTCCCTATAGGTTACCTGGGGGTTCCCCACCTTGGCACTGACATTGAACTCCTTGAGGATCCGGGTTACCAGCACATCCAGATGGAGTTCCCCCATGCCGGAAATAATGAGCTGCCCCGTTTCTTCGTTTTCCTTGGCCACAAAGGTGGGGTCCTCTTTAGAGAGGATGGCCAGGATGTCCTTTAGCTTTTCCTGCTCCGAATGATTCATGGGTTCCATGGAAACCGATATAACCGGCTCCGGAAACTGCATCCGCTCCAGTAAGACGGGCCAGCCTTCGCTGCCTATGGTGTCTCCGGTCTGAGCTTCCTTCATTCCTATGATCACCCCTATGTCCCCGGCGCTGAGGGTATCTATGGGTTCCGATTTATTTGAATGCATCCGTAAAATTCTATTGGCCCTTTCCCTCTTGCGTTTTCCCACATTGAACACCACCGTCCCTGGCTTGAGGACCCCCGAATACATCCGGACATAGCAGAGGCTCCCGGCCTCCCGCTCCGTTTGGATCTTAAACACCAGAGCCAGGGCCTGAGCATCAGAATCACAGGGGATGGGAATGTCTTCGTCCCGCTTCTGATGCCGCCCCAGGGCAGGTTCTACTTCATCGGGGGCGGGGAGGTAATCAAGGATGGCGTCGATCAGGGGCTGGACCCCCATGTTCCGGCGGGAAGCTCCGGCAAAGACGGGAAAGATCTTCCGGTCTATCACGGCCTTTCGTAGCTCCCCCCGGATAAGATCAAGGGGCAGCTCTTCTCCAGCCAGGTATTTCTCGGTCACCGGGTCCGATACGGCAGAGAGGGCATCGATGAGTTTCTCCCGCCATGTGAGGGCCTCTTCTTCCCGTTGGGGCCCTATGGGGGATATTCGAATTTCTTCCCCATTGGTTGAAGGGTCCCAGCGCAGCTCTACCATTTCGATGAGATCTATGACGCCCTCGAAGGTATTTTCTTTTCCTATGGGTATCTGCAGGGCCGTGGCGGGGGTCCCCAGTTTGGCAGCTATATCATCCAGGGCGGAAAAAAAATCTGCCCCGGTCCGGTCCATTTTATTGATGTACCCTATGCAGGGCACATGGTAACGGGCAGCCTGACGCCACACCGTTTCGGTCTGGGGTTCTACCCAATGGACCGCATCGAAGATCGCCACCGCCCCGTCGAGGACCCTAAGGGATCGCTCTACTTCGGCGGTAAAATCCACATGCCCCGGAGTATCGATCACATTAATCTGGTGCAGGGGGCCCGTACCCTGGACGCCCTTGTGGGTCCGCCTCCAGTAGGTGGTGGTGGCGGCACTCTGTATGGTGATACCCCTTTCCTGCTCCTGTTCCATCCAATCCATAATGGCTTCGCCGTCATCCACCTCTCCAAGCCGGTGACTGCGTCCGGTGTAATAGAGAATTCGCTCGGTGGTGGTGGTTTTACCCGCATCAATATGGGCCATGATGCCTATATTACGCATGAACTGTAACATGGAAACTCCGTGGGCCCATTGTACCCCTAAGGCCCGGGGAGGGAAAAGACCCCGAAGTCATCCTCTTTGACAAAGAAACCGTATCTTCGTATGATAGGCCCCAAGGAGCTTACAATGAAAGAGAGTTTATCCTATGTGCTGGTAACCCCCTACACCATAGCCAAAAGCAGAACCGGAGGGGTCATTGCCCGGCTTCTTTCCCGATCAGATCTGGAGCTGGTAGGGGCCCAGATAATAACCCCCAACGAAGACTTTGTGGGTGAATATGCCGCGGTAGTGCGGAAGCAAAATTTATCCGGTGCAGAGGGACTCCTGGCCAATTATATAGAGCAGCACCTGGGGCCCTCTGGGGGCCGCAAGCACCGGTCCCTCTTTCTTATCTTTAAGGGAACCGATGCCTGCCGGAAGCTCTCCGAAACCTGCGGCCCCATCTCCCCCGAGAGCCGGAGCTTTGAAACCCTCACTGGTGAAACCATTAGAGACACCTATGCAGATCTTATTTATGATGGTCAGGACAATACCAAGCCCATTTACTTTGAGCCCGCGGTTCTTACCCCCCACACCCAGGATTATGCCAACGAGGTAATGGCCCTTTTTGTAAAATACTTTAAGGAAAGCGAAAATATAGTCCATAACATGGTCTACCCGGAGGGCCAAAAGATAGAGCAGACCCTGGTTATAATTAAACCCGATAACTGGAGCAATGCCTCGGGCAGGCCCGGGACCATCATTGACATGTTTTCCCGTACGGGCCTTCGCATAGTGGGGACCAAGGTATTCAGCATATCCTTGGCCCAGGCCCTGGATTTTTACGGCCCCGTAGAGGGGGCCCTGATAAAGCGGCTGGGGCCCATTTTTGGTGACCGGGCCCTGGAGGTCCTCGAAAAGGAATTCTCCCTGCCCCTGGATGAAAAAACCCGGGCCTGCCTAAGCTCCTGCTTCGGCGAAGCTTATGCCCGGGATCAGTTTTACCAGATAGTGGAATTTATGTCCGGCCGCCGGCCCGATAGCTGCCCCCCGGAGGAGGCGGCCTTGCCAGGGACCGTAAAGTGCATGGTCCTTATATACGAGGGCGAAAAAGCGGTGGAGAAGATCCGGGACGTCCTGGGCCCCACGGACCCCCTAAAGGCCCCGGGGGGAACGGTGCGCCGGGAATTTGGCAGGGACGTGATGGTAAACACCGCCCATGCCTCGGACTCGGTAGAAAGCTGCGAAAGGGAAAAGGGAATAATCAAGATAGACGAAAACCCACTCTCGTCAATTATAGAGGAGTACCTGAGCTAATCCCGCACTATGGCGATGAGCTCTACTTCGAAGATAAGCACCGCATAGGGGGGAATAGCTCCATAGAGCCCCCAGGGTCCATAGGCCAGGTCGGGGGGAATAAAGAAGCGGGCAAAGCTTCCTTCGCTGATCATCCGTAAACCCTCGGACCAGCCGGGTATTACCTGGTCAACAGGAAGGAGTATGGGCTCCGCATCATCCCGGGTGGTATCAAAGACTTCTCCGTCTACAAAGGTTCCGTGGTAATGGACCAGCACATAGTCGGCAGCCCCAGGTATCTCTCCGCTTCCTTCGATGAGGATTTCTACCTGGAGACCGCTGGGGGTCACTATCACCCCGGGTCTTTGGCTGTTCTCGGCCAGGAAGGCCTCGCCCCGCTGGCGCTGCCATTCACCCTCGATCCGCATAAGCTCATCTTCTTCAGCCATGAGCCGGTCAAAGGCCATGTTTAAGATATCTATGGCTTCTTCTATGCTAAAGAGGGTTTCTTCCTGTTCCATGGTTTCCCGGAAGCCCTGGGCGAAGGCGGCATAGTCAAATTCCAGGCCCGTTTCCATGAGGTCCAGGGCCAGGTACATTCCAAAGGCATAGCTCATTTCGGCCCTTTCGTTTCCCCTCTGGGCCTTCTCGGCTATGCCCTCGGCGGCGCAGAAAAACACCGCCGCAAAAAAAAGTACCGTCCCTGCTACAAGGGTTTTATATGTCCTCATACCTTACCTTTCTACCGAAAGTAGCTCCACTCTAAAAATAAGAGTTTGGTTGGGGGGGATGGCGTTGGGTATACCCCCTACCCCATAACCAAGATGGGGGGGGATTACAAAACGGTATATGCTCCCCTCGTTCATGAGCTGTAAGCCCTCGGTCCATCCTTCGATAACCATGGAAAGGGGGAACTCCGCCGGGATACCCCGGTTATAGGAGCTGTCAAAGACAAAGCCGTCCAGAAAGGTCCCTTCGTAGTGGACCTGAACGGTATCATTGATACCGGGCCGTAAACCCGTGCCCTGCTGGACCACTTCATACTGGAGGCCGCTGGAGGTGGTGCTTACTCCGCTCCTGGCGGCGTTCTGTGCCATGTAAGCTTCCCCTTCTTCCCGGTTTAGCTCACTAATCATCCATAATTCTTCATCAAACTGGGCCGGTGGAAGTTCAAGGCCGCTGAGGAAGGCGATGATCCTGTCCATGGCCTGTTCTTCGGTAAAGCGGGTTTCCCGGGCATCATTATAATCCCGAAAGCCGTCCATAAAAGCGTTATAATCATAGCCCAAAACGGGGAGACCCAGATCGGCGGTTAAGAACCCCGCCACAAACATCCCAAAGGCATAACTGGTTTCCCTGTCCACCGATTCGGCGTTTGAACTGCCCCTGTTGCAGGAGCTTAAAACGGTCAGACCAAGGACCAGGACTAACACAGATAGCACGTTAACTTTCTTCATGGTTTTCACTTCCGTCAAATAAAATTGGCCCGAAGCTCTCTGCTTCCTGGTTCCCCCTAGCATAGTCTTTTAGGGTGAAGGGTTCAAGGTCCTTACCTCTCATTAACAGAGCTATAAGGAACCGGATCCTGGACACATTTGTAGGCCGGCCGGATAATCCGGCCCCCGGAGATGAGTTCTTCCATCCGGTGGGCACACCAGCCTGCCACCCGGCTGATGGCAAAAATAGAGGTGTATACCTCCAGGGGAATGCCGAGCATCTTGTAGACAAAGCCGGAATAAAAATCCACGTTGGTGCAGATGTCCTTATCTATCCCCTTTTCTTTCTTAAAGATCTCAGGGAATATTTCTTCGATATTGCGGTACAGAATAAACTCCTGGCTCAGGTTCTTTTCTTCCGCCAGGAAGGCAGCTTTATCCCGCAGCAAAATGGTTCTGGGGTCTGACACGGTATACACCGCATGGCCCTGGCCGTAGACCAGACCGGAGCCGTCATTGGCTTCGCCCTTAAGAATTGCCCGCAAGTAGGCCGCTAGCTCCTTTTTATCATCCCAGCGTTTAACATGCTTCTTTATATCATCCATCATTTCCATGACCTTAATATTGGCACCCCCATGCTTATAGCCCTTTAGGGAGCCAACCCCGGCGGCAATGGCAGAGTAGGTGTCGGTTTCGGCGGAAGAAATAAGATGGACCGCAAAGGTGGAGTTATTCCCTCCCCCGTGTTCCGCATGAAGCACCAGGGCCATGTCCAGGATCTCTGCCTCCAGGGTGCTGAACTGCATATCCTGGCGGATCAGCTTGAGGACCAGCTCCGCCGTAGAGGCATGGGGGTCCGGTACATGGATAACCAGACTGTCATGATCAAAGTAATGCTTCTTGGCCATGTACGAATAAGCCACAATGGTGGGGAACCGGGCAATTAATTCCAGGCATTGGCGGAGCACATTTTCGGGGGCCTGATCTTCTGGAGATTCATCATAGGAATAAAGAGTCAGGACCGACCGGGCCAGCTTATTCATGATGTCCCGGGAGGGGAATTTAAGAATCGAATCCTCGGCAAAATTCCTGGGGAGACCCCGCAAGCTGCCTATGAGGGAAGCAAATTCTTTTAACTGCTCCCGGTTAGGCAGGTGACCGAACATGAGGAGATAGGTGCTTTCTTCGTAGGCAAAGCGTTTCTCCTTCTCGGCGGTATTTATAATCGAATTAACATCGATTCCCCGGTAGAAGAGTTTTCCCGGGACAGCTACCTTTTTCCCTTCTATAATATCATAGCCGTGAACATCCCCCACCCGGGTGAGTCCCACCAGGACCCCGGTGCCGTCGGCATTCCGGAGCCCCCGTTTTACATCGAATTTCCCGTAGAGTTCCGGGTCTATGTAATCGTTTTCGATTAACCGGGTTACGTAATTTTCTTTGGCTGTGATCATTCGGCACTGCTCCTGTCACCTTCCCGGATCTGGACCCGCCGGATTTTGCCGCTGATGGTCTTTGGCAGACCGGGGACAAATTCTATCACCCTGGGGTACTTATAGGGGGCGGTGATTTTTTTAACATGGTTTTGGAGCTCCACCTTGAGTTCCTCCGAAGCAGTCCAATCCTTGGAGAGGACTATGGTAGCCTTTACCACCATGCCCCGGTCGGGATCAGGGACCCCCGTGACCGCACATTCCAGGACCGCCGGGTGCTCATAGAGGGCGCTTTCCACCTCAAAGGGGCCTATCCGGTACCCCGAACTTTTTATGACATCATCGCTGCGGCCCACAAACCAGAAGTAGCCGTCTTCATCCTTCCAGGCTATATCCCCCGTGTGGTACACATTATCGTACCAGACGCTCTTGGTAAGATCATCATCCCGGTAATATCCATGGAACATCCCCAGGGGCTTTCTCCTGTCGGTCCGGACCACGATTTGACCCTCTTCACCCATGTCACAGGAGCTTCCGTCTTCTCTGACCAGATCTATATCATAGCCGGGGGAAGGCTTACCCATGGAACCGGGCTTGGGCTCGAGCCAGGGATAGGTACAGAGGGTAACGGTAAGTTCGGTCTGGCCGTAGCACTCCCGGAGCTTGATCCCCGTCCCGGCCAGAAAGGCCTCATAGATCTCGGGATTCAAGGGTTCCCCGGCGGTGGCGCAATTTTTAAGGGAGGAAAAATCGTATTTTTTTAGGTCCTCTTTGACAAAGAACACATAAATGGTGGGGGGAGCGCAGAAGGTACTCAGCTTATACTTGCTGATCACCTCAAGCATGGCCTGGGGCACAAAGCGGTCATAATCATAAACAAACACCGCCGCTTCGCAGATCCATTGACCATAGATGGTGCCCCAGGCGGCTTTAGCCCAGCCTGTGTCGGCCACCGTAAGATGGAGCCCCCCCTTTACTACCCGGTGCCAATAATGGGCGGTGACTATATGCCCCAGGGGATAGGCCCAGTCGTGGCGGACCATCTTGGGCATCCCCGTGGTGCCGGAGGTAAAATAAAGGAGCATACTGTCGGTATTGCTGTTTACCGAAGCGGCCCTGGTAAAGTCCTCCGCTTCAGTCTTTGACTGGACATTAAAGTCTGTCCATGCACTCAGGGCCTTTTCTTTGAAGAGGGCAGCGGCCTTTTGGGCCGGGTCTTCTTCTTTGGGGGTATGGACTGAACGGACAAAGGCCTTAAATTTGAGCCGGCTCTTCCCTTCCTTGGCGGTGGCAAGCTCCGATTCGTCGACCCTCACCAGAAGCTCAGGATCGTCCACACAGATGATGGAGACTATATCGGCGGCCTCCATGCGGTAGATTATATCCTTGGAGGTCAGCAGGTGGGTGGCGGGAATGGCCACGGCCCCTATCTTGTGCAGAGCCAGAAGTATGGGCCAGTACTCGAAGCGGCGTTTAAGGATGAGCATTACGGGGTCACCCTTTTGTATGCCCCCCTTGCTCAGCACATGGGCTGCCTGGTTGGACAGCTTCCTGATATCCTCAAAGGTGAATTCCGCATCGGCCCCCTTTTCGTCACACCAGACCAGGGCCCGTTCATTAGGCTTGTCCCGAGCCAATACATCCATCACATCCCAGGCAAAATTGAAGTTTTCCGGCACCTGGACCGTAAAATTGTTGTAAAATTCTTCATAGGAATCAAAATCCTTCTTTGGTACAAAGGTATCCATCATTGTTGCAGTCATAATATCCTCTAGGTTTCCTCTTTAGTTGTTTAGGTATGTAAAACCTGCTGTTTATAGGGCCTTAAAGCACAAAAGCTAAAAAGCGGGCAGGTTTCCCTCCCAGGGCCTTCATGCCATGGGGTTCGGTGGAATCGTAATAAATACAATCCCCGGGTCCAAGTTCCGACTCACGGCCCCCCACAGAGATGAGGAGCCGCCCTTCCACCACATAGTTAAACTCCTGTCCCGGATGGGTATTCAGGGCTATGGGGTTCTTTTCGGTATCTGAACTTGCTTCCACCATGAAGGGATCACATTTTTTCCGGTGAAAGTTATAGGCAAGATTCCAGTATGTGTACATAGGCCGGCGGCTAACTTCGGGAGCCTCACCGGCCCTGGTAATGCAGAAAGTCCGCAGTTTCGAGGTAAGGCCTGTAATGAGTTCCGAGAGATCTACCTTGAAGTACCCGGCAATTTCTACCAGGGCACCCATGGAAAACTCTTTTTCTCCCGATTCCCAAGCGGCGTATTCGATGGGATCAAAGCCCAATTCCTTGGCGAGGTCATCGGCAGATATATTGGAAATTTCCCTCAATACCCGTACGCGGTTAATAATATCCCGCATTGTTTCTGACTTAGATGCATCCGACATAAGTCCTCCTGTACATAAAAACAACTTACTACAAAAGGGAACCTTGTATCAAGGTACATTTTTGCCAAATTTGTCATAATTGAGCCATTTTTGGGGGGTATGAATTGAACCTTTTGGCACATTGAAGTATATTTAAAGCCTAGAAAGGAAACATTATGAAATTAACCAGGATCAGGGAACGGCTCCTGGATTTTGTCATTAACTTCGCCACATCGGGTAAATATACCGGGAAAAGCGATTTTGGCATGTCCGACTACCTCATAAGATATGTATTACTCAATTTTATCAGCGTATTTGGGGGCGGAATCCTTGTAGGTTTCATTGTTATTAGGTTCAACGAAGGGAAATACGGCACCGTAGCAGCCTGCGGGGTTATGCTGCTCATAGCAATCATGACCATAGTCTTTTCCCGGATGAAAAGGGTATCCCAAATGGTCCCTGCCCTGATGCTTATGATTTTTTATGGCATGCTCTGCCTGGCCGTTACCTACCTTGGGGAAGCTGAGGGGACTAACTTTCTCTTTGTCTACATGTACCCCCTGACGACCATCATGCTTTTGGGCATGAAAATCGGGATTATCTTTTCTGCCATCCTGGTAGTCCTGGTTTCCCTGCAAATGTATATCCCCGGTCTTTCCCTGTATAACTATGATATGACGGTTCCGGCCCATTTGCTTGTCACCTATGCCCTGGTCTTTTCAGTCATGGTGGTAGTCGAAACCACCAGAAAAACCAAGGACCGGCTCATTGAAATTCAAAACCTACGGGTCCAGGAGCTCAGGGAAGAAGCCGAGATGGCGAGCCGTACCAAGAGCAGTTTCCTCGCCAACATGAGCCACGAAATCCGGACCCCCATGAATGCCATTACCGGCATGACCGAGCTTTTGTTACGGAGAGATCTGCCCGAGGATGCCCGGGGTGATATCCAGGACATAAAGCAGGCCGCATCAAACCTTATTTCCATAATAAACGATATTCTGGATTTTTCTAAAATCGAAGCAGGGAAGCTGGAAATACACCCGGTCCGTTATATGCTATCTTCCCTTATTAATGACACGGTAAATATAATCCGCCTCCGCCTTATAGACAAACCCATTAGGTTTTTTACCAACATAGATGGAAGTATTCCCAATGTTTTAGTGGGCGATGAAGTAAGGATACGGCAAATCCTTATTAACCTTCTGTCCAACGCCGCAAAGTTTACCGAGAAGGGCCACATAAGCATGTCGGTAACCACCGAAAAGCGGAATGACAGGCATATATGGCTTAAGATCTCGGTAACCGATACGGGCCAGGGGATCAAAGAAGAGGACCAAATAAAGCTCTTTGGCGACTTTACCCAGGTAGATGGAACAAGGAACCGCACTGTCGAGGGTACGGGCCTGGGCCTGGCCATAACCAAGCGGCTCTGCCAGGCCATGGAAGGGGATATTAGGGTAGAAAGCGAATATGGCAAGGGCAGCACCTTTAGTATTCTGCTTCCCCAGTTCATCGATAAGGAAACCCCCTTTGCCTCGGTACTGGAGGCGGATCAAAAAAAGGTGCTGGTCTACGAAGGAAGGCAAATCTATGCCCACTCGGTAGCCTGGGCACTTGATAACATGAAGGTGCCCCATTTGGTGGTACACACAGAATCGGATTTTACTGAGGCCCTACAAAAAGAAGAATGGTTCTTTATTTTTTCCGGGTATGGGCTCTATGAAAAAATAAAGCTCATCATGGAGCAGGTGGTTTTTCCCAGTGAACGAAGACCCCGCCTTGCCCTGATGGTAGAATGGGGGATAGAAAATTTTATCCCCAATGTACGGTTTATCTCCCTGCCGGTACAATCCCTTTCTATTGCCAATACCCTTAACGGAAAATCGGACCGCCAGGATTATTTTGATACCTCCATATCCGGGGGAGGCATACGGTTTATTATTCCCAGGGCCCGGATACTTATTGTCGATGACATTGCGGTCAACTTAAAGGTAGCAGAAGGTTTGATGGCCCCATACAAAGCCAAGTTAGACACCTGCTTAAGCGGTCAAGAGGCGATAGAACTGTGTAAGACCCACGATTATGATCTTGTGTTTATGGATCATATGATGCCCGAGATGGACGGAATAGAAACTACCGAACGCATTAGGGCATCGGTGAATCTGGTTCCCATCATTGCACTTACTGCCAATGCCATATCGGGCATGCGGGAAATGTTTATCGAGAAGGGTTTTAATGATTTTCTGCCAAAACCCATAGATGTTTCAAAGCTCGATGACATTCTGGATCACTGGATCCCCCAGGATAAAAAAGAGTTTGAAACGATCAATGCGGCAAAAAAAATATCCAATGAAAGCCCGGCAAAAATCAGCATTCCTGGGGTCGATACCGAACAGGGAATTTCCATGACCGGCGGAAACCTGCAGAGCTACCGTTCGGTACTCTCCATGTTCTGCAAAGACGGCGTTGACAGGCTCCCCTATTTTACCAAGCTACCCTCTTCTGATAATCTTACCCTCTTTGTCACCCAGGTGCATGCATTAAAAAGCGCATCCGCTTCCATAGGAGCAGAGAGCCTCTCGCAAAAAGCTGATGATCTGGAACGGGCCGGCAAGCAGGGGGATCTGTCATTTATAGGCGAACATATACAGGATTTTTACGAAGATCTGGCCATATTATGCGCCCAGATTAAAGACGCCCTAAAGCTGATGCAAACCGAAGATGAAAAGCATAATAATGACCCGGGTGATCCCGAATACCTGTCTCTTTTACAAGACCTGCAAGGGGCATTACAATCACAAAAGACAGCAGCCATAGACAGCTTAATCGATATGATAACAAAAAAAGTCACCGATAAAAAAGCATTAGACCTTATCGAAGATATTTCCGATGATATCCTCCTGTCCGAATTTCCCAGGGCAGAATCAAAGATTAAAGAACTACTTGCTGAGCTCACCCAGGGAGCCGCAAATGGACAAAATTAGAGCTGAAAGACTCTGCATAATAATCCCAGGTTTTTTATTAGGGGTTCTATTAATGTTCTTTTCCGGCTGTACTCCCCGCCCGCCGGAACAGGAATTTATAACCCTGGGTGCCCTGCTCCCCTTAACCGGCGATTCTTCTGATGAAGGCTTAAGGGCCTTAAATGGCTTACACCAGGCCAAGGAAGAAATAAATGCCTCTGGGGGGATAGATGGAAAAATGCTGGACATCCTGGTATTAAATGACAGGGGTGACAGGGTCTTTATCCTTGAACAGTACGAGAAGCTGATTAACCAGGGGGTACGGGCCATTATAGGTTCCAGTTATTCCGGGCCTACGATAGCTCTGGCAGAGATCTCCGAACAGCATGGAATTCCGATCATTTCTCCCACCGCCTCGAATCCGGCGGTAACCCTGGGCAGGAGCAATGTATTTAGGGCCATCTTCACCGACGACTACCAGGCCCAGGTCATGGCTCACTTTGCTTTTAACAAGCTCAAGGCCCAAACCGCCGCAGTTTTGAGCAACCTGTCCATAGAAACATACATACACGCTTCTTTAGTTTTTGCCGAAACCTTCAGCTCCCTGGGGGGGCAGATCATTGCCTATGAAACCTATAATTCCGAAGAGGACTTTCACCTAATACTACAGCATCTTAAAGAGCACAACCTGGACATAATTTTTTGCCCCGAAGATTTTTACCCCGCTTCGGTGCTGGTAAACACCGCCTATGACCTGGGCTTGAGCGACACAGTCCTGCTTGGCACCGATGCCTGGGACGGTATCTTAACCTATGTCTATAACCCCAGGGCCATGGAGAATGTGTATTATACTGCTCCATTTTCCTACGATGATCCGGATGAAAAAATTTCAGATTTCGTAAAAAATTATTATTCATTATTTGGTCAAATGCCCCTGGCCGGTTCTGCTACGGCATACACGAGCCTTTATTTATTATCTTCGGCCATAGAAAAGGCAGGTTCTACCAGCTGGCCCGAAATAATTGCTGCCATGAAGTCCCAGGAAACGGATACTATCCTTGGGACCATACAATTTGATGAGAACAATAACCCATACATTAATGTATACATCATTCAAATAAAAGAGGGTCAATACTCAGCATATGATCGCATAAGCCTTATTGGGAGATCATGATGCTTCGAAAATTCAAGATAAAAACCAGGCTCCTCCTTTCCTTTTTTACCATAGTCTTTTTTACCATTATTATTGGGCTCACCGGTTATATAAGTCTCGATTCCCTGGGTAATTCATCGGTCAGAATGATCAATAATGTTTCTCTTTTTAATGAACTCTATGATCACAATGCAGCTATAGAAAATGGTGTATACAGCATTGTTTACATTACCGACCTTGACCTGGCCAACCATATTATTGATACCACCAGACTGCATATGGACAGTTTAAGGGATATTCTTTTTTATTACATAGAAAACCAGGATTCATTCAGCGATGTTTTTTCTCCTGGGGAGATGCAGGATATCTCAAACCTGTTAGAAATTTTTTCCTATGTTTATCTTCCTACCGTGTACGATATCTTTTTTCTTGTCGAACAGGGCCGAAGAGAAGAAGCCCTTTCCATTATGATTAACCGTTTTAACCCCATTTTTAATACCTTTTCTTACTACCTGAGCGTGGGGTTTAATAAAAACCTGGATCAATCTGAGCAATTAATTATTTTAAACAATCAAAATGCCATGTACAACGCCCTGCTTATGCTGTCCCTGGTGGCTGTTTCCCTGCTTATTTCTATAGTTCTGGCCCTTACAGTGACCCGGTCCATAGCCAAACCCCTCTACGAAGTGGGAATAGCAGCAGAAAAAGTTTCCCAGGGTAATCTGGATGTACAATTCCACATCAATCAAAGCAATGATGAAATTGCCCTCCTCTCTTCCCGCCTGCAAGCTACCCTTGAGCAGCTGCATCATGCCCAATTAACAGAGCTTTCGGCCATGGTAGCTCAGCATGAAAAAGAAAAAGCTGAGGCTGCCGCCAAATCCAAGGGTGACTTTCTTGCTAAAATGAGTCACGAAATCCGCACCCCCATGAACGCCATCACCGGCATGGCAGAACTGGCCCTTAGAGAGGAAATGACCCTTACCGCCAGGGAGCATATTCTCACAATACAACAGGCAGGGGCAAACTTGCTTTCAATTTTAAATGACATCTTGGACATTTCTAAAATCGAAAGCGGCAAACTCGAGATTGTTCCGGTGGACTATTTATTTTCTACCCTCATCCAGGATGTGATCAACATAATCCGCATGAGAATACGGCCTAAGGATCTTCAATTTATTGTTAACCTGGACAGTCACATTCCCAATGCCCTACACGGAGACGAAGCTAAAATCCGCCAAATTCTTCTAAACATTCTAAGCAATGGGGTAAAATACTCTGACAAGGGTTTTGTCAGCCTAAGCATCAATGGACATACGGAAGGGGACCTATTGTTTCTAAGCATTGCGGTTTCTGACAGCGGCAAGGGCATAAAAGAAGAAGACCTGGGTAAGCTCTTTATGGACTTTGTTCAGGTCGATGCCGTAAAGAACACCGGCATAGAAGGGACCGGACTGGGCCTGTCTATTACCAAGAGTATGGTCCAGGCCATGGGGGGCAGCATAGATGTAGAATCAGAATATGGCCGGGGCAGCACCTTTACCGTAAGGCTTCCGCAAAACATACGCAGCCATGAGAGCATCGCTTCGGTGGAGGAACCCGAAAACAATCGGGTGATCCTCCTTGAGGACCCTGGCATGCATAGGGAATCCATCATAGCTGCCCTGGGCAGCCTTGGGGTCCCCCTTTCCTATTATTCCAAGGCAGAAGATTTTTGTCAGGAAATCGAAGGGGGCCTATATTCCTTTGCCTTTATTGCTTCCCGCCATTATAAAGAAGTCCTTTCTGCCTCCCCGCATATACATACAAAGGTTCCGGTGGTGCTGCTTGCCGATCTTGGAATGGATCTGCCGGATGCAAAGCTTCCTGTCCTTACTTTACCTGCCCATTCCCTTTCCATCGCAAAAATATTAAATGGTGCAGCATCAGAACCCCTTGGCCCTGGGGCAGGGAACCTAAGGGACCCATTTACTGCTCCCCAGGCCAGGGTTCTGGTGGTGGACGACATCAACACCAACTTAATCGTAGCGGAGGGCCTCTTACTGCCCTATAAGATCCAGATTGACCTGGCCAGCAGCGGGAGGGAAGCTCTCGAAGCCTTCCAGGAACATGGATACGACATCATCTTCATGGATCACATGATGCCCGACATGGACGGGATAGAGACAACCCAAACAATCAGGGATCTGGAAAAAGATGGGCCCATCCCCATCATAGCTTTGACCGCCAATGTGGTATCGGGGATGAAAGAAATGTACCTATCCATGGGGTTTAACGACATGCTGGCCAAGCCAATTGATGTATCCCAGCTAGAAGCCCTATTATTACAATGGCTTCCGGAAGAAAAAATTATAGCCGGAGGGGGGGAACCAAAGGAAGAGACCCCAGGGACTGAGGGTTCCCCCCTCTTGGAAGAAATTCCCGGCCTCAATGTTAAAGAGGGCATAGCCAAGACGGGGGGCAAGAAAGAATTTTACTATAAAGTTCTGGATGTCTTTAAGAAGGATGCCGAAAAAAGGCTTGGCCTCCTGGAAACCATCCCTGATGGGGAGGATCTTTCCTCTTTTATCACCCAGGTCCATGCCCTTAAGGGGGCCTCCGCCTCTATAGGGGCCCTGGATCTGTCTCTTTTGGCTGGGGCCCTGGAAAAAGCGGGTAAAACCGGTGACCGAGGGTATATAAAAGATAATTTAAGGACCTTTTACGGGTCCTTGCAAAAACTTATTCAGGACCTGGGGGCTCTAAAGGACCCTAAAGACCAGGAGGCACCGAAGGCCCAGGCCTCCAAGGAGCTTATTCTCTCCCTTTTGGAGGACCTTTCCTCAGCCCTGGAAGAACAAAAGGCCGCCGAAACGGACCGTTTGCTGGAAGAATTATCCGAAAATGCCGCATCGGAAACCTTAAAAGAGTCCTTGGACCTTATTTCTGATGCCCTATTAATGGCAGATTTCGAAAGGGCCCTGCAGATAACGATGGGATTACGGGCTATTTATCAAATATAAGAAAAACAATGGAAAGAACCTAGGTTTACCCAGGACAGGTGGTGTGCCAGGGGATAAACTAGAAAGAAACCAGATAAGGTGCTAGACTTGAAAGAGGAGTATCAGCATGGCAAAAATTAAACGAAAAATAACGGACCGGTTCCAGTTCGTTTTCTCCATTTTCTTTGTTTCTGCCTCATTGATGCTGCTGGTCTCCCTGGTGGTTTCGGTCTACATAAGCCGGATGGAAAGCGCCGTGGTGGAAAGCACCCATAACCACCTTTTAGCCGCCGCCCAGGCAGCCTCAACCTTTATCAGTGTCGAAGAGCTAGATCTATTCCACACTGTAGATGATATGGAAAGACCCGAGTGGGAGATGGTCAGAGCCAGGCTGCAGCAGTTTGCCGCCGATTACCGGGTCCTCTATGTGTACTACTGGCGCTACCATGACGGTCAAATTCAATACATCATCGACAATGACGAAGACGAAGAGTGGATGGTTACCCCCGAATGGATCTTCGACGTCGACGAAGATCCAACCACCGCCGAAGCGGTTCCTATCATTATGGCAGGGAATGCCTGGGCTTCGGATCTGGGGGTCTATACCACCTCTTATGACGACCTCATTTCCGGGCTTGCCCCTGTATTTGATGCAGACGGCAATGTCTATTGTGCTGCCGGGGTGGATTTAAGCGATGAAATAATCATATCCCAGCGGACCAACATACGGATCATGCGGATCGTCCTGATTTTTTCCCTCGTCATTTCGGTATTCTCTGGATGCATAGGAATATGGGTATACCACCAAAAGGCCCTGCAGAGCGAAAATGCCAATAATGCGAAAAGTCAATTCCTTTCGGTCATGAGCCACGAGATACGAACCCCGATGAACGCAATTACGGGGATGTCAGAACTGCTTTTAAGAAGGGATCTGGATGAAGATGCCAGAGCAGAAGTGCAGGATATAAAGCAGGCGTCAACAAACTTAATTAGCATTATTAATGATATCCTCGATTTCTCAAAAATCGAAGCTGGAAAGATGGATATCGTTCCGGTTAATTATTTATTATCCTCCCTTGTAAACGATGCGGTAAATATAATCCGAATGAGGCTCATGGATAAGCCTATCCGTTTTTTCACCAACATTGATGGAAGCATCCCAAATAACTTAATCGGAGACGAGGTCCGGATACGGCAAATCTTATTAAACCTTTTATCCAATGCGGCCAAATTTACCGAAAAAGGCCACATCAGCATGTCCATAACCCGTCATAAGGGGCTGGAACTACATCCTGACAAGGCAGACAGCGAAATTTGGCTTAGATTTTGCGTCAGCGACAGCGGCCAGGGTATTAAACCCGAAGACATGGGCAAGCTCTTTGGAGATTTCACCCAGGTCAACCTGGCCAGAAACAGAGCCATGGAAGGGACGGGCCTGGGCTTGGCCATCACCAAACGGCTCTGTATGGCCATGGGCGGTAATATTTATGTAGACAGTACCTACGGAAAGGGCAGTGAATTTGCGGTTATTATACCCCAGAGCATCTTATCTCCCGAATGTTTTGCAGAAGTAAAAAACCCGGAAGAAAAAAAGGTCCTTATTTACGAAGGGCGGGCAGTGTATGCAGATTCTCTTAGCTGGGCCCTGGATAACATGAAGGTGCCCCACAGGGTAGTTACTAATCAGGATGCCTTTGCAAAGGCCTTAAACCAGGAAGAATGGTTCTACATTTTTTCGGGTTATGGCTTATACGACAGAATAAAACCGGTGATGGAAACCGTAGAACATTACGAAGGGAAAGCCCCCTCATTGGCCCTCATGGTTGAATGGGGAACCGAGAGCTACATACCCAATGTACGGTATATTTCCCTGCCGGTTCAGTCCCTGTCCATTGCAAACACCCTAAACGGTATTAATGACAAGCAAGATTACTATGACTCCAATGCGGCCGCCAAGGCTATTCGATTTACCATTCCCCAAGCCCGAATCCTGGTGGTAGATGATATATCGGTAAACCTAAAAGTAGCAGAGGGTCTTCTTGCCCCTTATAAGGCCATGCTGGATACCTGTTTGACCGGCATGGAAGCGGTGGAACTGGTAAAACGCATAGACTACGACATTATTTTTATGGATCACATGATGCCCGAAATGGACGGCATAGAAGCTACTGCAACCATCCGGGCCCTGGAGGGCGAAAAATATCAGAAGATCCCCATCATAGCCCTTACGGCGAATGCAGTTTCCGGAATGCAAGATATGTTTATCCAGCACGGGTTTAGTGATTTCCTTGCAAAACCCATAGATATATCAAAACTTGATGAGATGTTGGATAAATGGATACCAAAATCAAAAAGAGAAACAGGGTTATCACCTATAGAAATCAAAGCTGCCGCCCCGAGTGCAGCAAAAGTTGATGCTCCGTTTAACATAACCGGCCTTGACACTGCCCAGGGCATTACCATGACCGGGGGGACCAAAGAAGGCTACCTGACAGTCCTAACCATGTTTTGCAAAGATGCCCAGGATCGAATCTCCTTATTGCAATCATTGCCACAAAAGGAGGATCTGCTTTCCTTTACAACCCAGGTCCACGCCTTAAAGAGCGCTTCATTTTCTATAGGGGCCGGCGGCCTGTCTAAAAAAGCAGAAGAGCTAGAATCGGCCGGAAGAGAAGCCAATATATCGTTTATCGAAGAGAACCTTGCAGATTTTACCGATGACCTTGTTAAGCTTGTAAAGGTCATCCAAACCGCCCTGGAACCCTATAACAATGATACTTTGCCGGATACAGGGACCGATAAAGACATACAGGCATCTTCATATTATGGTTTGATAAAGGATCTTGCCCAAGCTCTGGAAACAAGCAGGGCCGATGATATAGAAAGGCTCCTGGATCTTTTAGAGAAAGAAGACCTAGATATGGGGACCCGGAGGATTCTTGAAAAAATTTCGGACGAGGTACTCATGACAGAATTTCAAAAGGCAGGGGATCTGTTAAAAGATTTTTTAGGTTAGGGAAAACGGGGATAAAGGAGCCTGCAGATGGAAACAGATAAAAAACTCCTGATTTTAGTGGATGATAATCCTGCCAATTTACGCATTGGAAAGAACGTACTGGGCGGCACATACACAGTTGCTACCGCACCTTCGGCGGAAAAGCTTTTCAGCCTCATGGAAAATAACCGCCCCCACCTTATACTGCTGGATATTGACATGCCCGAAATGAACGGGTACGAGGCCCTGGAAATTTTAAAGGCTTCCCCCGATACAAAGGATATTCCGGTCATTTTTTTGACCGGAATGGCAGACGAAAAAGACGAAGAAAGGGGACGTAAAGCCGGAGCGGTTGATTATATAGTAAAACCCTTCGATCCTCCTGTCCTTATGGCTTGCATAGAGAAGCATATCCTATAATGAGCATACGATGATAACAAACCGGATATCGAAATCTGCATTAAAACTTAACTACCGCGAAATAATATTTGTGTTTTTTGCCTTTGCAGCCATGGTAGTGGCAGCAAATTTTTTCATAGGCCGTATCTTACGAATTAACCTATTAAACAGGACAGAAGAAATTATTTTTACCGCAGAAGCCAATGTAAGAGCAGGGCTCTCTGAGGCAGAAACGACCCTTTTTACTTCATATAACATTATCCAGGGGATGCTGAGCAGGGATGCCCCGGAAGAAGAAATACTAAACTATCTAACAGATGCAACCCAATGGGTACAGCAGCGTGATCAGGGCCTATTGGGCTTTCATGGGATTTATGGTTTTATCAATGGGGTTTTCTATGATGGCATAGGGTTTAATCCCGGTGATTCCTATGTGCCCCAGACACGCCCCTGGTATCAGCTCGCGATCCGAAGCGGGCGATCTGTTGCCTACACCGCCCCCTACCTGGACTGGTTTTCGGGGGAAATAATTGTTTCGGCGGTGCAAAACGTATTTTCTGGCAATGAAATGGTGGGCATCCTAATTGTTGATATAAATATTAACTGGCTCCTGGATTATATTAGCTCCCTCTCACCTACCAGGGACGGCTACGGCATGCTTTTAAGCCAAAACCTCATACTCATGGCCCACCATGACAGCTTTTTCATGGGGCTGCAGCTCCAGGATTTAGGGCCCTCCTACGAACAGATCGCCCGAACCCTTAGGAGCGGCGGATCATACTCTGCCCACCGCATGATAGACACCGATGGAGGGTCGGGGATTGCCTTTTTCAGCCCCATATCCAACGGATGGTTTATCGGCCTTATCATCCCCTATTACCAATTTTACCGGGATCTCTATGTGGCGGCAGCTATACTGATAGTCCTCGGTTTGGCTCTCTCCCTGGCCCTTTGCCTTATCCTGCTTCGTTTCTCCGCCGAAAAAATGCGCTCCGACGAAGAAAGCAAGTCAAAATCATCATTCCTGGCCAACATGAGCCATGAAATCCGCACCCCCATGAACGCCATAACCGGCATGGCCGAGCTCATCCTACGGGGTGACCTTCCTGAAGAAACCCGGGGCTATGCCCAGGACATAAAACAGGCGGGGAACAACCTTATTTCCATCATAAATGACATCCTGGATTTTTCTAAAGTAGAGGCGGGAAAACTGGAAATCCTTTCTGCCAAATACCATATGTCTTCTTTAATTAACGATACGGTAAATATCATCCGGACCAGGCTAGGTGAAAAACCAATCAGGTTCATCACCAACATAGACGGAAACATTCCAAACAGCCTTATAGGAGACGAGGTCCGGATTAGGCAAATTTTACTCAATTTACTGAGCAATGCCGTTAAGTTCACCGAAAAGGGTCATATAAATTTAACCATCGCCGAAAAAGAGCGGAACGATAAAACTATATGGCTTGATATTTCCGTCTCTGACACAGGGAGGGGGATTAAACAGGAAGATCAGACCTTCCTCTTCGGTGATTTTTCTCAGGTAGATACGATGAAGAACCGGCATATAGAAGGAACGGGCCTGGGCTTATCGATTACCAAAAGCCTCTGCCTGGCCATGGGAGGAAACATAGGGGTAGAAAGTGAATACGGAAAAGGAAGCACCTTCTCTGTGCTCTTGCCCCAGGAAATAGAGTTCCATAAACCCTATGCAGAGGTAGAAGAACCTAAGGCAAAAAAGGTATTAGTCTATGAGGGCCGGGTAATATACGGCAACTCGGTATGCTGGTCCCTGGAAAAAATGAAGGTCCCCTATACCATGGTCAGTACCATAGAAGATTTTACCCAGGCCCTAAACCGGGAAGAATGGTCCTATGTAATATCAGGATACGGCCTGTACGATAAAATAAAGCCGGTAATGGATCGTACCCATCCAAACTTGGATAAAAGGCCTTCCATAATTTTAGCCCTCATGATGGACTGGGGAACCGAGGCCTACATACCCAATGTCCAATTCCTTCCCCTGCCTGTACAATCCCTTTCCATAGCCAATGTGCTTAATGGCCGCTCGGGCGATTCCAATGGCCTGGACCACAGGGGAAAATCCCTGGGAATAGGGCGTTTTACCCTAAAGGGTGCCCGCCTCTTGGTGGTAGATGACATAGCAACTAACCTAAAGGTGGCAGAAGGCCTTTTAGCCCCCTACAAAACCATAGTAGACACATGCCTTAGGGGTGAGGACGCTCTGCTCATGATCAAAGAAAAAAACTACGATATCATCTTCATGGATCACATGATGCCGGAAATGGACGGCATAGAGACCACTCAAGCAATCCGGGCCTGGGAAGCTAAACGGGAAAAAACAGCAAGCTCCAGCTCCGATGAGGAATCCAGGAGCATACCAATCATAGCATTAACTGCCAATGCCCTGGTGGGAATGCGGGAAATGTTTATCGAGAAGGGTTTTAATGACTTCCTTGCCAAACCCATTGATGTAACCCGGCTGGATGAAATCCTGAGCCGGTGGATTCAAAAAGAAAAAATGGTCTTCCATACCGTTGAGATCATTTCGAAGGAAGAAAAGACAGAAGAAACCGGGCCAGCAGCATCCCTGCCGCATATTCAAGGTTTAGACACCGGCAAAGGCCTGGCCATGACCGGCGGCAAGATCGAGTTTTACCAGCGGGTCTTAAGCATCTATTGCAAGGATGCAGAAAAGCGCATCCCCCTTTTGGCCGAGCTGCCCTCGAAGGATGATTTAAGTACCTTTGTTACCCAGGTTCATGCATTAAAAAGCGCCTCCGCTTCCATTGGGGCTTCTGACCTGGCCCTTAAGGCATCAGAACTTGAAGCCGCCGGAAAATCCAAGGACATAGACCTCATCAATAGATACCTGCCTGCCTTCTCCGATGACCTATTATCATTAACCAAAAGCATACAATCCTGGGAGAAAACCCTAATTCTGGAACCAGAGGAACCCGGTGGAGATGAAGAAGACATCCAGCACCTGGTTTCGGACTTGGAAGAAGCCCTGCTAAGCCAGGACATTTTAAATATAGACCGCATCTTAGATGAGTTAAAAAGCAAATGCCTAAACCGGTCCAGCGTTGAGATCATCGACGGTATATCTGACCATGTCCTGATGACCGAATTCGATGAAGCTCTTACCCTTTTAAAAAAATCAGAGTTTTCCTGAGCGCAGGATTTTTTCTTCTGCTTCTTCTTCAAACTGACGGGTAAACAGATCGTAGTAATGGCCCTTTAGCTTCATCAGATCTCCGTGTTTTCCCCGTTCAATAATTTTACCCTCATGGACCACCAAAATAAGGTCTGCACCCCTGATGGTAGAAAGCCTGTGGGCAATTACAAAACTGGTCCGGCCTACCAAAAGGGTGCGGATAGCGTTTTGTAACATCATTTCCATTTCGGTATCCACCGAACTGGTAGCTTCATCGAGGATGAAAATTTTAGGGTCCGCCAGCACAGCCCGGGCAAAAGAAATAAGCTGTTTTTCTCCGGTGGATAAACGATCCCCCCCCTCCCCTACTTCAGTGTCATAACCCTTTTCCATCTTTAGAATAATAGAATCTGCATGGACTATCCTTGCAGCCTCTTCTACTTCTTCATCACTGGCTTCGAGTTTCCCATAACGAATATTATCCCGTATGGTGCCGGTAAAAAGATGGGGGCTCTGAAGCACATATCCCAAGGAGCTATGGAGCCATAACTGGCTTCGCTCCCGGTAATCCCGCTGGTCGATCAGTATTTCTCCCGAAACGGGTTCATAAAAACGGCAGACCAAATTTACCAGGGTAGATTTCCCCGCCCCCGTCTCGCCTACTATGGCTACATAGGTTCCGGCGGGAACATGGAGGTGAAAATTTTCCAGCACATTTTCTGCCTCCGGCGAGTACCGGAAGGTAACATCCCTAAATTCCACATCTCCAATTATGGGTTCCCAGTTATCTTTATGGGGATTAAAGGCATCGCCATAGCGTTCGATCACCGTGGGCCGGTCATTGATACCGGGATCCTGTTCAAGAAGGCCGCTGACCCTTTCGATATTGGCCTGGGTAGACACAAATTCGGTTAAAATGTTGGCAATATTTTGGATCGGGTCAAAGAAGCCCCCGGCATACTGAAGAAAAATGGCCAGAATAGCCAGGTCGGCCCCCCTAAAAGCTATCTCCCAGCCTCCATAGGCCAGCACAGAGGCGGTGGCAGCGGACCCTATGAACATCACCGTGGGGATAAAAATCGATCGAAGCCTCGCCATATGGGTGGCATGGAAGCGGTGATCATCGGTAATGGCCGTGTACTCCGCCAGGCTTTGCTTCTCTGCCACCAGGACCTTCACGGTCCGTGAACCGGTAATTCCCTCGTTCATGGCTCCGGTCATTTGGGAATTTATCTTTCGCATAATCCGGTTGGTGGCTAAAATTCGCTTCTGGAAAAACCAGGTTAGCAATGCCAGGGGAGGAATGGTGGCACAGACGATCATCGCCAATTGCCAATGGATGATGAACATGGAAATAATAACACCCAGGCAATAAAAAACAGACCAGGAAAAATCTATGAGCCCCCAGGCTACCAGGTCCCCAATACGGCCGGTGTCGGAGTTCGTTCGGGCCATCATAAAACCCACTGGAGTTTTGTCATAATAAGAGAGACTTAGCTTTTGGAGGTGAAAAAACACCGCGTTTCTGATTCTTCTGGATATCTCGGTTTCTACCCTTATACCCAGGGCGACAAAAATCCTGACGCTCACTCCCAAAATGATCATCAAAACCGCAGCGATGATAATTACCCTTTCTATGCCATCCAGGGTCATGGGTACTATATTGTTCCTGATGGCATAGCCCAAAAGAAGGGGGAGCCCCACATCGATCCCTGCAACCAGGAGCATCAGGAGGGCACAGCGGAATAAATAGGCCTTCTGGGGGCTAATAAAGGGAAGCATCTTTTTCCAGAGCTCCAGAGACATGGGCTTGGAGTAATCAAAATCTTCAAAATCAGCCATTATATCTCCTCAGCCAGACCCTGCTGCAGATCGAATATCCGGCGGTAACTGCCTTCCTGATTAAGAAGCTCCTGGTGTGAACCAAGAGCTTCAACGGTTCCGTCTTTTAAAACTAAAATAGTATCTGCCTGCATTAAACTTGAAATACGGTGGGAGATAATAATCACCGCCGCATCTTTTACCCTTTCTTTCAAGGCAGAGCGGATCTTTGCATCCGTCTCTGTATCTACCGCAGAGAGGCTGTCATCGAAGATCATAATCCGGGGGTTTCCCGCCAGCATCCGGGCGATAGATACCCTCTGTTTTTGTCCCCCCGACAGGGTTACTCCCCGCTCCCCTACTATGGTCTGGTAACCCTCGGTAAAACCCTGTATGCTCTCGTCCACCATGGCCACCGCCGCTGCGGCTCTTACTTCTTCCAGATCCATACCTGCATCAATGACAGCAATATTATCCTGTATGGTTTTGGAAAAAAGAAAGGGTTCTTGCAAACAGAGCCCCACATGGCGGCGAAGATGGGGACGGGAAATCTTCCGTATATCTATGCCGTCTATGGTAATAAGGCCCTCATCATCTTTAAGATCGTAAAGGCGGGACAATAGGTGCACCAGGGTTGATTTCCCTGAACCGGTGGCCCCCAAAATGGCAAGGCTCTTGCCGGGCTCCAAAGTAAAAGAAACATTCTGTAAAATGGCTTCTTTAGTACGGTAGCTAAAAGACACATTCTGAAATTTAATTCTGCCGTTGATTACTGGAGTTTGGGCATCTACAGGGTCTTCTTCGCATTCCACCGCCAGAATCTCTCTTACCCGGCTGGAAGCTACCATGGTTCTGGAAAGATCCGACAGAATACGGCCCAGCTGTCGGATGGGCCAGATCATCCAATTGCAGTAGGTGTAAAATGCCAGGAAGGTCCCCGGGGACAGGTAACCTTGTACACAGCGGTAGACTCCGGCGCTTACGATGATGGCAAGCTGAAAGCCCGCAAGAAAATCACCGGTACCCCAGAAGATACCCAGCATTTTACCTATCCGTATCCATATATCCTGAAAATTTTTAGTCCGTTCAGAAAATTTGTTCATCTCGTAAGCTTCTCTGGCAAAGGCTCGGACAACCCGGACCCCGGTGTAGTTTTCCTGGGCTGCCGCCTGCATGGCCCCTTCGGCTTCATCGGCCTTGGTAAATTCTTTACTCACCCGCCGGAAATAAATAATCGAAAATACCAGCATGATGGGAATAAGAGCCAGAGCTACCAGGGACATAAAAACATCCATGGAAAGCATCATAAAAAGGGCAATAATAAAAACGCAGAAGGTTCTGAAAAATTCGTTTAAGGGATTTTGGATAAAGTTGCGGATCGCATCCACGTCGGTGGTGCAGCGTTGTATTATATCTCCGGTCTGACAGCTTACATGCCAGTCATAGGGAAGCCTTTGAATATGTCCATAAAGGGTGTTCCTCAGTTTCCAGGCTATGGATTCCCCCAGTTCTATGCTGATATAACGGCGGGCCACATTGCAGAGTCCTGAACAGAGCCCTGCAGCCAGGACCAGAACAGCACAGATCCACATATTCATCTTGAAAAAATCTATACCCCCAAGCCGGGTAATGATGGGCAATAAAAAGTCCGGAACCGCCAGGGCTTCGTTCCCTATGACCGAGTCTATGGTATGCCGGATAATCTGGGGGTTTAAAAAAGAGAACCCCACCGACGCCAATATTGAAAGAAGACAGAGGATAAAGCGAAAACGGCGCCCCCTTGCGGCGGCGCTTATCATAGCAATGCGGCTGCCTTTCCAGGGAAGATTCATTCGGCGGTGCCCCGCAGCACGAGGGCCACTTCTTTCCAGACCAGCTGATCCTTTTCCGAGAGGGACTTAAAGTCACTTTGGCGGCCATAGGCAGAGTATTCGATAAAGGTGCTAACCCGCTTCATAAGATCCCGGTATTTATTTTCGTGGAACTCCCGCAGCCAAGGCGGGACTTTTCGTGCCCTGCCCTTCCGGGAAAAGAGGAGCCCCGCATAATGGGGGGCGCAAAGACCCTCGGAGCTTCGGAAGATCCTCCTTAGTTCCACTTCTTCGTCACTGTCGCCTATAGCTCCCGCCAGAAAGCCCAGGTATTCTTCTTCTATCCGGTCCCGCTCCTCACAGATGGGGCAGCGGCCTTTGGGCCGCCAGGGTTTATTTTTATCGAAGGCCTCTATGCGATCTTCCAGGATGTCCCGGCTCATTATGGCCACCGCCAGGCCGTCCCTAAAGGAGACCATATTCCGGGAATGGAAGGGACAGAAGCCCCCTGCCGCCCGGTGCAGGGCCCTAAAGGGTCTGTCAGAAACATGCTCAAAGAGCATGTTATCTATGTACTGCTCGGCTCTGTCACTGACAATGCGGCATATGGGACAGCCAGGTTTCTCCGCAGCTTTTTGCAGCTCAAAAAAGTTTATGTGTTTATTAACTGCCATGGTTCTCTGTTATACCCGGATCCTGGAAATTAAGGAAGGGGGGAACTCTTTATTCATAAAATATCCATACTGGTAAGAAACCTGGCGATGGAACATATCACTGCCATTGAGGATCCGGCAGCCCGCTTCTTCGGCTCGTTTTAGGCAGGGGGTTTTTTCCCTGCTGTAAATCAAATCCATGAAGGTCTCCCTGCCGGAGAAGCGGTAAAAATCTATGGGGTCCTGATCCCCCTCTTCCATGCCCACAGGGCTCGCCTGGATAATAAAATCGGAGTACCTTTCCATTAAGCTGGCCCCATGACTATCCAGGCCTGCCCAGGCAAAGCCGTAAGATTCTGCCAAAGACCGGGCCCGAGCAGGACTCCTGTTAAGGATCAGAGCCTTGCCTTTAAGGCGGAAGACCTCGGCAGCCACGGCTCTGGCGGAGCCCCCAGCCCCGAGGATGGTAAAGCGGCGGCCCCGAAAATCCTTTCGCCCCGAGAAGGCTAAAAGGGAATCAGAAAAACCCGCTGCGTCGGTGTTATAACCCTTCCAGCCCTGGGACCCGGCCACTATGGTATTGCAGGCACCAATTAAGGCCATCTCCTTTGATTCCTCGGATAAGAGGGGAATTATATCTTCTTTAAAGGGGGAGGTAACGGAGATCCCCGATATGCCGATCATTTCAGCTAATCGTAATAACGAGGCCGCCGAATCCGCCGGGATGGGAATAAAAACCGCATCGTTCTTTTCGACTTCAAAAACCTTGTTAAAAAACCGGGGGCTTAGGGCCGTCTTTAGGGGGTAACCGGTCACCGCAAAGACCCTTGTTTTTCCGGTGATCTCCTGGAACCGGTACAGTTCCGAGAGCTCCTTTGGGTCTATGGCTCCAGTCTGGGCCAGGGTTTGATCATCCCCATGGGGGGGAAAGCTATAACTGATGCGGGACCCCAGAAACTCTGCCAGCACCGTAGTATTAAAACCGTATTCACCCATGCAGTGAAGGATCTTCTCGAGGTTTTCGGTTTCCCTGGCAGCCTGATATACCTTGACCACCTCGTCCAGGGATCTCGCCATGACCGAAGCCTTAACGATCTCATCACCAAAACGCTGAAGGCGCCGCAGCCTTTCGACAAGATCATCGTCTACCCCGTCCAGGTTATACATGGAGCGGATGATCCTGGTGTCAAAAGCCCTGGCCGCTTCTTCAAGGCTGGGCACATCCAGATCTTCTTCCAGGTCAACAAAGGCAAAGTTCCGGCGCCGGTCTGCTTCCGCATGGGCCAGGCCGTTGGCCAAGAGGGTGATCCGGGCACCTTCGCCCCCGACAAACATGCCTCCGTCCCTGGAACGCCGGATGGTAAGGATCACCGGTATGCCAGCCATCTCGGGGAAGCGTCTAATATGGAGGCGATCACCGGGATCCAGGCAATCAACCCGCAGTTCAGCCAGATCAATATACTTGCGGTACGAATTTATGAGTTCCATATCTTCATCCAGGGTTTTCCCGGTTAGACAGAGGCACAATCTAGCCATTTTTAATCCTAATTATGTTTTAAACATCGGTCCGGTATACATACATGGCCTGCACCCGGTTATTTATATCAAAATCCAATCGAAGCATGAGGGGCCAGGGCCTGTCGTGGATGGGAAGGAACACCGAATTTCCCCGGCCTTCTGCCTGCTGGCCCAGGATCATCACCGCCGTCCCCCAAGTGTCCCCAATGGAAATTCCCCGGTGGGAGTTAAATCCAATTTGCCATATCCGGTCCCTGAATATATACATATCGCCCTGATCATAGACAAAGACCACATCGTCCTGCCATTCTTCCAAGCCCCTGACAGGATACACATACCTGGGGGTCCCCATGCGGGAAAAAAGTTCTTCCAGGGTGAGGCCAATAAAAGCTTCCGGATCCTGTTCAAAAGGAATCTGCCCCCCTTGAGCCATCAAGGGCCCAGGGAAGACCAGAATTACACATATCCACAACACTGCTCCGGGATGAAACTTAAGGTGAAACATCGCCGCCTTCGTAGATAATTTTATCCATCTTTTTATTTTCTTCTTCTAGAAGAAAAATTTCATTTTTTTGCTTTTCAATTTCTAAAAGCAGGACTTCTTTTTTTAACTCCAGCTCCCTTTGCTTGTTTTTTTGGCTCTTGCCAAAATGACCAAGGAGTATGGCCAGGATGGGAATGGACAGGGCTGTCAGGGGAATTATGATAGGGTTCATCGCGGGGCCCCAACCGTTTCCCGGTGTATCTCCCGGTTCAATAAGGATAAAACCAAGACCGACCCGGCGGGCTGAAGGTAGGGAACAGCCAGGGGGCCTCCGCCATACTGAACCGTTAAGAGGCGCTGTCTTTCGCCCCCGGGCTGTATGCTTTCCAGGCGAACCAAAAGGGGATAGGGGTTCCGGGCCATATCATAGACAAAGAGACCGAATATATCGCTGGGAGCCACCTCCGAAGGCTGGGCCATGGTTATCTCTACCCGTGTATTGGAAGGAACCAGTTCATCGGCCGCGGGACTCTGGGCTACCACCGTTCCGGGGACCTCATCTGAGAGAGCCTGCCTGATGTTAAAGATAAAGTCTATTCCGGTCCGGCCTATCTGCTCCAGGGCATCAGAGAGGTCCAGGCCCACCAGGTTGGGTAATCGGGTGGTAACATGCTCGGCCCCCCGGCTTACCACCAGCTCTAAGGTCGTCGGGCCCGATATGCCCGTTCCAGGTTCGGGTCTCTGCTGCAAGATGGTCCCCGCGGTTTCGCTGGAGTGCTCATACATGATGGGATCCCTGATGGTGATAAGCTGAAGCCCCTGGGCGGAGGTAATGGCCGACAGCTCTACCCGAACCTCATCTATGTTTCTGCCTACGAAGTTCTCCACCACATTTACCATCACCCCCTGGCTCACCACCAGCTGGATTCGCCGTCCGGCCCTTACGATGGTCCCCGGAAGGGGGCTCTGCTCCAGGATTAAACCCCTGTCAGCGGAGCTTTGGGTATAGCGCAGTTGAATACGGGGGTAGAGTTCCTTTACCTGGAGATCCAGGAGGGCGGAGGTAAGATCCTGGCCCTGTACATTGGGCACCATGGTCTGTTCAGCCCCGCGGATATGGATAAAAAAAACCGTTACTGCAATGATCCCCATAAAAACCAGGATCCCCGCAGCCATGGTAATAAATAGCCTTAAATGATCTGCCACATAGGATTCTATGGCATCCAGGTCAAGATTAATGAACCCCATGTCCCTAATCTACCCTGAATAAACATCATGAACAAGCCCTGTAAATGCTTTCATAATTTTTTATTTAACCGTATACTGGTACTATCGATGCACATAAACTGGGTATAAGACCCATGGTAACACAAGGAGTATGGTATGGATTTTGCAAAAGAGATGAAAGACAAGGCCCGATCCTTAAAAAAACGGCTGGTCCTGCCCGAGGGGACAGAACCAAGGACCATTCAGGCTGCCCGGAAGATCCTGGATGAAGGTCTGGCCCAATCGGTAAGCCTTCTGGGTTCCGAGTCAGCAATTAAGCAGAGTGCCGAAAAAGCAGGGGTATCCCTGGAGGGGCTCCTCCTTGTCAATCCTGCAGATTCTCCCCACATCGCCGCTTATGCCAATCAATACTTCGAACTGCGCAAGCACCGGGGCATGACCGAAGATCAAGCAAAAATCGATATCATCTCTCCCCTGCGCTGGGGGGCCATGATGGTCCACCTGGGTGAAGCAGATGCTCTTGTGGCGGGGGCAGAAAATTCCACCGCCGATGTACTCCGGGCGGGGCTGGCCATAATTGGGACCCAAAAGGGAATTAAGACCGCCTCTTCCTGCTTTGTCATGCAGTGCCCGGACAATACCTGGGGGGTAGACGGGGCCCTCATTTTCTCCGACTGTGCGGTGGTCCCAAACCCCACATCAGAACAACTGGCAGAAATTGCCATCTCGGCAGCCCAGTCCTGCCGGGACTTCCTTAACTCCGAACCGCAGCTGGCCCTCCTCTCCTTCTCGACCAAGGGCTCCGGGGGGGATCATCCGGATGTGCAGAAGGTCCTAGAGGCCCTGGCCATGGTCAAAGAAAGAGATCCCTCCCTCCAGGCGGACGGGGAGTTCCAGGCCGATACCGCCCTGGTTCCCTCTATCCGGGAACTCAAGGCACCAGGAAGCAGTTTAAAAACCCAAGTGAATACCCTGGTTTTTCCGGATCTGGATGCGGGGAACATAGGATACAAGCTGGTACAGCGGCTGGGTAAGGCGGAGGCGTTTGGACCCTTCCTCCAGGGATTCGCCAAGCCCATAAGCGATCTTTCCCGGGGAGCCTCGGTAGAGGACATCGTGGTAACCAGCGCGGTTACCCTGGCCACTGCAAAATAGAATCTCCCCGCAATTAAAACTGATAAGCTAAGGGCGGCCCTGGGCTTTGGAAAGAAGGGGGACTACCCCAGGGCCCTGGAAATCTTAAGGGAGCTCATCTCAGAAAACGATGCCCCCCCGGAGGCCTGGTTTCTTTTAGGAAGGACCTTCCACGCCCTAAAGGACTATTCACGGGCCCTGGCGGCCTTTAATGACTATCTCCGCCTAAGACCCGGGTCCGCCGAGGCCTATTTGTTTATAGGCAGAACCTACCTGGCCCTGGGCATGCCCTATAAGGCGGTTCCCGTATTGCGGAAGGCCCTGGACCTAAGCTCCCCCAAGGGCTCCCGGTCTTCGGCCAGGGGCGGATCCACATCCGCCTTAGCCCTAGGATCACGGGCGGATCTGCAGTCCAAAATAATGGCCCTTCTGGGCACCGCCTATCTAAAGTCAAAGAACTCCCAGGCCGCCTTAGGGGTCCTGGAAGATGCGGTTAACCTAAACCCCGATGACAAACGGATCTACCGGGCCTATCTTAATGCTCTCATGGTTAGGGGGATACGGCTCTGCGGTCTGGGTGAATATGAAGCCGGCCTGGCCATGCTTCGCTTTGTCCTGGCCAACGGGAACGAATCCGGGATGGCAGATAACCTGCTCTTAAGGCTCCATCTGGGCCGGGCCGCCCGGGAAACCGGCCAATTAAACGAAGGGCTCCTTCATTATACAGAAGCTCTCCGTCTTTCCCGGGGGCTCATTGTCAAAGAGGGAGATCGTTGGATACGCTGGTCCAGGGCCTCGATCCTCATGGCCCTGGGAAGGATAGAAGAGGCCCGGGCCGAAATCGATATCATCCGCTCCCGCCACGAGGATGTTCCGGAACTTCCCTGGAATAACGAGCTTATCGACCTCTTTATGATCCAGTCCTTTCTATCTAACAGGGAATGGCGGCGCACCATTGAGTCTTGCCGGAACTGGCTCAAACAGAGAGAGGATATGCCCCTCATCAGGGCCTTCTATGCCGAGGCTCTGCGGAATACCGGTAACTATAAGGCCGCCCATAACCATCTCCTCCGGGCCCAGGAGGCATCCCCCAAGGATCTGGATTTTTTATATGCCGATATCCTCGTTTCCTGGGAGGGGGAGGACTATAAATCCCTGCGGAGGGCCCTGCGGATAGCCAAATCCCTTGGGGGAGATAGGGATCTTATCAAACGGTATAGCATATTGCTGGAAGCCAAGACCTCAGAAAATGTGATGAAGCTCATCCCCATGGTGCAGGACGGCATACGGACCCTTGGGCCAGACCCGGATCTGATGTACATCCTGGGTGAATCCTACTTAAGAATAGGCTTCCTGGAAGAAGGGCGAAACTGGTTTACCAAAACCCTGGGGCTCAAGGAAAACCACGAAAAGGCCTGGCTGGGCCTTATCAGCGCCGAAGAGGCCCTCTCCCATTCCGGGGAGGAGGATAACAAGACCGCAGCCCTGGAGGGGCTAAAAACCGCCTATAATGCCTACCTGGAGCGCTGGGCCGATAACGCCATCATCCGCCGCGAAAGGGCCCTCTTCCTGGTAAAATCCCTGGAGTTTGAAGAAGCAGCCAGGGATCTGGAGACCCTCCTGGTCTGGGAGCCCGCCAATCTAAGCCTACGAAGGGTCCTGGCCTACTGTTACCGAAAAACCGGCCGCTACAGGGAGGCGGCCCTCTTCCTTAAACCCCTCCTAAAAGAGAGACCCCGGGACATGGAGCTCCTCATGGAGTATGCCCTCTGCCTGGAGCGCTCTGGAGCTATCGGCATAGCTTTGGCCTTTTTGGAAAAGACCAGGGAACGCTACCAGAGCCCCAGCCGGAAAAAAGACCTCTCGGTGATACTTCTGGTCCTGGGGATCCTCCAGTATAAGCACAAGGATCTCCAAAAAGCCCAGGATATCCTGCAAGAGTCGGCGGCCCTGAATACTAAAGATCATCGTCCCTGGGAATGGCTGGCCCTTATAGCCGGGAAAAGGGGGAAGCCCCAGGAAAAGGAACATTGCGAGCAGGAGGCTCAAAACCGTAAAAAAGCCAAAAAATGATGAAAATGAGTTGAAGAATATCTAAAATATGGTATACTATATGAATAGTATAAATAATTGCAGGGGGAACGTATGGCAACTGTTAGAGCGATGGATCTCTTTGAAGCATATACCAAAGATATGCTTCCAAAAGACAAGGCGTATATCGTATCGTCCTTTATTAACCCAAACACAGGATATTCCAAGTATGAGGTCATCTCCTATTCGGCTGTAAAAGCCATCTATCCAGAGGGGCTCGAGTCTCTTACCTTCCAATCCCAAGGCAAGAAGCTGCATATCCTGGTAGAACCCTCGTCTTATGCGAAAAAGCCGATAGAACCCTACCTTAGAGATAAGGAAGAGCAGATTCCGCTGCGGTTCTCGGAGCTGGCTGTACACATAGCAAAGACCCAGACAAAGATCTATTTTGCCAAAAAGCCCATCGAATCCTTGTCATCCTTTTCAGTCGCCAGACCCATAGGCCGGAATTTAGCTTTCGTGTTCTATGAAAACGCTGAACTTTATGATACGATGATCAAGTTCTTTGAGCAGAGCCTTAGTAAAGACGCGGCTATCCCCGTAGCGGACGCAAAGAAGGCCGGCACAGAGATAGTCAAGATCGTAGAAGACAGGATGGCCTTTAGGGGCGATTATAACTAAGGGATTATATACTGCTCCATGGGGGCAGGATTAAGCCATAGAATACATTACATTAAGAAGGAGCATGATATGACAATTAGATTTATTGGCGGGCTGTGGCGGCGGATCGACGGAAGCAAAATCCGGAGCTTCCCTACCTATCAGGATGCGGTGGACAACAAAACCGCCTGGGAAGATCTCGAACCCCAAGTCACCACCGATGACATTCAGGACCAGATGAAAAAATAGTTCCTGAACACATTCCTCGAAATGGAGCCCCGCTAAACGGGGCAAAAAAAAACCGGTGCTCTTCGCACCGGTTTTTTTTGTCTGCCCCTTAGGGCCTAATGCTGGTCTAACTCAGCCTGAGCTACCGCCAAAATGGCGATAGGCACCGAATAGGGTGAACAGGACACATAGTTAAGCCCCACATCCATACAGAACCGTACATTCTCAGGATTCGCCCCATGTTCGCCGCAGAGGCCGCAGCTAAGGTCGGGCCTGGTAAGCCGTCCCCTGGCGGTGGCCAGGGCGATAAGCTCCTTTACCCTTGGGTCCAGGGTACTAAAGGGGTTCCCCTGGATAAGGTCAAAGAGGGTATAGTCGGGTAAAAATCCCGTAAAATCATCCCTGGAAATACCCAGGGTGGTCTGAGTGAGGTCATTGGTGCCAAAGCTAAAGAAGCTGCCATAACGGGCTATCTCACCGGCCCCCAAGGCAGCGGCGGGAAGCTCTATCATGGTACCAATTTTAAAGTCCAGGGGTTTCACCTTGTTGGCGTTCCTGAACTCTTCTTCCAGATCCATAATACCCTTGTAATTATTGCCTTCGATCCTTTTACCGTAAGCTATAAGCTTTAATTCCGAGGCGTTCATTACCAGGGGCACCATGATCTCCGGGTGCGCTTCCTTCCCCTCTTTCCTGAGTTTATTGGCCGCTTCAAAAATGGCCTTTACCTGCATGGCGTAGATCTCCGGATAGGACACCGCAATACGGCAGCCCCGGTGACCAAGCATGGGGTTAAACTCGTGGAGAGAATCAATCTGGGCCAAAATATCAGCTTTGTTGGGTTTCTTCTTTTGGCTCTTTTCGACATGGCTAAGGTAATCTGCCAGTTCGTTCTCATTGTGGGGTAAGAACTCGTGGAGGGGTGAATCCAAAAGACGGATAGTCACTTCCTTACCGGCCATTACCTTGAAGATCTCATAAAAATCGTCCCTCTGCATCACCTGCAGTTTGGCCAGAACCTTCATCCGTTCTTCTACACTGGAAGAAAGAAGCATCTCCCGGAACATGTGGATCCGGTCAGCCTTAAGGAACATGTGCTCTGTCCTACAGAGGCCTATCCCATCTGCCCCAAAGCTAAGGGCCAGGCTTGCTTCTTTGCCCGAATCGGCATTGCAGCGGACATGGAACTTCTTTAAGAAACTCTTGGAGAGGCCTATGAAATCCAGCAGCCCCGAACCCTTGGGATCAGCCTCGATGAGCGAAGCGGTTCCCTTGTACACCGTAGATTCCCCGTAGAAGGGGACATTGATGGTAATATAATCCCCCTCAGAGAAGGTCAGATTCCCCAGAGTAGCCTGTTTTTTCTGAATCTTCAGGGTCGGGGCTACCAAAGAAACCTTGCCGTACTGGCGGGCTACGACCGAAGCATGGGCAGAGTAGCCCCCCTCGGCACTCAGAACCCCGGTGCTTACCTCAATGGCCTTTACATCCTCCGCAAAGGAAGACTCCACCACCAGGATGGTCCGGGTGTCCTCGTTGCGTTTTTGGGCCAATTTTTGGGCTTCCAGCAGGGTATTGGTGCTAAAGTACACCCGGCCCAGGGCCGCCCCAGGAGCGCCGGCTATGCCCCCCTTCCAGCTCTTTAGGTTCTTAACGCTGGACTCATCGATTATGGGGTGAAGGATCTCACTCAGCCGCGGGGGCTCTATGGCTTTTACCACAAAGGCCTTATCGACGATCTTCCGTTTTTCAAGATCCAATAAAAGCTGTATATCAGCCTGGGTCGATTTTTGGGGAACCTGCCTTTGGTCGATCAGCCAGAGCTGATTGTTCTCAATGGTAAAGCGGATTTGGCGGATCTCCTTAAACTTGTCTTCCAGGGTCCAGGCGATTTTCTTTAACTCCGCCAGGTGCTTGTCCCCTACCTTGTTGATGTCCTGGCCTTCGGCCCCGATCTCGTTGAACTTTTGTTTGAAAAACCGCCCCTGCAGTTTTTTCTCGCCGGTAACCACGTTCCGGGTGTAAAAATCCCCGGAGCAGGAGTTCTGCCCGTAGTTCCCCTGGACCATAGGAGCCACCATAAGGGCCGTATCCGTATCGTTCTGATCGTCCATCTGGAACATCCGGGATATCTCGCCCAGGGTCATAAGCAGCTGCTCTTCGGCGCTCTCGAAAAAGCCCTGGGGCAGGTACTTGGCGAATTCGTCCATATAATGGGCCGCACCCTTATCTATGGGGATGGGCTTTTCCTTGGGACCCAATTCGTTGGAAGGCCCCGTCATATCCAGCATCCGCTCAACGGTCTTTATGGCCTGGGCTATCTCTTCCTGTTCCTTGGTTTTGGCTTCCAGTTCCTTAATCCGTTCCTGGATTTTTAACATCCCATAAATGAGAAGGACCACCTCATGGGCGGCAAAGTCCTTTCCTACCCATTTGGCAAACCCATCGATAGTAGATTTTACGAGGCCAAAATTATGAAGGAAGGGATAGGTGCTGATCGCCAGGTTCGAAGAAATGACGATTTTGAGCAGCATGGGGTTTTCCTCATCCCCGTACTTCTTACCCACGATTTTGGTGATCCTGTCCAGAAGGCTTTTGATGTCCTTTTTGAGTTCCTGGGGCTGGAGCCCCGAAGAGATATCGGTGTCAAGAATAAATCCGGGCAATATGGGGAACCCAAGTTCCGCAAACTCGTTAGCTTGAGCTCCCCGTATACCAAGCTTTTCGCTGCTAATCTTGGAAGAAATCGGGTCCTTCTGACTGAAAAAATGTATTCGTTTATCCATTGTCTCCTACCTTTTACCCGAAGAGCCTTAAGCTACTGCCCACGGACCCTTGTAAAAAGGCCTCGAATTGGCTGCTTGCGCCTTGAACCAGATAACGCTGTAATTTCGCTACATCCTTTATGTCATTGCCGGAAACAGCAAACATGATGGCGCTTCCATGCTTTACCTTGCCCCACTTAAAGAGGGTGTTTATGTCCAAAATCCTTTCGCCCTCATAATAAATGAATACCTGAAGTTCCGGGTGTTTGGCATTGTAACTGTCTATGATACGTTTCCAGGCTTCGACGTTTCCATTGTGGAAAAGTTCGTTGGAAACAACCACCGAGTACATGGGGGTCATCCGCACGGGTCCCCCGGTGGTAACAGCGGGGGCTACGGTGGTGATAACCGGCGGGGCCGCCCGGGCTGCACTGCCCTTGGCTGCCGGAGGAGGAGCCTTGGCACTCGTGGCCTTGGCTGCCTTGGGGGCCGCTTCCTTTACTACGGGTTTGGCAAGCTTTTTAGCTGTAAAGTTTCCTTTTAATAGGTCCGCCGGAGCCTTGGGCTTCTTCCCCTCAAAAAGCTCCAGAGCCAAGTGGGCGGCCTTCTTGCAGCTTTCATCGGTGGGGCTTTCGCCCTTACCGGCATATATTACGATGAGTTCGTGCCGCCGGAGCATCCCAAAATTCTGTAGCTCCTCGGCGATCTTTGGGTTCGCCACCAGGAGCCCCAGATCGGGGTGATGGTAGGCGGCTATCAGGTCTACCCCTTTCCAGGAGGAAAACTCCTGAGCCAGGGAGGGGACATCCGCAGCAATTGATTCCAGGTTGGCAGAAGCAGAAGCATATCCGAGCTTGTCTACCAGAATCATCTGGAGCAAAAGGGCGCTCCTTTCACCTGAAAGATTCTCATCCGCCCTTTCATAGAGCAGGTCTCCCAGGTTGATGTTGGACTTAAGGGTACCGGAAATATCGATTGTTTTGTTCATGTACCTCACAGCAGAGTTGAACCCTGCCCGGGTGGCCAGAACCTCTAGGTTTACCGTATCTTTGGCCATTAGCGTCTCCTACAAAAAGCGCCCCCCTCAGCGGGGGGCGCTTTTGATGTTAAATAAAGGTTAGATTTCAGACATATTATCACTCCTGTTACGGGCCCGATCGGCGGGTCTGGCAGGAGTAGTAGCTGGTCTTGCACCACCCCTGGCAGGGGCAGCAGGAATCTGAGCAGGTTCTGAGGGGCTGTCGGCATTCAGCATGTCCAGGTAGTTGGACCCGCTGGCAGCGGCCGGCCTATCATCAGTAGCAGAGCCAAAGGACTGGTTAATGTCTTCCCTGACCGTGGAGCGCCGGCGGCTGAAGGATGCAAAAGCAGCATCGGAGAAGCCCTTGGACACGCCATGGAGGAACTCATTAAGGACATTGGCCATCGCGTCGAGGGTAACCTTTTTCCTCTTAATGGAGGTAATATCCACATCAAGGAGGATCCCCGGCTGGAGATGGTAGGGATTAATCATGTACTCAAAGCGGTAGTATTCTTTTTCGAGGAAGGCAAGCCGGTCTTCCATGACCCTTCTTTCGATGGGGTACAGGTAATCGTACATGGACTTCATCTTGTTCCGCATGAGGATGATCTTCTGGCGGATCCTGTCCTTCTCGTAAATGTAGGTGCGGTTGGACCTTTCAACTTCGGTTTCGTTGACATTTACGAAGGAAATCTCGTCCCATACCTTGGCGAGGTCTTCATAGAGGGGTTCGCCGGTCTTGGATTTGATGATCTTCTGAATCCGGTTTTTCTTCTTTTTGGCCAGATCCGAGAAATCGGTGATCTTCCAGGTGCTCTTGGAATCCTGATAGATAACTTCGAGGACGTCCCACAGATGCTGGATTTCGATTTCGAAGCTCTTGACCTGCACATCGTAGGCCTTGCGGTCTTCGTTGAGCTGGGCATTGTCGAAATAGCGAAGCTTAATCTGATACCGTTCATCGGGGAGGTTAGCCACATCAGAATCTTCGTACTCCCGGATTATGACTTCCCGGGCGTTCTTTAGGTTCTCGATGTACTGATAACCCATCCGGGAGGTATCCAGAATGGCGGTGATTGAGTTAATGGCGGTATTGAAGCCCCGGTTCCGGATGTTTTCAATGTCCATTACCTTCTTGATGTTTTCCCGCAGATTCATCCCGTCAAAGGTTTCGGGGTCGATTTCTGCCCTAAGCCCGTCGACCTTCTCCAGAAGAGCCTTGGCCACATAGGTATAGCGCTTGGAATCGGGGTTATCAAGTTCGTCGTCGGTAAGGTTAGGAATCTGACCGAGCTTGTTAAAGATGATTTCGCTGTCGGAAAGCTCTTCCAGCCCCTGGTCTATCCGGTCTTCCTTAAGGCGCTCAATGGCCTGATCCAGAGATTCCACGATGTGCTTGCTGAGGATATCTTTGATAAGATATTCCACCGTCACCTGGTAGTGGAAAATCGGGCTGATAAGCTCCGAGTCCAGGATGTTCACCGAAAGCTTAACATCCGATACGGTCTTGGGCTTTACAAGGTTGTCCTTGAAGGCGCACTTGACGATGGAGTAGGCGTTCTCGCCCCGGACAAAGGCGCCGGTGTCGGTCTTCTGCCTAAGGATGCTGTTGGTGTGGGTCTCCAGTTCGTTGACCCCCCTCTGGACATGACCCTGGAGGTGACCGTACATATTGACGATGGATTTTTCGATCTCACCGGTGTTGAACTTGTCGGCACCGCCTACGGCATCGAGAAGGTCCGCTATCTCTTTGGGGGTATAGCGGGCGAGAACCTTGGTCTCTTCCTTATCGATAAAGTTACGGACCTTCTTCACCATTTCGTCTTCACTGGTCACCATGTACCGGTTGAACATATTCTGGTAATTCTGGTTGAAGTAATTGTACAGCTTCTCTTTTAAGCCGCCCATTACGTCCAGGCGTTCCAGTACATCCTTTGGCAGTTTGGCTGTCAGGTGGTGTATAACCTTGTTGGTTTCTTCTTCCAGAAGCTGATTCACTTCTGCTTGCTGGTCCCGGTATTCCTGAGCTAACGAGTTCCTAGAACCAACGGCACTAGGCTTTTCAGGATGGAATACATTCGGACTTTTTGGCAGGTCAATAGCGGCCATAATTTTTACTCCTTATATTAGTTATTCTTTCTACATACATTAATATAGCCTATCACTCCTCATTTTACCAGATTATGGGGGGTTATGTAAAGCCTTTTTTTGTTAAATCCATAGGGCCTATAAAAAAAAAGATAACTATGATAGAATAACCCATGGAAAAGTTCAAAAAACCCTATATCCTGGCCCTAATCCTCCTCTTTGGGGCCCTTGGCTTTTTACATTCCCAGACCCCCCGGACCATAGCCCTGGAGATCAATATAATCGTAGACGGTTCGGCGGCCTTTGATTCCCAGAGGAACGAAATTGTTGCCTGGATTAATCAGGAATTAATAGAACCCATCTTACAGGCCGGTGACACCGTCACCATCTGGTCCGCCGGGGACCGGGCCGAAATAATCCATTCCGCCGTCCTGGCAGGGGGCGGAAAAGAAGAACTCATGGAGAGGGTCCGGAACCTCCCCGCCGGGGGCCGCTCCCCCGACTTTACCGGGGCACTGCGGGAAGCCTCCGCCAGGGCGGCCCGGGCCCAGGGGATCCCCTACACCATCCTCATCACCTCTTCGGTAGAGGGGCTCCAGCCCCTCCTCAGCGGCGGAGGCAGGGAGCTCCTGCGCTGGTCCCGGTCGGAGCGCTTTGAACGATGGCAGGTCTACGTGGTGGGCCTGGATCTGGGCACGAGGGTACAACAGGCCGCAGCGGCCTTCATGAACTCCCGGCCATAGGGGCATCCATGAACAAGGGCTTCTTAAAAGTCGCCATTCCCCTCCTCTTCTTCTTCCTGGCCCTGGGTATCGCCTATCTCTATTATAACACCCCCCCCTGGAGCGATACCAGCGAAGGCAGGACCGAACCCCAGGCCCGGATCGTCATACCCCGGGGGGCCGCTTCGGATGATCCCTATGACAACAGCGAGTACATTTCCCGGCAGGACATGGTTAATCCCCGGATCCCCATGGGAGAAGGAGAACTGGTAATCACCATCCTCAACGGCACCTTTGGGGGGAACCCCATAGAACGGCAGTTTGTGGCCTACCGGCTCCAGGGAGAAACCGAGGGCCCCGTCTATGTTACCTTTATAGACTACGATGACCTAAGCCGGACCTATAGGCGCCTCTGGAGCGCCCCCACTGCCGCCACCCGGCCGGGGACCATAAACCTCTACACCCTGGATCTCCTGGGGGACCGGAGCCTCTGTGTGCTCCTTTCGGGGATGAACAGCCAGGGGGAACATACCCTGACCATCTTTAGGATGAACCCGGGGGCAGAGGCATCATTCTCCGGCGAAGAAGAACCCTTCACCATGATCGCCGAAATCATGATAGACGGAAACATCAGCATCCGGGAAACCGACCGTCCCCAGACCTACCAGATGGGCATAGGCCAGGGAGAAAGTTTCACCATCTCTGCCTTTGGGAGGGACCTGGATTCGGCCAACATCCTGGACCAGGTGGAATTTGTCTATGCCTATAACCGGGACCTGGGCTTTTTCCAGCAGATAAGTGCCCGGCAGATCCCGGGGATCCAGATAGAACAGCAGCGGGTCCGGGCCCTCCTGGGTAACCCCCGGGTCTTTGAAGAGTTCATCTGGGGGCTCTGGTACTTTACCAATCCCCAGGGCTCCAACGTGACCCAGCAGTATATCTATTTTGACCTCCCCAACCGGGAGATCATTTTTTACGCCGACGGTTCCCAGCAGGTCTTTGCCTGGCAAAATTCCATAGCTACCCGATACGGCCTCCATATCTCGAGCCAAAACATTTCCATATCTACCCTCCGGCGGGCCATAGACATAGAGCTGGAATCCCTGGAGAGCATCAGGATCAGGGTCTTTGAGGATCTCCGCCTGAGGTTTGGAGGGGTCAGCACCCCCTGGGAGGGGACCTATAGAAAGGCGGGCCCCCCGGAAAACAGCTCCCTAAACCACCTGGCAGAGAGAAATAGCTTTAGCCCTGGGGTCTATGACAGCTCCCTGGGAAGGATGCATTTCCTTTCCGATGGGACTTACGAAATATATTCAGGCAGTACCTTAAGCCAGGGGAACTATGTGTTTTTTACCCTTGGGACCGATGATTTTCTGGAACTCCGCCCGCTCGTCTCTGCCCCTGGGGGGCCTGGGACAGGGGCTATCGCAGACCGTGAAACATTTATTGTAGAGGAGCCCGATGAGGACCCGCCGCCCCACAACATGGTACTTACGGAAGTCCGAATTGGGGCCCGGGGGGTGGAGCGGCTCGAGAGGGTCATCACCCTCAGCCTTAACGAATAAGCAGGGCCTAGTCCTCCAGAAGGGACCGGGCGGCATCCCTAAACCGGGTAAGCTCCCTTTGAAGATCATCCCTTTCAATAAGCAGGGCAGAATTTTCCCGCCTCTCTTCATCCAGGGCCGCTTCGGCCTGGGAGGCCCTGGTATTGGCCCCCTCAACCTGGGTCCTCAGGCCCGTCAGGGTGCTGCTTAACTCCAGGGCCTGGGTTTCCTGCTCCTGGACCTCCCTGCGCAGGGTGTTAATCTCTTCGGCCTGGACTGCCAGGATCCGATCAAGATCCGAGCCCTGGGAGGCAAAGAGGGCCAGGTCCCGTTCAAGGCTCGCCACCCGTTCTGCCATGAGGGCCAGGGCTTCCTGTTCCTCCTGGGTACCCAGGGACTGCCCTCCCCCATCTCGTTCCCCCCTTAACCGCAGGGCTTCGGTGACCGCCATTTCCATGGCCGTAATGGCCGCCAGGTGGGTCTGCTTTCTCTCCTGGAAGGCCCTAATACCCTGGAAGCCCGGGGTTTCCAGGAAGTCCCTCATCCTCCCCAGGGTTAGGGATGCCTCATCCAGGTGGCCCGAGAAGATCTGGGTATTGGCCATGGTAAAATAGCCCCCCATCTGGCCCTCTATGCGGCTGGCCCTATCCTGCTCAGCAGACAGGGCCCTGAGTTCATCCAGGGCCGAAGAAGCCGCCATGGCCAGGGCCTCGGAGGACAGGATGGTATCCCCCTGGTTGGCCTCCAGGCGCAGAGCTGTTTCCCTTAGCCGGGAGTCCTCCAGGATTTCGGCGCTCTCCAGCTGCAGGGCCCTGATGGTTCCCCGGTATTCATCCAGCTGACCCAATAAAAAGGCGGCCCTTTCCATCTGGGTTTCGGTCAGGGCTTCCACCGAATTTTGTAAGGATCGGTACTCCATATCTACCTGGGAGAGCCTAATAAGAACCTCGTTTATTTCATCCTCTTTTTCGTGGAGCTGCCGTATGGTGTCACTGCGGATCTCCTGGATCAGCATCCGCTCCGTATGGCCCAAGGGGGCAGACCCGGCGCGGATTCCCTGATCATCCTGGGCATTAAAGAAAAAGAGGAGGGCAAAACCCAGGCCCAAAATAACCAGAGCTACACCGTTAATTAAAAGGGGGAATAAAAGGCCCCGTTTCTTGGCAGGGGGGAAATTTTCTTCAGAAAGCAGGCGGCCTTCTCCGGCTATGGCCTGGATCTCCCGGAGGATCTCCTCCTGTTCCTCCACCGAAAAGCCCGAAGCGGGATCAAAGGGAATTTCCCTCTCTTCCTTATAAACTGGTGCCTCCATGATCACTCCTAGCGGTTTTCCAGTTTATCGGCTTCTTTTGCCGAAAGCCGTATCCCCCCGGCCCTTAGTCCCCTAATATTGTAGTCCTGGGCCTTAAAGACCTCTTTTTTAACCTTCAGCCGGGGTTTAGGCACATAATGGAGGGTAAAGGAAAATTTCTCCCGGGTATCCAGGTGAAGAAGCTCCGCCCCCTCGGGGACCAGGGTATATTCCTTGTTCATGATCCAGCCGTCTATGATGCAGCGCTTAATATAGGCAAAACCAGTATTAGCTTCCTTATATATAATCGTAAAGACCGTATTGATCAGCACTTCCTTGTCCGCCACCCCTATCCACCAGGCCCCCTTTCCGATGAAGGCCTTATCCGGGATATCTGTGACCGACCAGACCCCATTCTGCCTGATGCTCAAGATCCGGTCAAAGGGTGAAGCTTCGGCCCTGGTTTCGCCGGAGACATCGGTGCCCAGGTAGCCTGTGGCGGGGTCGTATTTAATTGAAAGGTCCTTCTTGACGACTTCCTTGACATCCACCTTTTCGAAGGCCCCCACCTTGGATTTCCGTGCTCCCCCCTCCAGCTCTTCGTTGGCCTTGATTTTGGCGATAGTGGTATCCAGCCAGCCCAGGGCATAGGCGACGATGTTCTTTAGATGGGCATTGATTTCCTTAATGCGCCCCTGGATTTCTTCCATCTCCTTCCTGGCCCGGTTTATGTCGTAGAGGGAGATGCGCCGTATGGGGATGCGAAGGAGGTGATCCACGTCATCTTCGCTCACCCCCCGAGCACCCACCTCTTTAAGGAAGGGCTTAAAGCCATCCAGGACCGCCCTGGTCACCGCCTCGGAGGTCTTCATGTCTTCGATGGCCTTGTAGATTCTCTCTTCGATAAAGATCCGCTCCAGGGTCCTCAGGTGGAGCCTCTCCTGCAGTTCCTTCTTTTCCAGTTCCAGCTCCCGGGTGAGGATCTTGACCAGCTGCTTGGCGTGGTACTGGATCACCTCGGTGACCGTCATAACCGTGGGGACCCCTTCTTTTATCACCAGAAGATTAATCGATATGGATTGCTCACATTCGGTAAAGGCAAAGAGGGCATCGACGGTCTCTTCTGAATAGACCCCCCGGGCCAGCTTTATTTCGATCTCCACCTGGTCGGTGGTAAAATCGTTGATCCCCTGAATCTTGATCCTCCCCACCCGGGCGGCGGCCTCTATGCTGGCCATGACGCTCTCGGTGGTGGAGCCGTAGGGGAGTTCCTTAATCAGGATACGCTTGGGGTCCGAGGTGTCCAGCTTGGCCCGGACCAGGACCTTCCCGTTCCCGTCCCGGTAGTCCGACACGTCCACCAGGCCGCCGGTGGGAAAGTCCGGGTAGAGCTCAAACTTCTTGCCCTGGAGGCAGGCCTTTTCGGCTTCCAGGACTTCGATAATATTATGGGGGAGGATCCGGGTGGACATGCCCACCGCTATCCCCTCGGCCCCGATGACGATGACCGCTGGAATCTTGGCAGGAAAAAGAAGGGGTTCCTTGTTCCGGCCATCGTAAGAATCAGTGTAGGGGGTCAGTTTGGGATGGTAAAATATTTCCTTCGCCAGGGCCGTGGCCCGGCATTCCAGGTAGCGGGGGGCCGAGGCTCCGTCCCCGGTGTAGATGTTCCCAAAGTTTCCCTGGCGGTCTATGAAGAAACCCTTGTTGGCCAGGACCACCAGGGCCGGGCCTATGGAAGCCTCCCCGTGGGGGTGGTAGGCCATGCAGCGGCCTATCACATTGGCAACTTTATGGAGCTTCCCGTCATCCATGTCGAAGAGGGTGTGAAGGATCCTCCGCTGGACTGGCTTTAGGCCATCCTCCAGATCCGGAATGGCCCGGTCCTTTATGACATAGGATGCATACTCGAGAAAATTTTTATCGAAAAGATTTTTAATATACGCCATTTTTATCCCCTCCCTGGGCTTATATGTCTACTCGATTAATGAAAGTTTCTGAGCCCCGCATCCCGGGCCCATTGCATGGCCCAGTGGAAATCCTCCGCCGAGGGCCGCCGCTCCAGTGGTGAAAAATCCCGGGCCATATGCTGGGGGGCATATTCCCCCATGATGTTTACATGGGTTTCGGGCCCCAGCTCTTCGGCCACCCAGCGGACAAAATCGCCGGTCCCGGCGGTATTCTGGGGCATCACCAGGTGACGGACCAGGAGCCCCCGGAAGGCTATCCCCCGGGCCTGCTGCAGATGCCCCACCTGCCTGAGCATTTCTTTAATCGCCAGGGAGGTATGATGCACATAGTCCGGGGCCCCCTGGCTCAGGGTAGAAGCCCATGATGAATCAAAAAACTTAAAATCCGGCAGGTAAATATCGATGATGCCATCCAGGAGCCGGAGGGTTTCCAGGCTCTCGTAGCCGCTGGAATTGTACACCAGGGGGATGCTTAGGCCCTGGGGAACAGCAATTCTAAGGGCCCTGATAATATGGGGCACCAAATGGGTGGGGGTTTCCAGGTTTATGTTATGACAGCCGCTGCGTTCCAGGGTTAGAAACATGGAAGCCAGTTCCTCATGGCTGGTGACCCTTCCATCCCCCCGGTGGGAAATTTGCCAGTTCTTGCAGAAGGCACAGAGAAAATTGCAATCCGAGAAAAAGATGGTCCCCGTACCGCCCCGGCCGGAGATAACCAGCTCTTCGGCCCAGTGGGGTCCATGGGTGGCCACTTTAAAGGTATCGTCGGAACTGCAAAAACCCTTTTCACCGGCCAGGCGGTTTACTCCGCAGTTCCGGGGGCAGAGGTCACAATGCTCCATTTTTTCCCAGAGCTGCTCTTCCCGCCGCTCCAGTTCGCCCTGGGCAGCCAGAGCTATATAGGAGGGGGTCGTATCAGCGTCATCCTGGGACCCAGAAGAGCCGCGGCGGGAACCCCAGGCACCGCAGGCGGTCAGACCCATGGCGGCAAGGCATACTTTCAAAAAACGGCGTCTTGTCATATATAGCTACCCTATACTTATATACCATTTTATTCAATAATGGATGTAACGGAGGATACTATGTTTGGCATAGGCGTACAGGAACTCCTGCTTATTTTGTTTATTGTCCTTATCCTCTTCGGGGCAAAGAAGGTTCCGGAGCTAGCCAGGGGTCTGGGGAAGGCCCTGAACGAATTCAAAAAAGCTGCCTCGGGGCTCGATATAGAGGACGATCAGGGTTCCCAAAAAGCAGGGGAGGAAGAAAAACCCCATGGGCCCGGCGATAGGGCCGAATGAATGCTCCCTTCTTATCCCACCTGGAAGAATTGCGCTGGACCCTCCTTCGCTGCATCATTGCCCTCATGGTCTGTGCCATTCCCTGCGGAATCTTCTGGCAGCACATCTACGAATACATCGCCCTTTGGCCCCTTCATCTAAGTGATCCGGTTCCGCAGATAATTTTTACCGCCCCCACCGATGCGGTTTACTTCATCATAAAAATCGCCCTCTTCACCGGCACCCTGCTGGCTTCTCCATTTTTATTTTTCCAGCTCTGGCATTTTGCCGCCCCGGGGCTCTATCAAAAAGAAAAGGCCGTCCTTGTACCGGTGGTCATCTGCTCCACCCTTTGCTTTTTTGCCGGCATAGCCTTCTGCTATGTCTTCCTCCCCCTCTTTCTGCGGTTCTTGATTGGTTTTGCCGGGGGGCTCATGGAACCTCTTTTTCGGGTTAACGAATATTTTAGCTTTCTTATCAGGATGTGCCTTATTTTTGGCATGGCCTTTGAGCTGCCGGTGATTTCCTTTGTCCTATCCAGGATGGGGCTTATTACCCCTGCCTTTTTAATCCGTTATCTGAGGCATGCCATCGTCATTATTTTTATTGCCGCCGCCATCCTTACCCCCACCGTGGATATCCTGTCCCAGCTGCTCTTTGGCATCCCCCTGGTTCTTCTCTACGGGATCAGTATTCTGGTCTCTGGCCTAACGGTCAGTCGGCTACTTCCAGCAAATTCTTCATGATATATTCCCGCCGTTCGGGGGTGTTTTTTCCCATGTAAAAGCTGAGCACCTGGGGCACCTGCTTAAGGGTGTTTACCGACACCGGTACCAGCCTCATATCTTCGCTGATAAACTGGCCGAACTCCTTGGGGTTTATCTCCCCCAGGCCCTTAAAGCGGGTTACCTCATGCTGGCTCCCCAGTTCTTCCATGGCCTCGTCCCGTTCCCTGACATTGTAACAGTAGCGGGTCTCCTTGCGGTTGCGGACCCGGAACAGGGGGGTCTCCAGGATGTAGATCCGCCCTGCCATGACCAGCTCTTCAAAGTAGGAAAGGAAGAAGGTGAGCAGAAGGTTCCGGATATGGTAGCCGTCAAAGTCCGCATCGGTGGCGATGACTATCCGACCATAACGGAGGCCCGTCACATCGTTTTCTATCCCCAGGGCCATCATCATATTGTAGAGTTCTTCGTTCTTGTAGATGGAAGCCCGCTTCTTCCCGAACATGTTTTCTACCTTGCCCCGGAGGGCGAAGATGGCCTGGGTCATCACATCCCGGCTGGATACCATGGACCCCGCGGCTGAGTCCCCCTCGGTAATAAAGATGGTAGAAAACTCGCCCTCCTTGCCGTCCTCCAGGTGGTACTTGCAATCCTTTAACTTGGGGATCTTAAGGGCGATTTTTTTTGCCGCCTCCCGGGCTTCCTTTTTTACCTGGTTCAGTTCGGTCCGCAAACTCTCGTTGGCCAGGATCTTCTGTTCCAGCTTCTTGGCGGCATCGCTATTTTTATGGAGCCAGTCTTCGACGGCCTCCTTGGTTTCCTGGACTACCCAGCTGCGGACATCGGTGTTCCCCAGCTTGTTCTTGGTCTGGCTCTCGAAGATGGGGTTCATCAGCTTCACCGCCACCGCCGCCACCGAGCCTTCCCTTATGTCCTCGCTCCGGTAGTCCTTCTTGTAATAGGCCTGTATGCCCTTTAAAAAGCCCTCTTTAAAGGCCGACAGATGGGTGCCCCCGTCGCTGGTATACTGGCCGTTCACAAAGGAGTAGTAGCCCTCACCGTAATTATTGGTATGGGTAAAGGCGAACTCTATGTGGGTCCCCCGGTGGTAGCCTATGGGGTAAAGGTTCTCTTCTCCGGTTTCTTCGCTCAGAAGGTCAAAGAGCCCCCGGCTGCTCATAAAGGCCTTCCCGTTATAGGTGAGGGTAAGCCCCATGTTCAGGTAGGCATAATTTTGAATTCGTTTTTCTACAAACTCGGGGATAAATTCATAATCCCCAAAGATCTCCCTGTCGGGAGTAAATTCCACAAAGGTGCCGTTCTTCTGCTTGTCCTTTAACTTGGCCAGCCGCTGGTTTTTAAGATCCCCCCGCTCAAAGACAGCCTCGGCAAACTCACCGTCCCGGATAGCCACTACCCTAAAATGGGAAGACAGGGCGTTTACCGCCTTGGTGCCCACCCCGTTAAGGCCCACCGAAAATTGAAAGACCTCATCGTTGTACTTGGCCCCGGTGTTTATCACCGACACACATTCCACCAGCTTCCCCAGGGGTATGCCCCGGCCAAAGTCCCGGACCTTTACAGTCCCGTCCTTGATCTGGATCTCAATCTGCTTGCCGTTTCCCATGATAAATTCATCAATGCCGTTATCTATGATTTCTTTTAAGAGCACATAGATCCCATCATCGGGGTTAGAGCCGTCTCCAAGACGGCCTATGTACATCCCCGTCCTTAGACGAATATGCTCCAGAGAGGACAGGGTCTTTATTTTTGATTCGTCGTACTCGGCCCCGGGCTTGGGAGTCCCCTGGACGGGCTTACGGATGCTATCCTTGACGGCCTTCCCTTTGGCAGAGCCCCCAGCCTTTGCTGGGGCCCCTGCCTTCTTTTGAGCTCCAGCTTTAGCTGGAGCCGCTATCTTGGAAGAGGCCCTGGCGAGGATCCCCTTCCCTGAACGAGGTTTGGGGGGACTGACCTTTTTCGCCGGACTCCCCGCTTTCTTTGTGGTTTTTGCCATACCCTCCCCTATTTCTATTTCAAATAAATTTTTGCAGTTCCTCTATCTGCCCCTGGGTTTCGGAGATCTGCTTCTCATAGGAGGCGATTTGAGCCTGAGCTTCGCCGATTCTCTGTTCCTGGGTGCTGATACCCTTTCTCATTTTTTCTATGGCCGCCATAAGTTCATCGACTTTGATGGCCCTTTGGATCCTGGCAATTTCCTCATCCTTTTCGGCCATCCGCTCGTTAAGGGCCGCCGCGGCCTCCAGGGCCGGTTTATCTTCTTCGGTGATCAGGGCCGACAAGCTGTCCCGGCCCTCTTTTTCCAGGGCCAGGGAGGCAAAGCGGAGACAGACCCCGGGGAATTCCCCCTTCACCTGGTCTATGTGCTTTTGGAGACCCTGGATGCGCCTGGCAGGGGAGCCCTCGGCCCCGAAAAGATCCCCTATGTTGCGGCGTTCCCCCTTGAGGACCGCCAAATCCACCGCCAGGGTAGAGAGGGTGCCCTTGAGTTCCACCGCCCTCTGGGTAAGCTCCCAGCCCATGGCGGACCCCTGGCCGGCGCTGACAAAGTGTTCCCCCACGCTGCGATAAAGCCGCTGAAGACCCGAACGGTTCTTCAAAAGAAGCCCCTTGGCGACGGCCATTTGGGCATTCTTCCCCAGCCAGGCAAAGATGCCCCCCTCCCGCTCTTCCAGCTCGATAAGCCGGTTCTCCTGTTCGGTAATTTTGGCCAGGAACATGTTTTCTTGAATTTTAGGAGAATTGGGCATCTGATCCACCATGGGATCCGAAGCCTCGAGCAGGGCCTGGCCCAGCTCTAACTGGGCCTCTTCCAGTTCCTTGGTCAGGCGGCCCTCTTCTTCTTCCTTCTGGGCTATGGTTCCTTCCAGCTCCTTAAGCCGAAGAACGTCGGCCTCTAGAGATTTTATCATGTCCTCTGATTGGGTAATTTCACCCTGAAGGGTCCGGTATTCGGTCAGGACCTTGGCAGGGCTGGACCCCATATGGGTCACATCGGTCTTTTCGAAGGGCTCGCTGTCCCCTATGCGGCTTATGAGGCTGTTTCCCAGACCCTCCAGAAGCCGGTCTCGTTCTTCTTTATGGGCCCGTTTTGCATCCTCCAGCTCCCGGATGCTCTTGTTTCTATCGTCCATAATAGTCCCCTCGATAACCCCTCTATATAGAAAAAAAGATAAAAAAAAGGCGCCGGTGCGAATCGAACGCACGCATGATGGTTTTGCAGACCACTCCCTTACCGCTTGGGTACGGCGCCAAGCATACATCCCTATCATAGCAAGTTATGGCCTTCCTGTCTACTCTTGCCAAATTCCATGGTTTCGTAGGATACTTCCCCTATGAAAGGCATTAAAGGTAGCTTACCCATCCTTATTACGGCCCTGGCGATCCTTATCGCCCTTAGTGCCGGACGCATCTTTCCCCAGATCCTGCGAACCGTCAGCGCCGGAACCCAGGCCTCTTCCCAGGGGCTCCCCTTTCCCGGGGGTCCCGCTCCGGCTCAGCAGCTGAGCAGCCCTGGGCAGTCCCGGGTCTTCGTAGAATCCAGCAATGGCATCGACGGGGGCTTCCAGCGGCTCCTCCTCTCCATGGAGGGCCAGGGCCTCTCTTTCCATCAGAGCCCGGCCCATCCCGGGGGCCTTATTGCCTCTTCTGATGTGGTGATCATAAAAATAAACTGCCAATGGGCCGAGCGAGGAGGAACCAACACGGACCTCCTCCGCCAGGTGATCCAGGCCATCCTGGACCACCCCGGGGGCTTTCGGGGCGAAATCATCGTGGCCGATAACGGTCAGGCCCAGTTCGGCAGCGAGCGCCGGGGGGGCAGCCTCGATTGGGCCAACCCCAACTCTATGGATAGAAACAGTTCCACCCTGGACGTGATCCGGTCCTTCCAGGCCCGGGGCCACCGGGTCACCGGGGTCCTCTGGGACGATTTCACCCTCATCCGGGTGAATGAATTTTCCGCCGGGGATCTGCGGGACGGCTTCTTCGTCGAAGACACCATGGGGCCCACGGGCTTTGAGGTCTCGTACCCAAAATTTACCACCGAATACGGCACCCAGGTCAGCTTTAGGGAGGGAATCTGGAACAGCCAGACCAGGACCTATGACTCGGGGAGCCTTAAGGTGATCAACATGCCGGTCTTAAAATCCCACGGCCTCTTTCAGGTGACGGCAGCGGTGAAAAACTACATGGGGGTCCCCTCGGCCCGGCTCACGGGGATGCGGGTCCACAACACCGTCAGCCGGGGCTCCATGGGAACCATGATGGCCGAGACCCGTTTCCCGGTCCTTAACATCCTGGACATGATCTGGATAGGCCCCGATCAGGGCCCCGCCAGCACCTACGCCCGGGCCGTGGAGGTGAACAAGATCGCCGCCTCCATAGACCCGGTGGCCCTGGACTACTGGGCCGCCAAGAACATCCTCATGCCCGAAGCAGCCCGTCTTCCCGGAGGCCGGGCGGCCACCATGAACCCCGACAGCAGCGAGCCCGGGACCTTCGGGCACTGGCTGCGGCTCTCGATGAACGAGCTTCACCGGGGGGGCTACTGGGCCACCATGAACGAGGCGGAGATCCTGGTCTACGATAACTCTAATTCTTGATATACCCCTCCTGGCAAAAGCTGTAGTAGCGGGTTTCAGAAAAAATGAGATGATCCAGAAAACCCAGGCCCATGATATCCGCCGCCGCCTTTAGGCGCCGGGTTATCTCATGATCCTCCTCCGAGGGCTGTACATTCCCCGAAGGGTGGTTATGAGCCACCACCACTGCCGAAGCTCGATCCATGAGGGGTTCTGCAAAAACCTCCCGGGGGTGGATGATGGTCCGGTTCACCAGCCCTATGGTTACGGTCCGGACCGCCTGGACCTCGTGGGCCCCGTTCAGCGAGATGGAAAGAAAACGCTCCTGCCGCCGGTCCGCATGATGCCGGATGAGGGCGAAAATGTCCTGGGGCTGGCGTATCCTCTGCCCGGCGGCCCACTTTCTTCGCCCAAACTCAAGCATGGCCGAAATGGCGCAGGCCTTGGACAGGCCCATCCCCTTAAGCTTATGCAGCTTTTCCAGGGGAGGGATCTTGTTGTCCCGGTCCAAAAGATCCAGGAGTTCCTGGGCCAATAGGTTTACCGGCTTTCCCCGGACCCCCGAAACCAAAAGGATGGCAAGAAGATCCCTGTCCGAGAGCGATTCGGGCCCCTTCTCCAAGAGCCGTTCCCTGGGCCTTTCTTCCCGGGGCAGACTGGCGGGGCTCAGATCCAACACATAGGAATCCATGGTTTTTTCGTAGGTGTATTCCATACCCCTATACGGCCCGGAAATGCAAAATACTTCGAAAAAAACCTAGGATTAGATCTTTTTTAGCCGAAATTTAGGTACAGAGGGCCAATATGAGGGGAAATCCCCCCCGGCGGGCCCTCAATGCCATTTTAAGGAACCAAACTGTGAAGAAAGTCCTGTCCCCCCTCTGCCTGGCCATTGTATTGATCATCTCATCCTGTGCCATGACTCCCCTGGTCTGGGAGATCCCCCGGCCCCCCCAGCCCGAAGCAGCCGCCTCAATGGCAGCCCAGCCGGAACTCATCCCCATACCCCCCATCCCTTATGAGATCATGGGCAAGGGCCTTATCAGCCCCGAAGACCTGGCCGCCTTTTTGATGCAATCCAACCCCGGGGCAGACCCAGATTATGTAGAAGCCCTGGCCCTCATCTATGCCGAAGAGGCGGCCATAGAGGGGATCAACCACGATGTGGCCTTCGCCCAGATGAGCCTCGAGACGGGCTACCTGCGCTTTGGGGGCCTGGTGACCCCCGAGATGAACAACTTTGCCGGCCTGGGCTCCATAGGGCCCGGGCAGCACGGCCTGCTTTTTCCCGACCCCCGCACCGGGGTCCGGGCCCATATCCAGCACCTAAAGGCCTATGCCTCCGAAGCCCCCCTAAACCAGCTTTTGGTGAACCCCCGGTACCATTATGTCCGCCTGGGCTCATCCCCCACCATCTCGGGCCTGGCGGGAACCTGGGCCGCTGATCCCGACTACGGGGTAAAGATCAACAATATTCTGGAGCGGCTCTATCGTTTCTCCTTTGAAAGCTAGTTTATTTATAGGCCCTTTAGGCCGATGATCTATATTAGGAGAGTGTGGTGAACATTTTAGCGATAATTGGTCTTATTGGATCCTTCGCAGCCATGATAATAAGTATGATCTGGGGGGGAGTTGGAGTCCTGGCCTTCCTGGATCTCCCGTCCTTCTTTATCGTTGTCGTTTGCTCCGTCTGCGTTTTGATCTTTGCGGGTCCAAAATTCAGTGACAGCATAGGAATCTTTAAGATCATAGGCATGTCCTTTAAAAACCCCGATTTTGGGGAACAAAACATAGCACGAAAACTCATAGCCTTCTCCGAGAAGGCCCGCCGGGAGGGGCTCCTCTCTTTGGAAGAAGAAATCCAGGACCTGGACGATGACTTCCTGAGAACGGGCCTCAGGCTCTCTATCGACGGGACCGACCGGGATATAATCATGAACCTGATGGAAATAGAAATAAACAAGATGCAGGATCGCCACGCCCGGTATCACCGGGTCCTGGACCTCTGGGGTACGGTCCTCCCGGCCACGGGGATGTGGGGAACCATCATCGGTCTGGTCGGGATGATGAGGAACCTCAATGACCCATCCACCGTAGGTCCCAACATGGCCATCGCTCTTATCACCACCTTTTATGGTTCCGTCTTTGCCAACGCTGTGGCGGTTCCGGTGGCCCGGAAGCTCAGAACCTTCGACATGGAAGAAACCAATGCCCGGGAAATGATCATCGAAGGGGTCCTTTCCATCCAGGCCGGGGATAACCCCCGGATCCTTAGCCAGAAACTCCTGGCCTACCTCTCCACCGAGGACCGGAAGGCCCTGGAACACGATATGAAGGACGCCTAAGAACCATGGCCAAGAAAAAGAAAAAAGATGAGGAGAGCGGCAGCAGTAATGATTGGATGACCACCTATGGAGACATGGTGACCCTCCTGCTCTGCTTTTTTGCCATCCTTTTTAACCCTGTCCTCGAAGATGAAGCGGTTTTACAAGCCATCTCAGACTATTTCTCCCGCTACGACTGGGGCTACTCCCTCTCGGTGGGGCGTATGCAGCCCGCGGGTAATATAATTGCAGATTTCCCATCCCAAACCCGGGGCAGGTCCCTGGCGGATGCCCTCAGGCGGGCTGTGAGCCTCTATAATCCCGAGATTCGTTCCAATCGGGTAAGGGTAACTCAGGACGAAAGGGGGGTGGTGATTAGTTTCGCCTCCGATGTCTTTTTCGAACCCGCCTCGGCGGTCCTCAACATGGAGGCCTCCCGGGGGGTCCTCTTGAACCTGGCCATCCTCCTCTCCTCTGAAGAAGTGGACGGCAGAAAGTTCCGCATCGAGGGCCACACCGACTCGGTGGGCATAGACCCCTCGGGACCCTGGGTCTCTAACTGGCAGCTCTCCACCGAACGGGCCCTTAGTGTCCTCTATCTCTTGACCGATCTGGGGGTCTCGGAGTCCCGGATGCAGGTGGCGGGCTTTGGCAGCACCGTGCCCATCAGCACCAACGACACCGAGCAGGGCCGGGCCAACAACCGCCGGGTAGACATAGTCATCATCGACGACGCCCATCTATAATTTTTTCTCCCTCAATTGACGTGACCCCCTTCTGGCTGTATTATCTAAGTAATGGCCATGATCACCAGTCAGAAAATTAATGAGTACTATTCCCGGTATAAGTCTATCGATGTGACCCTGAGTAAGGAAATCGCCCAGGCCACCGGGCTCGTGGCCAACCAGATCTTCCTTAAATGTGTCAGCGATTTTTGGCCCTGCGTGATCTACTCCACCTCCTTCGAGGGGGCCAAGGTCCTGGTCAGCATCAAGTCGGGGATCCTCCAGAAGCTTGAACAGGCCAACAACATGGTCAGCCTTAGGTTCTGTTTTAAGACCGCCGAAAAGGGAAACCCCGTCACCTTCTTCGTCAACACCAAAGCCGCCGGAAATGCCCCCTACGGGGGTTCCCAGGACATGGCCATGTTTACCCTCCAGTTTACCCAGCGCCCCCCCGACGACCTGATCGAAATCATGGGCCGCATCCTGGATGCCAATGTAAACTCCCAAAGACGGCGGGAAGAAAAGATCACCATAAGCCCCGAAACGGTGCGAAAGCTCCGGCTGGCCGCCAAAGAAACGGCGGTCCTCATCCAGGGGCTGCCCCGGCAGTGCATCTTAAGGGAAATCTCCTTTACCTGGGCCAAGATCATCATGCAGGGGGTGGCCAAGTTCCTGGTCGAGAAGGACGCCATCCTCCGGGTCGAATTTGAGGACCCCCGGGAGCCCTTCCTTCTGCGGGGTAAATTTTCCAGTTCCGAGGAGATAGAGGGCCGGAAGGACCTGGTCGCCCTGGTCCTCTCCTTCGATGAAAACACCATTCCCATGAGCTACAAGATCCGGATTAACGACTACCTGTCGGTGGTCCGGGCCGATGACCGCTCGGTGGAAAGACCCCAGACATCCCGGGACGACCCCTTCGAGAAAAAGAAGGCCCCCGATGCTGCCCCAGCCCCCTCCTCCCCCTAAGCCATGACGAGCATTGTGTTTTTACCCGTCCCCCCTACCCTAAAGGAGGAGCTGCTCAGGTCCCCCTTTACCCAGGATGGAGAGGCATACCCCCTGGAGTTCCAGATAGACCCGGAGATCCTCCTCCCCCTGGAGCTGGATGAAGAAGAAGCTCCTTTAGAAAGCACCATTAGCTTAGAGAGGATCCTCTCGGGGATGCTCAAGGTCATAGCTATGGACAGCCAGGGCATCCCCCTGAAAGAAGAGACCCCTCCCCACTGGATAGACTATTACCGCTCCTTTGTTCTCACCGTAAAACCCGCCATCTTTAACGAGCTAAGCTCCGCCTCCATCGTCAAGGCCGCCAATGGGGAGTACGACATGGCCCTGGAGATCTGCCAGATCCTCCTGGGCCTCTTCCCCCGGTCCCCCGGGGTCCTCCTAAACCGGGCCCTCATCATGGAGCAAAGGGCCGCCGGCCCCGAGGGGGACGAAGGGGCCCAGCATGCCGCCCTGGGGGCCTACGAAGAGGCCCTTTCGGCGGAGCCGGTCCTAAGCGACACCCTCTTTAATGCGGCCTTCTTCTACCTCCGCCGCCGGGACTACGAGCTCGCCCGCTCCTGCTTTACCCAGTACCTTTTGACCGGGGAGGATGAAGACCTTCCGGAGGACAAAAAGACCGAAGCCGAGCGGATCCTCAAGGAGATGGAGGAGCAGGGCCTGGAGGACCAGGCCTACAGGGATGCCTACGAGGCCATCAACCAGGGGGACCATGAAACGGGGCTGGTACGGATGAGGGATTTCATCGAACGCTACCCCAGGGTTTCCAACGGCTGGTTCCTACTGGGCTGGGCCCTGCGAATGGGGGGCCGCTACCAGGACGCCCTGGAGGCCCTCCAAAAAGCGGCGGAGCTGGGGGACCAGTCCTGCGATCTCTCCAACGAGATAGCCATTTGCCAGATGGAGCTGGGGAATTTAAAGGAAGCCCGGAAAGAACTGGAAAGGGCCCTGCGCAAGGAGGGGGAGAACATCAAGATCATCTCCAACCTGGGGGTCCTGGCCCTTAAATCAGGAAACACCGAAGAGGCCCAGGCCTTTTTCCGCACCATCCTGGCCCTGGACCCCCATGACAGCCTGGCCAAGCACTACCTGGGGGACCTCTCTTAAACTCCCCCTCCCCCTATACCTCTGGCCCCTAATCTGCTAAGATCGGATCCAAGAGGTACGAAGATGATTTACCGTGAATATGGTCAGACCGGAAAAAAAGTATCCCTCCTGGGATTTGGGGGCATGCGTTTTGCCAAGGTAGACGATCATGAAGAATGTGCAAAGATGATGGTCACCGCCGCCGAGGGGGGGGTCACCTATTTCGATACCGCCCCGGGCTACTTCGAAACCCGCAGCGAGAAGGCCTATGGAGCGGGCTTCAAGGAACTTAAGAAAAGAAATCTCCCCTTTTACTCCGCATCCAAGACCTTCGCCTCCACCGAGGCCGAGATCCGCAAGGAAGTTGAAGGCTCCCTCAAACGAATGGGCCTTTCGCAGATAGATTTTTACCATATCTGGTGCATCACCAGCCTGGGCGGCTGGGAGGGCCGGAAGAAGGACGGGGTCCTTACGGCCTTCCGCAAGCTAAAAGAAGAGGGCCTCATAGGCCATATCTGCGTGTCCAGCCACCTGGTAAAGGACGAGATTAAAGAACTCCTCATGGAGGGGGTCTTTGAAGGGGTCCTCTTTGGCTACTCGGCTTATGACTTCCCCACCCGGGAGGCCGCCTTCGACGCCGTCAGGGCGAAGAAACTGGGCGCCGTGGTCATGAACCCTCTGGGGGGCGGCCTCATCCCCGATCACCCCGAACGCTTCGGTTTCCTTTGCAAGAACGGTGAAAGCGTCGTTTCCGGGGCCCTCAGGTTCCTCTGGGATCACAGCGATATCACCACCTCCCTGGTGGGCTTTGCCACCCTGGCCCATGTAAAAGAGGCCCTGGCGGCCATGGACAGCTACCAGCCCCGGAACCAGGGTGAGCTGGATGCCATTAAGGCCCTCTCCCAGGGCTCTTTGGACGGGATCTGCACCGGCTGCGGCTACTGCGACAAGTGCCCCCAGGGGGTCCCCATTCCCAAGTTCATGGACACCTACAACCAGAAGATCCTGGCCAAGGCCGGCGACAAGGACCCCATGGGGGACCGGCTCAGGGACATGTGGGACTTGAGTTCCTCCCTGGCCGCCACCTGCAACCAGTGCGGCCTCTGCGAAGAAGCCTGCACCCAGCACATCCCCATCATAGAACGATTAAAGGAAATCGCCGCTTTATAGAAGGCGGGCAAAGGCGGCTCTGGTGATTGTCCTAAAAAACATCTCTAAATCCTACGGAGAAGTTCAGGCGGTCCGCCAGGTGAGCCTTAGTATCCCCCCCGGCAGCATCTACGGGATCATAGGCCGTAGCGGGGCCGGCAAGTCCAGCCTCCTGCGCTCCATGAGCCTTTTAGAGGTCCCCGACAGCGGGGAGGTCCACTACGGCGAAGAGCGGGTCGACACCCTGCGGGGCCTGGCCCTCTTGGAGCGCCGCCGCCGGATGGGGATGATCTTTCAAAACTTTAACCTTTTGGGCTCCCGGACCGCCGCGGGGAACATCGCCTACCCCCTGGAAATTGCGGGACATAAAAGAAAGGACATAGACCGCCGGGTAGATGAGCTCCTGGAACTGGTAGACATCGGGGATAAGAAGAAGGCCCGGATGCGGGAGCTTTCGGGGGGCCAGAAGCAGAGGGTCGCCATAGCCCGGGCCCTGGCGGCCAACCCGGAGGTCCTCTTCTGCGACGAGGCAACCTCCTCCCTGGACCCCCAGACCACACGAGCTATCCTGGCCCTGATCCGGGATCTAAAGGAACGCTTAAATATTACGGTCATCCTTATCACCCACCAGATGCAGGTGATCCAGGAGATCTGCCAGGAGGTGGCTGTCATGGATCAGGGCCTCATCGCCGAGACCGGTACCGTGGAGAGCATCTTTTCTTCCCCCAAAACCGCCGCCGCCCGGGAGCTGCTCCATGCTTAGCGAGCGGATCCTGGAGGTCCTCTCCCTCCTCCCCGGGGCGACCCTGGAGACCCTGGAGATGACCTTCATGTCCACCATCTTTGCCTGCCTTTTGGGCTTTCCCCTGGGGGTCTATCTTTACGGGGCCTCCCCGGAGGGCTTTGCTCCCCGGCCGGTCCTTTACAATGTCCTGAGCCGGATCGTAAACCTCTTTCGATCCATCCCCTTTATTATTTTGATGATCCTCCTCATCCCCCTGACCCGGCTGATCGTCCAGACCAGCATAGGGCCCACGGCGGCGATCATCCCCCTCTCCATTGCGGCGGCCCCCTTCGTGGCCCGGGTGGTAGAGACCGCCCTATCTGACGTGGACCTGGGGGTCATTACCGCCGCCAGGGCCATGGGCTCCACCAGCTTCCAAATCATCCGCAAGGTCCTGATCCCCGAAGCCATGCCCGCCCTGGTCTCCGGCCTGGCCCTGACCATCATCAACCTGATAGGCTACTCCGCCATGGCCGGAGCCATAGGCGGGGGCGGCCTGGGAGACCTGGCCATCCGCTGGGGCTACTACCGTTTTAGGACCGATGTGACCATAGGGGCGGTGATAGTGATTTTACTCTTGGTAGAGACGGTGCAGATCCTGGGCACCAGGATCAGCCAGCAGCTCCTCTCAAAGCGTTAACCGGGCAGGGCTAAAGCTAAAACCTCTTCGAAGCGATCTACCGGATGGAACTGGACCCCCTTCTTCACCTTCTCAGGGATATCGTCCAGGTCCCGGATATTCTGCCGGGGAATAATGATATGCTTCGCCTTGTTTCGCCGGGCGGCAATGGTCTTTTCTTTAAGGCCCCCTATGGGCAGGACCTGGCCGGTAAGGCTGAGCTCCCCCGTCATGGCCAGGGCCGGGGCGATCACCTTTCCCCGCATCAGCGAGAGGAGGGCCGTGGCCATGGTGATCCCCGCCGAAGGGCCGTCCTTGGGGGTGGCCCCCTCGGGGATATGGAGGTGGATGTGGTTCTTGCTAAACCATTCGGCGTCCAGGCCATAGCGCTCGGCCCCCAGCTTCTGGGCCACTGTCATGGCGATGATGGCACTCTCCTTCATGGTCTCTCCCATCTTGCCCGTCAGGGTAATGCCCTCCTTGCCCGGCACCGAGGTGGCCTCGATGATGAGGGTATCCCCCCCCATGTTGGTCCAGGCCAGCCCCAATGACATGCCGGGCCGGTCGGCCTTTTTGATATCCCCCTCGGGAAAGATGGGCTTCCCCAGATGCTCTTCGATGAGCCCCTTGTCTATGCTGAACTTGGCAGGAGGGGGATTATCCGGCAGCTCCTGGGCATCGACAATCACCTTGGCAAGCTTCCGGTGGATCTTGTCCAGGTTCTTCTCGAAGTTCCGGACCCCCGCTTCCCGGGCATAACCGTTGGCTATGTGGAGGAGGGAATCCTGGGTGTAAGAGACCTGCTTTTTCTTGAGGCCGTTTTTTTCCAGGCTCTTGGGCACCAGGTAGCGCTTGGCGATCTCCAGCTTCTCCGTATCGATATAGCCCGGAAGCTGGATGATCTCCATCCGGTCCACCAGGGGGGTCGGGATGGTATCCAGGGTATTGGCGGTGACGATGAAAAAGACATTGGACACGTCAAAGGGAAGGTCCAGATAATGATCCCTAAAGTTGGAGTTCTGCTCCGGATCCAGGACCTCTAGAAGGGCACTGGCCGGATCCCCCTGGAAGCTCTGACCCATCTTATCGATCTCGTCGATCATGAAGACCGGGTCCTTGGTTTTGACAATTTTGAGCCCCTGGATGATCTTCCCCGGCAGGGCCCCTATGTAGGTCCGCCGGTGGCCCTTGATCTCCGCCTCGTCCCGCATGCCCCCCACGGAGAAGCGGAAGAAGGCCTTCCCCAGGGAGCGGGCTATGGACCGGCCCAGGGAGGTCTTCCCCACCCCCGGGGGCCCCACGAGGCACACGATGGAACCCTTGGTATCCCCCCGGAGCTTCCGGACCGCCAGGAATTCGACGATCCGTTTCTTCACATCCTCCAGGCCATAGTGGTCGGCCTCCAAAATGCCCTGGGCCTTTTTCAGCTCCAGGGCCTCCGGGGCCGGGTCATTCCAGGGCAGGCCGGAGACCACGTCCAGGTAGTTCCGGCTGACTATGAACTCCGCCGAGTTGGGGTCCATGAGGCTGAATTTTTCCAGCTCCTGGTCCAGGGCCTCTTTTATCTCCCCCTGGAAGTTAAAGGCATCGAGCTTGTCCTTAAACCTCTGGTACTCGGAACTCTTGGCATCGGTGGTCATCCCCAGCTCGGTCTTAATGGCCTTGAGTTCCTCTTTTAAGAAGTAATCCCGCTGGGACTTTTCGATTTTTTCGTTTATCTCCCGTTGAATCCGTTTTTGGATCCGCAGAAGCTCCTGCTCTTTTTTGATGAAGACCAGGACCTGCTCCATCCGCTTGCGGACATTCATTACCTCCAGGATCTTCTGCTGATCCAGCTTGTCCACGTTCAGGATGCTGGCTATAAAGTCGGCGATCTTGCCGGGATGATCGATGTTGATCATGTTAAGCCGCATCTCTTCGGAAAAGAGGGGATTATTCTCGGAGATCTGCTTCATCTCGCTCACCAGGGCCCGGGTCAGGGCCTTAACCTCCGAAGTAGAGTCCTCTTCGTCCTCCAGGTACTCCACCGCCGCGATTATGGGATTCTCCGCATGGAGGGTCTTCTTCACCCGAAAGCGCTTGAGGGTAGAGATGAAAATATTGACCCCCCCGTCGGGGAGGTTTATCTTTTTGACTATCTTGGCGGCGGTCCCCACCTTAAAGAGATCCTCTATCGTAGGGGTCTCCGTATCATTCCGGAGCATCACCAGGCCTATGAGGGCATCCCCCGCCACCGCATGCTCCACCACCTTCACATCGTTGGGGTTCCCAATCATGATGGGAGTAAAAATCCCCGGGAATATAGGCCTCCCCATCAGGGCCACCAGGGGCAGCTTATTGGGAAGCAGCTGATCCATGGGTATTACGCTTTGCTCTGCCATAGGCTAACTATGCATTAAAAGAGGGAAAAAAGCAAGAAACCGGCCCTTTTTGGAACACGGGAGGCCCTCCATCAACCTTCCTTAACCCGGTAGACATGGACAAGGGGCTCATTTCCATAGGCAAAACGTACATAAAGGTAGAGTAAACCCGTATCGGGATCAAAGCAGGAGCCCGTCACCTCCATGTAGGTGTCTACGTTGGTAGTCCTATGGGGAGAGGCCCAACTGGTGGGGTAGTCCGCCACATTATAGCTGGAGGGAATAATCTTATCCCCCGGGATCTGGCCCTGGGCGGCCTTCGACAGGGTCTCCAGGTCATAAAAATACCAGGCATTTTGACGCTGGAGGAAAAACCGCCGGCCCCCAAAATCGTAGGCCGACCTCCCGATTACCTGGTTGGCAAAGGCTAGATAGCCCTGCTTACCCTTATAATCGATAAAGACCCCGGTCCTAATGGTATCGTTGCCGGTCCATCTTCCTTCCCAGGGTGAAAGGGGATTGGCATAATAGGACTCCAAAGCCAGATAGCTGCCGTCCCGGATGCAATGGCTCAGGCCCTCGTTGGGGTCTGCGGGGTAAAATAAAAAGGGAGTAAAGTCATGGCCCGGCACCCCGTTTTCGCCCAGGGAAACCGCTCCCAAAGAAGGGCCGAATGAGCGTATGCTGCTTATGCTGCCCCCGCCCCCAAAGCCTATGGCCAGCTTCCGTCCCCCAAAGGCAGGGGCCACGCTGTCAGGGATGGGGGTCACACCCCCCATAAAACCCCCAAAGGGAGCTCCCCCTGCCAAAAGCCCCCAGGACTCCCTGGCGGAAACAGTCCCCCCTGCAAAATCAATCTTTGCGTAAAAGAGGAAGGGTATACCGGGCAGCTGCTGGCTGGCCGGGTAATCCGCCGAATTGGTCCAGTAAAGGAGAGCGGTCTTTTCATCCAGCCACATGGACCCCAGGGACCAGCCCACCGAGCCTCCCCCCTCGTTGATGAGCAAACCGTTTTGCCCCGTAAAGATGCTGCTTAGTTCCGCCGTCGGCAGGGGGATGGCCCCAGAAACCTGTCCAAGGCTTGGCGGGACAATGACTTCATACAAGACATTGGCATTCACCTGGGTCCCTGCCACCGCTAGCAAGCGGGTCTCTGTAATATGGCCCTCTGGGTCCCTCAGGTGCCGCAGGGTGATGCCCGAGGTGACATAGGCCCTGTTTAACACACTGTTGTTTGCGGGGTTAGAAACAGGAGGAAGGAGGAAAGAACCCTGGTACTCAAGATCAAATTGATCCAGCACCCCCGGCTTCCTGTGATGGACCGGCGGAGCTTCATTCCGGGGAACTACTTCGACGTGAACCACGATCTCTTCCCCAAAGAAGGGGCGGTTAAAATAGTTATAGGGACTATTACGGGTGTTGCTTGATGCGGTGGTATTACTGTGATGTATCCCCGGGGTCGTTCCCAGGGGCCACTCTGCGGACTGCCAACGCATGGTATAAAAACCCGGCTCATCGGGGGCCCTTAAGAGGGTATCTATTTCCCATGACTGGCCGGGCAAGACCGTGGGGTCATTACTGTTATGGGGAATCCCAAACTGCATGGGATAGAGAATGAAAAAGGCCCCAAAGGTTTCGTTGTAATCCCCCGGCCTCGTACCATCTACTTCGGTTCCCGGATCACCCCGGCTTAAGAGGGAGGCCCCATGCTCCCCCAATGATTCATCCTTCCCCCAGGTGGTGGTCCCATTGTTATGGAGATGAACCTTAAACTCAAAGACCTCACCGGTCAAAAGCTGTACAGGAGCACTCGTTCCCTGGGTATAAGAATTTCCCTTTATATAAAGGGATGAAAATGATGAAGACTGACCCTCACGAGGCCAGTTATAGGGCTGCCGGCTCGGGTCCAGAGGAGGATCCATATCCTGGAACATGCAGCCCCCCAGAAAAAACCCCAGGGCCAGCACAGTTAAACAGAACATGCATCTTTTACTCGTCATTGGCTTTATCTTTCATCAATCAGGCTTGATATATCTTCAATAATGTACTGGGGTCCTGTGGTATGAAGGGCGCCGTAACATTCCTCTATGTATTCCATTATTCTTTTTTCAGTGAAAATACGCATAGTCTCTTTGCCGCTGATTTTATAGGCAGTCTTGTATAGCTCAATGCAGTAAACCAAAAACTTTGTTTTGTTTTCCATGCTGTTCTATGCCTCTGGATATTTTATTGATCCGGTTGCAAGCTCCTCTTCCAAAAGCTCAAAAAGGGTAAGAGGACTTAATTGCCATACTTTGCTGCTTTCATTTTCCATCATAGCATATAAATCAGAATTATAAAACATTTTTGTTGCTTCTATACTCGATAAAGCCCTTGAATCCATTATCATTTTAATTACAGCGGGATTAATTAAACTCAATAGGGCCGATAATTTTTCAGGACTCATGATACCACCCCTGGATCAAATGAATCTACAAAATTAAGAAAAGATAAAGCTCTGTCAGTTTTAAAAACATATTGACTATATAATTTTTTTACTTTCAATGCTTCGACTGTTTGTTCGGCATTTAATATACCCTGTTCATAGACAATTAGAGCGGCGTACACATCATCATTGGCAACAGGGCCTATGACCAAATCATATGATTTCCCTTTATATCTGCCATGCCTATTTTGATGAACATAATCAAGCCACAGTCTATCGGGACCTGAAAAGATTAAGATTTCCAGAATATTTTTTGCTGCCTCAATATCATAATCATAGATACACACCGACCGGGCCCCTTGTTCATATCGGAGGGCCACTTTTCTGGCAAAGTCAATAGCTTGCTCCCTGTTTTCAGTCGTATAGAAGCCAGGCCCAAAGTCAAGGCTTTTTCTGGAATAATCGAGAATGGGTTTTTCCACTACCACACTGGAGCCATGAAATAAAGTCATTATGGTTCCTGCTTGTTATGGATTATCATGGAATAAGTATATTAAGGATGAGATTCTTTGTCGAGGACTAAAGCAAATCAACATACTTTGCGAAAAAACCCGATCTAGGCTAAGCTTTAATCATGAGCACATCAACCATATACCTGGCCGGGGGCTGCTTTTGGGGGGTCCAGGAGTACTTTTCCCGGATCCCCGGGGTAACCCAGACAAAGACCGGCTATGCCAACGGCAGTACCGCCAATCCCAGCTACGAGGATGTCTGCTACCGGGGGACCGGCCATGCAGAGACCATCCAGGTCCAGTACGACCCCTCACTCCTTGGCATGGAAACCCTCCTGGACCATTATTTCAGTATCATCGACCCCTTCGTGCTCAACCGCCAGGGACCCGACAGGGGCACCCAGTACCGGACCGGGGTCTATTATGAGACCGAAGAAGACCTGCCCCTCCTCGAAGAACTATTCCAAAAGGAACAGGCAAAACATGACCGGAAGATACTGGTGGAACTGCTCCCCCTCACCCACTTTTACCCCGCCGAGGAACAACACCAGGACTACCTCAAGAAGAACCCAAAGGGGTACTGTCATGTGGATTTATCCGGGGCAAAGGCCCATATGTAGGCAATTCTGGAGGATTTTTGATCAAGGTTTTGTAAGGAAAGTTGATCGCCATAATTCCTTATAATATAAAGAATTATCATGCTTTTTGAAATTTTTTTGTCAAGCTTTATGTAAAGAATCTTGACAAGATTTCTGGCCATGTGCTATCCTTTAACTTGTGAAAAACATTCTAGAGCACATTTCCTTTAAACGAAAGTGGACCCTAAACAACCGGATAATGAACCTCCTGGGGCAATGTTATGCCCATGTGGCGGTCATAGGAAATACCCCCCTAAGGCCCGATATTCATCATGGTTTGCTCCATGTATCCCTAAACAAGGGGGCCTTGGCTACCACCGCCATAGAAGGGAACACCCTCTCTGCTGAAGATCTGGCCCACATCCAAAGGGGTAATAACCTTGAACCCAGCCGGATGTACCAGCAAAAGGAAGTAGAAAATATACTCCATGCCTTTAACACAATTTTAAATGACCTGGTACATAGAAAACACTTCGAAGTAATCAGTCCGGACCTTATCTGCCGTTTTAATGAAATGGTAGGCCGGAATATCGGTGAAGCATTTAACGGAAACCCTGGAAAACTACGCAGAGCTAATGTAATTGTAGGAGCAGTGTATAGACCCCCTTCATGTGAGTTGGTTGAGAATTACCTCAGACAGCTCTGTGACTGGCTTTACAAGGAATTTCATTACGGTAAGGGCCAGAATTTTGATGATGCAGTCATAGAGGCCATCGTGACCCATGTGTACATCGCCTGGATACATCCCTTCATGGACGGAAACGGAAGAACTGCCAGGCTTCTGGAATTTTTTATCCTCCTAAGGGCGGGGGTTCCAAGCATAGCTTCCCATATTTTATCGAATTACTATAACGACACCAGGACCCTTTATTATAAACAGCTAGAACATACTTCAGAAACGGGGGATCTAAGCAGGTTTATTGAATATGCCCTGGAGGGGTTCCGTGACGGTTTAGAACAGTGCATCAAGGAGATACATCAACAGCAGATAGGATTAACCTGGAACAACTATGTCCATGATAAAATAGATGAGATACCCGGGAAAAACCCAAAAAACCGCCGCCGTTTACAGCAATTAGCTTATACCATCCCCGCCGATAAACTATGCACCCCCGAAGAAATCAGGATCTTATCAGTAAGAATTGCTGAAGATTATAGAAAGCTCGGTCCTACAACCCTGCGCCGCGATTTAGACCTCCTGGTGGCCCTAGAGCTCCTCTTAACTGAAAGGGGAAGCTACCGATCTAACCATGAGCTGCTTCGCAAGCTTATCCCAGACCGAAGCACCTCCCTGGTGCGGCATTATTGATCGTTCTAGGGCATCGAAAAAACATCGAATTCCCATTAAAGATGCTCATGGTATATTTAAGGAATTAAAAGGAATGGACACCTCTATAGAAAGGGATGATGAAGACAGGATATGAATATAGTAGATTCTTCCATTGAGCAGATCTCTATACACAAGACAAGCACTTTGAAAATTTGGAACGGGTCCATTATTACGCAAAATCCGCCCCCTGAGGCCTTCACCCCAGGGGGCATGCTCCCCTAATTAACCGCAGTAACCCTTGGGTAGGTGGTCTTAATTATGTTCAGCATGATGGGATCTAGCACATTGCGATTGGCAGTGCTGATAAGCCCGTCCCAGTTAAACCAGATCCGCGTCAATTGCGCAATATTTATATTAGGTACAGTCACATTAGGATACTTTAAAACAAGCGCCATAGAATTATTCAAATTAGTGAGTTGTGCTTCGATTGATGTTAGATTACTCGTATTTATTGTAACGAGTTCCTGAAGCCAATTTTGATAGAATGTAGCTATGGCTTGAGTGACTTCAGATTCATACTGTTGATCGTCTAACGCTTCTAATCCACTTTTTAATACACTTAACCAATCATTGTAACCAGCAATCTTGACCGTATTTGAATCACCAGCATACTTCAGCATCCCCGGAAGAGTCGACGTTTCTGTTTCCCCATCCTTGGTGGCCCTGGCAGTAAGTGAAGTAAATGTATTGGCGGTCAATCCGCTCGTCACAGTCGCTGTATTGCCCGACCAGGTACCTATGGCACCGCCCCCGCTGGTCAGGCGAGTTTCGTAGGTAATGCTGCTGTCATAATTAATTATCTGATAACTAAACGCAGTAGATGTAGAGGTACTGCGCATGATCCTAATGGAAGGCCCCTCTCCATCATCCCCTCCATTTCCACCGCCATTTCCGCCTCCCCCGCCCCCGTTGGTAGGACCAGAGCAGACAGCAAACAATAAAGCCGCTGCCGCGACAAGAATTGTAAAACCAAATAGTTTATTCTTTTTCATAAAAACTCCTTTTTTCCTTGGTTTATATATGAAGCTAAAAAGCTCCCATACAGGGAGCTCTCCGGCTTTAGTCCAAAGGGAATGGTTGTGGAAGAGCTTAGTTTTTTTCTGCTTAGTCTAGCGCAATCTTGCTGTTGGGGGGGGGGGGGGGGTAAAGTTGTTTTTTTTGAAGA
>WRMC01000009.1 GCA_009777335.1 Treponema sp. | reverse complement strand
GTTTTTGGGTTGTTTTTGGGGGGGGGGTTTATTTTTGAATGGGACTAGGGAGTTTGTTGTTTCCGCCCTAAAAGGGTATAAGAGTCCTTCTTTTCCCCCCCCCCCCCCCAATTCTATCGGGAGATAAAGCCACCTGAAGGGACTTGAGTAAAATCTTGTTATAGAACTGGTATGAGGCCGTTCCCACTGCGTGGCCGCACCGCGAGCCAATTGAAGCCAGATATTTTTCATCAGTCATCTTTCCGTTTCTCCATGCTCGGAACACTCCGGCTGTCCGGTTCATGCTCCCCTTCTTTATTATTTTATTCCGGGGAAACACCCTGAACCCTACAAAGTCGATGCCGTTCCGCACGGAGTCAATCCGTGTTTTATCATTCAGCTTTAGTCCCAGCCTTCCCTCTACAAATGCCTCGGCGATCTTCAGGATGGCTTTGAGCCTTGCCTTCGAATTGCCAAGGACAATGAAATCGTCCATGTACCTGATATAGTACGGAACCTGCAGGCGCACTTTTAATTGAAAGTCCAGTTCCGCAAGAAACGCATTGGCGGCAAGCTGGGAGAACCGATTACCGATTTTTATTCCCGCTCCCTGGTAGTCTGCCCTTAATATCAAATCGATGAGCCACATAACATCATCGTCGTCCGGTATATACCGCTTTTTAATTACGTCCATCAAGCGCTCTATATCGATGGAGTGAAAGTACTTGTGTATGTCGCACTTGAGGTACAGCCGTGCGTCCGGCTTCCCTATAAAATAAGAAAGCCGTCTCGCTGCCGCATGGGTTCCCTTGCCTTCCCTGCAGGCATAGGTATCGAAAATATACCGGGTGTCAAATAGCGGCTCGATGATATTGCAAAGCGCTATTTGAACAATCCGGTCTCGGAATGGCAGGGCTGCTATTTCCCGCTTCTTGGGTTCATACACGATGAACTTTCTAAACTCGCCGAGGCGGTATGTTTTATCCATAAGCTCCTGCTGGATTTGAAATAGATTGTCCTCAAGTCCCTCGTTGAAAAAGCGCAGGACAGAATTCTTATACCGCTTGCCACGAGCGGCTTTTATTGCGGCTTCATATAGATTCTCAAATTCGCATATCCGCTCGTACAATTTACCCATGATTCCTCTATTAAAAGTGCCGCGCCCGTAGGCGCGGTCACCAGCTTACTTTCTCCTGTCGCATAGGAGAGGATTGCCGATCTGACGTTATTCCCTTTAGGATTGCCACTGCGCCCACGACCGTAATCGTAAACACATCTTTATTTTGCAATAAAGAAAATTGTCACAGGCCAGCCGGACACCATTGTTCGTGTTCACGTTCCACGGGAAGTTGTTCGCATTCACGCAACGACACCCAGCGTTCACGCCATTGTTCCAGTTCCCACCATGCATCAGCCACCCTTTGTCTTGTTTATCAGGCCGCCTAATATGCGACCTACTTCCGAGAGTTTTTTTGCAGCCGTCTCATGGCTCCTCTTCGAAAGGTACTTTGAGCCTTTCGCCCTTGCCCGGCGTATATAGGTGCGTAATATTTCTATTTGCACGTCTATATAATGCCAGCCAGCGACACGGTTCTTGCTTGCGTTAGTCACAATTATTAATTCCATTATTCGGTACATACAGCTTCTTATGTTTGCACATAATATATTCTGCTCGTACCGTGGAAACCTCATGACGATTGGCTCAAAATAATCTATAAAATCTGTGAACTTCTGAAACAATGCGAGGTTGGCGACATTCCCTTGCGGGGCTCGCTCAAACCTCGCTGCCTCAGAATAAAAACCAGAATTTCCGAGCATCAGATACCAGACGCAGCTTACGCTGCGTCACAGGCCAGCCGGACACCATCGTGCGTGATCACGTTCCACGGGAAGTCGATCGCAAGCACGCAACGACACCCAGCGTGCACGCCACTGTGCCAGCGCCCACCAGCACGGAGGGCGACAAGTCCCTGGTTGTGGTATAGGTAAGCCTGCCCTTTGCCTGCGCCTAGAACATCGTGGTACGCCCAGGTGTTGCCTGTACCATCCGGCCTGTAGGTAAACTCGTCGAGCCATTCAAAGACGTTTCCTACAGCATCCACGATGTTCAGGGCGCTGACTGCAAAGGGCTTCACGCCGCCTCCGGCGATAAAGCCTCCGTTTGCATCGACGTTGCACCCTGTGCGGTATCGGGCGGTGTTGGTAGTCTTAGTCCAGCCAAAGTTATCAGCGCCGTTCTCACCCTGCGGGTTATCGCGGGCGGCGGCGATCCACTCCCCATAGGAGAGCATTCTTTTTCCGGCCAGCCCTGCAAGTTCTGCGAAGCCGTACCAGTTCAGACCTTCGGTTCCGGTGACCGGAATCTGGCCATACTTGGACTGTAATTTGCCGGAAGCAATGCTGAGGCCGGAGCCTTCCAGGACTATGGCTTCGGCGGCGCTGGAGAGGTATATATCCACCCAATGCTTGCCCACCTTTACCATACCCTCTGGCGCACAGCCTGGGCGGTTTACCAAGTCCCACACGGAGTTTGGAATTATACCCACGCTCACGTTCTGCTGCCAGATCGTTCCGAATGTGCCACGCTTCGTTCCGGCAGAGTCCACGGGGATATAAAGCCCGTCATCAGAGACGTGCCGGATATGCCCGTAATGGAAACCGCCGATCTTCCGGGAGTTCTGTGCTGTATATCCGAAGGGGAATGTGGAGTTTGCGGAAACTACAATCACAGGCTCCCCTTCGCTGTCCAGACAGATATATACATAATAATCCCAGCCCACGTTAAACTGGCCTCCGGTGTCCAGCATACTGGCCGGGTTAAAGTCTATCGCTGCCCTATTTACAATTTGCCGCCAGGCCTGGCCGTCAAAGATGTTGAACGAACAGCCCTCGGCGAGTACCAGGCGATTGGCTGCATACAGGAAGGGATCACGTTTTGTTAAATAGGGCGTTTGGCGTCCTAAGCTTTCGGGGATTGTTGCGACAGTCGCGTCGTCTACAAGGTCTTTAAAAAGTTTGAGCATTAATTAAGCCCTCCTATAAGCTGATCGATTTCGGCATCCGTGAAACCGAGCCGGATTTTTTCACAGTTCGGATCATCCACGGACTTGAAGTCCTCTGGAGTCTGCTCTTCGGGCGGCTTTTTTTCGGCTCCGGCCTTTAGAACCAGCATCTTCGAATTGTTCTTTAATTCTGAAAGGCGTGTTTGCATCGTGCCTTTCCCTTCTCCTTTGGCTTTCGCATAATCTACTGCGTTGAGCCAGTCTTGTTTTGTGGATAAGCTGAGTGGCAATCCTACCATGCTTATACCTCCTTGACTTGTATATTGATGGGCATGGGGCCATAAACTCCCCACGCTTCTCCACCTACCGATCTTGAAGCGCTCCATTTATCGCTTCCCCATGTTCCGATTCCCCATTTCCTTCCGGGGACATAAGTTTTACCTGTTCCCCATTTGTCAATTCCCCATTTTTTCATTCCGGTTCCGGCCACGAGCTTCCCGTTCTCAAGCCGATGCGGGTAAACATGGAGGCCGTCATTTTTTGCCTCATAGGGAAACGAGATATAATCGGGATAATTTCCGTGGGCTGTAATAATTGCAGCGTAAGTGCCAGTGGGGACATATTCGATGTTCAGTTCTGGCCAGGGAATAACCGTGGCGGGGCCTGAAACGTGGGTTACCATAAACCCTGTGGCTCCTGACCGGAGGTAGTATTCCGGCGGGTATCCACCGAGCAGGTCGGCATCGAGGCCACTCCCTACTCCGTCCACGGTTATGAGCCGTGATAAAATCATCTGCGGGGAGACGTTGTTGTCTATCATCCTCGCTATAATTACTTTTAATGCGTCCAGCACATCCGATGCGCCTGGGCGCTCCGTGTTCCCGCTGACTACAAAGGACTTGCGAGCGTCTACTATAGCCGCCTCCATCCATCCACGCAGGTCGTTCACCAGATCGGCGAAGATGGGGGTTCCATCCTCTTCATTATCCGATGAGGTATTTATAGCCGCACCGCCTGGGTGGTTTGGGTGATTGATGTCTACATAGACCGAATACGAAAAATCAAGTTTTATCATATCGTTTCTCCTTCTTGCCAGTCGATAAAGACGATGGCGGTTGTATGCGCTGGTTTTACCTTGAGAATTAAAAATTCAATAAAGTTGCGCCAGACGGCGCTTAGTTTGTATGGCTCCACATAGAGTATATTTCTGCGAGGGCTTCGCCTTACCGATGCACAGATAAAAAAGCAGTTTTCCCAATATCTGCTGTCTTCGGGAATGTTATATTCTGTGGTCACGTCATTTTTTATAATGGACGGTATAAAGTCCTCGCGTCCTTCGCGGTATCCGCAGACGGCTTTCCGGTTCCCGCATTTCATTTTTGGGTGTCCACAGACAGCTATTAATGTAATGCCGGAGTGCCGGGGGTTGCTGACAGGGATATTTTCCACGACACGCAGTCCTTTATCGATGCTGTGCAGCATAGTTTGTAAAAACTCAAGTCCCTGGTGGCCGGAGATCATTTTCCACATGGCATCGATTATGTTCCGGCGCTTCGGCAATTCGGCATCCGTGAAAAAAAGCGCAAAGACCTCTTCCCACCGTTCAGGGAAACGGGTTGTGTCTGGAAATAGGTCGAAGTAAACAAGTTCTAGTTCTGTGCGGATATTTTCCGGCAGCTCTGAAAATCCTTTGACAAGCCTGCGCTTTGAATTATCCGCAAATAACTCAAAGGCTCGTGATCGTGGAAATAACGTTTTTATGGCATCAAAGAATTTTCCGCTCATACAGGCACTCCGTTCACATAAAGCTGCTGAAGCTCGGCAAGCTCTCCCATGCCGAGGGTGTCGTTGGCTATTACTGCGCCGTTACGCTCAAGGGAAACGCTGTCAAACTCGGCCTTGAGCGATATAGACATCTGATCCACCACGCTGGTGACATTGTTTCTTGATACAGCGTTGAGTTTGTTATTGTCATCGGAAAGCCCTCGGATATACGGCTCACGCTCAAGAAAATAATTTTCAATGGCTGGCTTGGCTATGTTTGCAAATTCCAAAACAGGCACTCCGACCATCCCGTTAACTCTTACCGTGTACAGCCTGCGGGTGATCGGGCGGATGTTTTCGTATGATAGGTCAAACGCTGGGTCGAGGACGGCTGTCACGGGCTTGCGGTTCTGCCTTCCGGTAATAGGATCATAGGTGCAGGCTTCGCCGACCTGCTTTAAAAGGTCGGAGGTAGGTATGCGGTGTGGAAACTGCGCTGGAGCGCCTGCAACGAATACAAGGACACCCGCTGCCGAGTCCGGGTCGCTGTATGGGTATGCGTTCAGAACACCCGGCACGTCGCAAGACCATATTTGATAATCGGACAGGGAGCCTCCCTGCGGCGGGGAGCGGAACCGCCTGACAACACGAGCCCTGTACTCGGACTCGGTTTCGGAATCTTGCCCGTAAGCGCTCACAGCGCCCACAGTGGCGTCCTTTTGGACATTTCCGAGCGGTGATACAAAGCTGATAATATCGCCTTTTTCTAGGTTCCCTGTGCGGCCTGTATCAACACAAAGCGCCGGAACGCTTATCACAGGGCTGTCCGTGGCCACGCTCTCCTCGGTTATGTACAGGCTCCCTGTGGTGTCGCTTTTTAGCTGTGCGCCTGCAACAAGAGTGCCGGAGCCGGAGGTGGTGACGTTGATTATTCCCCTCCACTGTGTTCCCTGGCGTGGCTCCCCTACTCCGATGAGGACTCCCCATTTTACCAGTGGCCGGATTGGTATACCCAGCGCAGTGACCGTTTTCCAGTATGCACTTTCAGGGAATAACTGAAGAAAAACCCAGGCGATTTGTTTATAGCAGGTAACGAAAACTCCTGCCATAACGGTTGCTATAGTAAATAGAAAAGACTTTGAAATAAGCCTGAACACCACATTAAATTTGCTTTTTACCGCATTGATTATGAGGTCTCTAATTTCTTCTATGGTTTTATTTTTAAACTGCGACATTTGAACCTGCCTTCCAGGGTACTGCATAGGTATTCTTAAAAATAATTTTTTCCCCTGATGTTATTTGTATCTTTAGGTCAAAGCGCTTGTTTGAAACCGCTCTGCCGTCCGCAACAATCTCATCGGCCAGCTTTTCGCTGATAAGCCACTCAAGGTCAAGCCGTGCCGCCTCCTCTGCGTCCAGAATGTTTTTAGTGGTCATGGGCAGGCCGAATATAATCGCCTGGAAGCGTGAAACCAGCTTCTGGTTTTCACTGACTCCACGCAGGGTATTTCCCCACCATGTTTTCCGGTTTTTTACCTTGCCGTTGTCCTCTTTATTCCCGCCGAAGAGGGAGAGATATACGGCGGTGTCAAGCGCCCTGTCGCTGATAAAAAAGCCATCAGCAATGGCAACGTCACCGCCGTCCACGGTATCGAATAACAGCAGGTCGCCTTCAAAGGTTTGTAGGTTCATGTTACCTTTCCTGTGCCTGTTACCGGAACGCCGGAAACTACAAGAGTCCCTGGGATAACGTCTGTATTTTCTATCAGGTGTTTTATTATTCCTGTAGAGAATGTGGTCAGGTATTTCATGGTCTCTGCTTTACCCTCCGTCATGTCGCCGTAAACAGCCTCCATCGCTTTGAAAATTTCGTCTGCCATTCCCGCTGGTGACATTGCCATATAAACTCCTACTTCAGTGCCTTTTTGCACGAGGCTATCGCCTTGTCTGCGGCGGCAGCGATATCAGTCCACACACCTTTCAGGTGCATATTGATAAGCGGAGGCACGGGGGGGACTGGAGCCCCCGGCGGCCACGGCGCTGGGGGAATAATAACAGGGTTTCGGTTCACTGCTTTTTTTACGTCTTGAAAAAAAACCTGAAGAACGTCCGCTCCTAACAGCGTCTCTGTTCCTTTTATTCCCATTGGTTGATTAGATTCCAGGTCGGTATTATCGGATTTGTGTTTATAGTTTTTCTTTACCTCTTCGGTTGCATTCGCCTCATTAAGGTACGACCTGTCTTTTCGTTCAATTACTTTTGTCTCTCCTTTTATAATTCGTTTATAATCACCTGTCGCCTCTCCAGTGGTTTCCGTGTCAGTGTCAATCGTAATGGAGCCGTCGTTGAGCATGGATATCTTGGCGACAATCGATGCGTCCTCTACTGGTTTATTGTCTCTGCTAAAATATATTTTTTCGCCAGGGTTGGCTCCCTGAGATAGGGTTAAAACGCCCACGGCGATATATTTACCGTTACCGTCAATCTTCGCAAGTATAAGGCGCTCATTATCCAGCGGCACGGAGTCCTCGCCTGCGCTGTTGTACAGCAGGGCGCTGCGGTTGTCACCTTTGCGAGCTTCGAAAACCAGCTTCACAAGGCTCTCTATGCCTTCGCCGATCTTTCGGCCTATGATATTAAATCCTATTCCCACGGAAATGCCTCCGGTAAATTCCCTATATACGAGCCGGGAAGGATTAGGGTGATTGTTGTGGTTTTCCCTGTTTCGGCTGTCCGTACCAGCTTTATATTCCGGGCGATAAAATTAGTCTCTTTTGTAATCATGGCCGTTGGAGCCAGGACGCACACAGTCATGCCTTTTGCATATCGCTCACCGTCAGGGTTATGGTGTCCGTCCGCTTCCAGTTCGTAAGCCACACAATCTGCGAACATCCGGCCTGCGTATGCTTTGACGGAATTTTCAAGGTCGCCGAGGTTTTCGGCATCATCAATGGTCACCGAGTGATGGCGCATAATTCCTTTGTTGATTAAATACTTATTCTCCAGGGTGTACGAAAAGGACGGATAGTCCGAGTCGGTTTTGGTAAACCCTGTGATGTGCGAATAAAATGCTTGCGCTGCAAATTTGGGTTTTATTCCGAGCAGGGGAAGTTTGCCTTCGGAAAAAGAAACAAAGGCTCTCTCTTGCTTTGCCTCAAAAAATAGAAGTTCGCCTTTTTCGGTGTTGGTAAATAAAAGGTTGCGTTGCTTTGCGAGCTTGGTTAAAAAGTCCATGATTTTTTCAGTCGGCTCAATACTCACCTCGGTGAAGTCCGGGCCGATATCGCCGTCAAACAGTACTGGCACGTTGTAAGGTTCGCAGGCGGCATCGGCAATGCCACGCATATTTATTCCCCAGCACTCAAGTGGGTATTTAGTGGGCGGGATCATGCTGTCGTTGAGGATGCCGCAGATAGGGTATCCCTGCAGGGTTATCTCGCCGGACTTGTCAGACAGTTCAGGGTCGGGCGTGAGTAGGGTTCCCTTGAGTACCAAAACTCCATCGTAAAATATCTCCACTGGTTTGAATGCGAATGGTACGATTGCATCCCGCAATTCGACCATTGCCTCGTTATACGGCGCAGTAAAGCTAAATGTGTCAAAGGTATCATAGGCGAGGTTTAATTCGTATCCGGTGAAGCCTGTGTATTTTTTGCCGTCAATTTTTATTTCTATGTCCTGCTCGCTATCGGAGAGTGCTATTGTTTCGGTGGCGGTATAGGCGCTGGTCGGGCGGGATGCAGTCTCGTCCTCTGGTATAATCAAGTCATCGCCTTCAAAGATAAGCGGGGAACCGTCCGAGGCTTTCCGGCGCTCTGCGAGTTGCGGGTTGGCTCCGGTTATCCTTGGCCACTTTGAGGATGATCCCAAATACCGCACGGCGATGGAGCCGAGGGTGTCGCCCTGCCTGACTCTATGCACTCTGGACATAATGCGTCACCTTCGTTCCCATAGGCAGGAGTTCTATCTCATCGATGTTGAAATTGTTTGATACAATAAACTCGTCAAGGCAGTCCACTGTGCCGTATAATTCGGCGCATAATTCTATCACCTGACGATCTCGATCCGTGGTGAACGTTCTCTGCATAGGGAGCGCAAAGGATGCGTTCATTATAAGCTGGGCGCTTTGATATACCAGCATATTGAGCGCCATATAGCTGGCGGCGTTTGCGTCTACAAAGGCGTTCTGCGATGTCTTGGAGTCCCCAAAGGCTGTCATATCCTCCAGCATTCCGATTATAGCGCTGGCGGTTTCCACGGCTTCCTCACGGGATGCCGTGCCGGAGTTGCTTGTGGCGGCGGTATAGCCTGCGCCGGAAGCGCCTGCGGGTATATCGCTGTCCGAAGAGTCGCCGGAGGCGCTCGCCCTTGTATTGGTTACAGAGCTATTGCCGGGGGAAGCTGCGGCCTGGGCTGTGCTTATGGCAGCGCCTGAAGCGATGGAAGCTACAGCGCCGGAAAGTCCAAGCACTGCAGAGGAATAAGCGTTTTTGATTTTTTTTATTTCGAATGGGTCGTTGCGGAACTGATTAATGAGTACTGCTGTCAGTCCAGCATAGCCTTGGAGTTTTTGCGATAGGTTGACAGAGAGCCTGGCGGGGAGTTTTGCAATCCGCAGCGTAAGCCGGGCCACGTTGAGCGCCTTGACGTAGGTATTCTCAACGCTTCTGGCTGTCTTGATTCCTTTATCATACATTTTTTTTATTGAGTCCTTGAGTTCATTTGCCGAGGCGAGCCAGTCCGCAAAGGACTTCTTGTCCGAGGATGCTATAGGCTGGAGGTTATCGATCATGGATTGGGTTTGCGCTTCCAGTGCCGCCTCGATTGCCAGTTGTTCACTCACCGATTCGATGGCGGCGATGCTTTCGGCAAAGTCCTCGGCGGTGATATCTTCGAATGCCTCGTGGTTTTCGGCAATGGTATCGGCGGCGACCTCGTTCATGGTGTTTTCGTCATCATTTTCGATGGACTCGGTAAAGGTCACGGTTACCGTGGACTGGTTTGCACTTGTCACCAGCTTATCGTCACGCACGATATTTCCGGTGGGCTTTACCTTGAATGTGCCATAAATCGGGTGCTGGAGTTCCCCTGTATCACGCTCGATGAGCGCATCCTCAAATGCGCTGGCCTGCTCCATGCAGTCTGCGCCGTGGAAAATGCAGGTCAGCGGGAACGTAGTGGCTCCCTTGCCCTGGTGCTGTACCCTGGCTCCATCCCGCATGGGATAGGTATAAACTCCAGTCTTGAGTTCGGTTTCCCTGCTCACATCGCCATAAGAAAATATATGCTCACCGCCGCTGGGGGCCGTGTATTTGCCGTCTTTGATTGTTGCCATTAGTTCCCTCCCGAATTAACGAGTTGGATATTTGGCGAGCGTGGGCGGCGCACGATCCGTGCTTCGGTTCCACGGGAGGCGGACACTTCGATGCCCAGGGTTTCCCTGGTTTCCCTCATACTGTATGCCATGCGCTCATCGCTGGTTACAGGCGGGATATTGCGGGGATCTTCCCTGTCTGCCCGCTCACGCTCCGGCCTGCCGGAGTTTATGGGGCGCTGGGGAACGGTGAGGGTGATCGTGGCCGGAACGTTCAGCGCTGTAAGCACCTGCACCGAGGTCGCTTCTATGGCTCTGGTGGATGCCAATATTTCCTGTAGAACGGCTGTCATGCCGGAAGCGGCGGTATTGATTGTCTCCTGTACGGATATGGAGGGTGTCCTCGTTGCTGTGGCTGTGTAGGTTCCAGGGGTATCTCCGCTGGTATAGTTTGGAATAACAGGCGTTCCGCCGCCGCCGGAAATATCGACCACGCCGTGAAGCCCTGAGCGTCCGGCTGTTGGCCCCATAGCGCCAGATAAATCGAAGTCTGCAAAATTCACATCCGGTGTGACGTTCACCTGCGGCGTGTTGCCCAGCGGGGAAAGCTCCTCGGCTGCTGCCGCAGGCACGGCATTGGCTTCTGATCCCCTTCCCGTCAGGTTGTTGCGGAGTTCCTGTATTTTATCCCTTCCCCTTCCGGCGAGGTGTCCGAGTCCGGGTATATAGGAGAGTATTTCTAAAAGTCCCTGTATTGGAGCGAGGATGCCGGAAAGCAAAGTCCCGCCGATGACTTTGATTGCATTTATCAGGGCGCTGTCCTTAAAGAACGAGACTATTTTTTGCCATGTTTCCGATATCCACGAGAAGATCGGCTCAAGGAAAGTGCTGACGGCATTCCAGATATTTCTAAAGACTCCGACCACCGCATTGCTTACCGCCTGCCATACTCCGGTGATCCAGTTTATTACCGGAGTGAAAAAGTTTTTAATTGCGTCTCCTATGGTTCTGAAAAAGCCGGAAACAGATGCTTTTACTTTTTCCCACACGCCGATAAACCAGTCGATTGCGGGTTGTATAAAGTTCTTGATAGATGCACCGATGTTTTTTATTGCATCGAGAAGGCCGGAGCCGGAAATTGCGTTTTTTATATTTTCCCAATTAGAAACAATCTCCCTTATCATCGAAATAATCATGCCGAGGGGAAAAAATAGAATAGTCAAGACCGCGAGTACTTTTTCAGTATTGTTTTTTATAGCGGTGGTGATCTTTTTCCAGTTTTTGGCAAGTAAAACAATGACTGCGATCAGAGCGATAACCGCCGCTATAATAAGCCCTATCGGATTAGCCATCATTGCAATGTTCAGCGCCCACTGCGCTGCCGTGGCTATTTTGGCGGCGATTGCAAATGCCTTTGAAACAATGTTATATGCAATAGTTCCGGCCTTGAGTACTGCAAGAGCGGCGGCGCTTCCTTTCGTTGCAAGGGTGAATGCGAAGGTTGCGGCTGTGGCCACGCCTTTGATCACTCCATATAGCTTTGTGTAAAGCGCCACTGCCATAAGCGCTCCGTGATACAGGGCGAGGGCGGCGACCACGGCGATTATCACGCCTCGGAAATTCCACGCCAGCTTCAGGATATTTATAAAGCCTCCGGCCAGCCGTTCTATTTTTTGGAATACTTTATCAATTATTCCGGTGTACTGGCTAAAGTCTACCTGGGTGAGCCTGTCGGCGATCTCGGTGACCTTGCCGATCACCCGCTCCACCACGGGGAGGATAGTTGCACCCAGGCTGACTCCAGCGTTCTGGATTTTATTGACAGCCATGCGCCAGCGTTCTGCGGGGGTATTGGTTATCCTTGCGAATTCAGTGTCTACTGTTTCCAGTGAGTTTGACATTATGCCGAGGGCTTCGCTAAAAGCTTCTGCGCCCGTTGTTGTGAGAATGCTCATCGACCGTGCTGTTCTCTCGCTGCCGAATAATGTCTCTAATAATTGGGTGTTGCCACCTGTCCTTTGCCGTATATCTTCCATGAAGCCAGCGAAGCCCTTACTGCGTAAAGCCGCCTCGGAAAAATCTATTCCAAGGCGCTGCGCAAGAGCGGCAGCTTCCCTTGACGGTCTTTTAATTGCGCTGAATGAATCGCCCATAGTTCTCATCGCATCTCTGGTTGTCAGGCCCTGGGCCGTCAGCGTTGTAATGGATGCGAATACGTCCTCGGTGCTTACTCCAAGGGCGGCGGCGGCTGGAATTACATTCCGCATTCCGGTTGCCATATCTTGAAATGATGTTTTGCCAAATCTATTGGCGTTGATCATCATGCCGGAAATACGTGCCGCTTCATCGCCGCTCATCCCATAAGCGTTCAGAACAGTTGTCAGGCCATCGACAATTTGATCCGAAGATGCATCGGTTATTCTGGCTGTCCTTGCGACAATAGATGAAAATTCTGCGGCGCTTTCGGCAGCGATACCTGAAAGAATTGATGTGTTTGCAATCTCTGCCAGTTCGTTAACCGCAAGCCCTGCGCTATTTGCGACATTAGTTAGGTCTTTTTGTAATTGCTCCAGCGGTGGGCCTGTGATATTTGCGGCGTGGCCTATCTTTGCCATCGTGTCCGCAAGAGTGAGTGCGTTTTTTACACCTAATCCTGCCCAGGCCGTTACTGCGGCGGCGGCGGCAAGCGCCGCACGTTTTCCCCACTTGACGATAGCCTTGCCAAAGTTGTCAAGGCGTTTCTGTGCGGCAACAAAATCTTTCTGGAGTTTTTTCGTAACGGTTTTTGATTTTATGCCGATCTTGTCAAGGGGACGGCTGACCTTATCGATGAGTGAAAAAACTGTCTCCATCGCATATTTACTTGCCATCCCTTGAAGCCCTTTGAATCCGGCACAGACTCTCTATCATTGGCATATAAAAGAAGCGAATCTCCTCTATGGAGATTTTTTGCATGGGAATGCTTAAGTTGTAGTCTGCATATATTTGTCTCAATTGGTACGCCACCCATTCTATTCCCAATTTGCGCTGACGCTTGCCTCCGACCGCCACTTCGGAGACTATTCGGTTAAAAAAAGTATAGCCACATCCTGAATGATCTGATGATCTTTTTTATCCAGTGACGATATCTTGCTGATTTCGTTCCTGGGTATTCTGCAAAGGGCGGCCATGTAAGACATCAGCTTTGTTTGTTGCTGTGTATCTTTGTGGCCGTCCATTGCTAACAGGGTGCGCCCGTTGGGGCGGGAAATAGTAAGTTTAGTTCCCGCCATATCCTTTGGAGATCTATCTGATACGGTGTAGATGATTTTTTCCCCATCCACCACGATCCTTTTTTCCTTGACAGCCTTCATGAACCGCTTTTTAATTTTTACAAAATCCCTGCGGCTGTCCTCGTCCATGCCGAGTTCATCATAGTCAAACTCGTTGGCTTCGCAGTAGCTTCGAAACTCCTGCTCCTCAAAGGAGAAGCCGGAGTCGTCAGCCGATGTCTCTTCATCTAGATTTTCTATGTCGTCATCTTCACGCATGATTGTCTCCTTGTTTTATCCCTGGGCTTCCAGTGTCGGGCCTTCCAGTTCCACTGGTGCAAAGCCCTCTTTCGTTCCCTCTGCGGTGGAGTCGCCCGTGATCTGCATACTCCCTGCATACACTCGCCCATCGCAAAGGGTGAGCGATATATCCAGGTAGTCATGCCTATCGGCGTGTTCCTGAAGAAACTCAAGGTCGTCGTTCTCGTGGTCGATGACCACATTGAGTCCGCTGATTTTTCCCGGCTTCCGGCTTTTTGAAACGTGTGCGCCGCCATCGCCGTGCATTTTTGTTTCGTTTGTATAGCCTGGAAGCTGAACGGTTACATCATCGTCTGCGTTACACGCAAATCGCCGTCCGGCGATGACAATAGATTCTGCTGGCCCTGCTGCCATAATTTATCCTCCTTGTATTAAGCCGCTTCACCCAGGAAGAAGCCAAAGAATATGTCGGTGCTAGTAACCTCGACGTTCCCTGAAAGTTTGCACGGAAATTGGATGTCCATGCGCTTCGGGTTCATGCTGCTGATTTTTACCACGAGATTTTTCTTGGTAAATTCCGATTCTGCAAGGATGGTGAACTCTGCCAGATCGTTGGAGAGGTTCATCATTGCCGTCCTGATGGTCTTGGGCTGGATTGCCCTTGGGTTTTTGGTTGGGTTTATATCCGGCACAAGTGGAGCGCCCTTTACCGTCGAGGCTTCCATAATCATCCTTACGTTAAAGACCACATTCTGGAGTTTGATCATATCCACCACATAGCGGCGGGACTTTATGGACTCGTCATCGGGATGCCACATGGTCACGATATCGTTTAGCTCGATAACGCTTCCGCTCTTGAGTCCGGTACTGGCCCCCTTGCCGATTGAGTTGTTTCTTACAAGGTATGATTCCTGTGCCTCGTCCGGGCCGGCCTTGAGTCCGGTTAACACACCGTAGTTGTTATGCGGCGGGTTGCTGTTTGCCACGTTCATGATGTTTACAATTCCGCGGGCGGCAATAACAAAGGGGATTTCAGGGCTTCCCACGCCTGGGACTAAAAAGTTGATGAAGTCGTGTTTGCGCTCATCGGTCAGGGCGGTGCGGGTTTCGTAATCGTCCGTGCAGCCGTGGGCGACAAGGCATCCCATTTTTTCCATCTCACTCCAGCGCCCTTCCCCGAAGGTCAGGTATGTGTTGAGCCTGGACGGTTTGTTATACGAAAAACAGGAGAGTATAAAGGACTCCCAAATCCCGCCGATAGCTTTAAGTGAAGGGTCAACATCCGGGTCTACAGCGCCACCTTTCATTTTTACGATTTCGAAGGTAACGCCGGAGGCTTTGACTTCGATCTCGATGGTGATGTCATTTCCGGTGTCCCCGCTCCACTTGGAAGTGAGCGGAAGCTCATCGTCCGCGATGGCTCCGGCAAAGACAGGCATTTCAAGTTTGCCTGCGATGCGCTCTTTCATAGCGGCCAGTATTTCGGCTGGTGTCTGTCCTTCGAGAATGGCAAATTCCACATCGATGCCGCCGATAGATATCGTGCCGCTTCCCGCTGCGGTTGCCAGTCCTTCGCAGCTTACTGCGCCCTTGGCTGCGGCGCTCCCGCTGGCTTTCCTTAAAGGAAAGAAGGTGACAGGAAAATTCGCTCCTCCACCACCGTCAGGAAATAGCTGCCGGGCCGCCAAGTGTAATGGCGAGCCGTATCCGTACCTTCTGGCGATGGCATCGGACGATCCGATTGCCTCGTGCTTTTTTGTTTCGTAAACGGCATCGTCATTGCCGACACCGATTACAGCAAGGCGCTGCGGTAGAAACCCTGCAGCTCCTGCATTGAAGTTGCGGTATTCCACGTTCACGCCTGTGACGCGGGATATTGCCGATGCTGGTAACATTTTACTCCTCCTCTGAGTTGTTATTTGCTAGTCCGGTTACCCGGTCAATAAGGCTGGGTTTTGCTATCACCTGACCGTCGTCGGGCGATACTTCGAAATCGTATCCTTCGAATGGAGCGGACGGGCCGCCGATATAACTCTCTGTGTATTGCACCTCCAGGTGCGCTCGGATTACGGTAAAAGCCTGCGCCGCCTGTACGTTGGGGGTTCCGGCTTCCATCTTGGTAATAGTCCGAGAGGTGACAGTTTTTCTCATGCCGAGGTAGGTATACTGTTCGGACATAAGTATGCGGCGCACAAGGCGCATGATTCTCCACGCCCTGAACGATGCACTCTGGTCATCACGGAAATCACCTGTGGTGTTGCCGTTGGCTGTGCAGTATAAATGGAAAATAGCCTGCGATTTTTGCGCTCCCATCCGTGGGTTCCCGTGGGGAGTGGTCACCTCTTGTAAAACGATGTTCACAAGGGAAACCGCCTCGTCGTCTATAGTATCGTATGGGCGGGAATTCTCGACATATATTTTAATATCATAATCGGCAGTTGGCTTGCCTTCGTTTTTTGCGAGTTCAAATTGGTTTTGTAATTCTAGCGATAGGATTGCGGCTAACTGGTCACGCACTATTTCTACATTATCCTGCGCTTCTTCCAGTTCAGTTACCTGCGGTTCATTCACGCTGCCGCCTCCTTGTTAAAATCGTGACCTAAAGAAAAGTAATAAAGCCCGATGGTATTATCAGGCTGCACCTCATGAATGAAAAACTTTTGAATTTCCCCTGCGAGGTTAGGAACCTCGGCCTGCCAGCCTCGGCGTGGCAGAGCCGGAATTCTTTTTATTAAACAGGTGGCAATTATAGTGCGTCCTTGCATGGCTTCCCCTGTCGCCGCATCAACGACAAGGGAAATGTCACCCACGGTTCCGGTGACCGGATGGCGGGTTCCCTGCGGGTCGATAATAGTATACGGAGTCCCTGCCCTTTTTGGATTCTCAAGAGTTTTTTCCAAATACTTATTAGCGATTTCCCGCAGGTTCTGCATTGTTAAACCACCCTCGACACAGCGTCTTTGGCTTCGGCGAGGTTTGCTTCTGCGTCAATAATGACCTCCGCAGTCCGCTCGGCCTCCTCCAGCGCCTTCTTGAGTTCGGGTGTTTCGGCATCGGCTTTTACTTTTTCAAGTTCACCCTTTGCCGCATTGAGTGTTTCTTCTGCGAGCTTCAGGTTGTTTTCGGCTCCCTCTTTATGTTCCGGCTTCGCTTTTTCAAAAGCGGAGGTGGCTTCATTGACAGCCTTTTCGCAATCCTGAATTTTCTTTTCAAGAGCCTCGATCTGCGGCTTCTGCTTTGCCAGAATTTCACTGGCCAGCTTGTTGGCGGCTTCCTGTGCTGTGGCGTGTGTCTCCTTGGCTTTTTGCAGGGCGGCCTCGGCAGTGGTAACCTTCAGGTCAGCGTCCTCTTTGGCCTGCTTGAGTCTTTTGGCTTCAGCTTCGGAGGCCTCCTGGTCGGCGACCTTTTTTACCTCGGCTGCTTCTTTCTCAAGTACTACCTTTGATTTTCCGGCTATGATCCGGCCCTGGTTGACCTTTTTCAAAAAGGTTTCTTTTTTTTCAAAGTCCTTCTCGGTAATCTCATCGCCCGGCGACAATACGCCGCGGGCGGTAACAAACGAATATCCTGTGGCGACAATATACATCCACGTCCTCCTATGATTTGACTGTCATGCAGCCTAAGCGCAAGCGCGATGCCGGAACGAAGAGCGGGCGGCTCCTGGTGCGGCCTTTGTAGGTTTCGGCATCCTCATCAAACCAGATGCGGATTTTGAAATCGTACTCGCCCTCGACCGTGATCTTGTTTCCGAAGAGCGGGTCGAATACAGGGTCGAGTTTGATGTTAGGGATACCGCCGAAATAGCGCCGGAAGTCGATGTTCTCATAGGCAGGAAGTGCGATGACTTTGTTTGGGTCGAGAAAGTACTCGGTCTTGTTTGGCTGCTTCCAGGGGTTGTATGTTGCATCATATCCCCAAAAGAGCCGCTCCCTGCCGTCCAGATTGAGCTTGCCGAGATATGCCGCACCCTTGTCCCGCATCTGCGGGGATATCTGCAGGGTGTTGAGGACGTTTTTGTCAAGGTGTTTGGCGACCTGTTCGTTTGCCAGGAAGTACCGCCATGCGTCCTTGCCCATGATATAATTGAGGATGTCGCACTGCGCTGCTGGGCGCATAACATCGTCAAGGTTATTGAGGTCGTCGATGGGCTTTGCGTTTGCGCTGTCCCATGAGGTGGCCACTTCGGGGAAGTGTGCTTCAGGGATTTTGTAATCAAGCTCGTTGATTTCGTTCCCATCCTCGTCGGTGAGGGTACACTTTCCGGTAGTGAGAACCTGTGCCGCCTGATACTCCATCGCATTTTTTATCATGCGGATGTGCTTGTTGGTTCCCTCTTTGATCTTCGCTGCCATGCGTCCGTGCCATTGCACCCTTTGGGTAACAAAGGCGCTCTCGCCTGGTAAGCGATCCATGAGCTGGGTAATGTCCACAGGGGTTTCCAAAGAGTAGACCGGAAATGGAACTTCCATGTTTCCGAATTTGTCAATGGTAATCACCACGGCTCCGGTGCTAAGGTCTCTCACCACGGGGGCCATGTCGTTCCCGCCGTAAACCATGTCCATGCTGATCTTGTTTACGTCAGTGAAGGACTCCGGTCTCGTCTTAAAGAGCGAGCTAAGGAATCCCATTTTTTTAATGTCCGGCTCTTGCTGGTACATCTCGACGACCTGCTGAAGCAGATCGGGCATATCTTTCGCCATAGTATCTCTCCTTATGTGTTAGGGGCTCACCCTGGAAACGTCGGTGGTATCGACCGCGATAATACCGCAGCGATCTCGGAGGCTGTCAGCGATTACGCTGGTTATAGGTGCGCCATTAAGGTTCACCATATCCCTTCGTACTTCACCGCCAATGATTGCACGGAAGCCGAGGTCTTTGGCTGCGTCTTTGTCATTTACCATGTCAAAGGGAACCAGTCCCACGGGAGCATCGCCTGCAACGGCGACAGCGAATTTTTTATCGCCGTCTCTTTTCAGGATGGTTCCGGCCTTGACGGTTGCTTTCGCCGCAACACTAATCGTTCCCTGCTCAAACTTGTTATTACCAAGCTGCAGGGCTTTGCTTTCGGTAGTGCCAAAGTTTACTCCGCTCATTTCTTGCCTCCCTTGAGTTCCTTACCCTGAACACCTGCACGGAAAGCCTGGGCGATATCTTTCTCGTCAGCCTCGCCTTCGGAACCCACATTGATGTCGCCGGGGTCGTCGTCATCACGCGCCTGAAGGCGGTTGTTCTTCATTGAAAGTGCAAGGTACTCGGCACGGATTTTTTCGTCCATGCTGGACTCGCCGCTTTCAATGTACTTCACGGCGGTATCAAGTGATCCCGCCTCCTTGCCCAGCAGTATGTGGGCATTAACTCTCGCCCGCTCTTTTTCCAGTGCGGCCTTTTCGCCAAGAGCGAAAACCGCATCGTAGCAGGCTTTGTTTTGAGCTAACAGTTCTTCTGGTTTCATATTACCTCCTCCACCAGATATTTTTTCTCCGCCTGCGCTCGCCGCAGCGGGCGGCTTGATCACTGGATTAAGTGCGACGGCTTTTTCGAGTTCGCTTCGGTATGTAGTGCCGTCTTTTTGACCTGCGGCACGGGCGTTATCCATTGCCTTGTTAGCCGCAAATTTTGCGTTGATGATTTTATTATCTCTGCCTTCGGGCTCCATGCCGCTGGCATCGTCGTCCTCTTGTACTATTGTGTCAAAGGTATTTGCAAATCCGGCCTCGATGATCTCTTTGCCGATATAAAAACTCTCCTCGTCCATTGCCTTGCGTATGTCCTGATCGCTCTGACCAGATACATAGGCGTGAACCGATCCGTACATCGCCGCCAGCTTTTCTAAGTACTCAGAGTCCTTTGCAAGCTCGCGGTAATCTCCCCATGTATACATCCAGGGGTTGTGGATCATGACGATAGAATTGTCACATACGGTTATAATGGAATTTTTATTCACGGTTCTGGCCGCAAGAGCAATGTACGAAGCCATGCTCAAGGCCATGCAGTTTATCCGCACCGATACAGGGTGGGTTTTTGCGTGATCCCGCAGGAGATTAAATATAACAGCACCCTCATATACGGAACCGCCGGGGGAGTTTATTTCTACATAAATCTCCTCGCCGTCAAGAAGTCCCTCAAGTTGCTGTTTGACCTTTTTTGCGGTTATGCCGGAGTCTGACCACCAGTCATATCCAATTACATCGTCTATAGTGACGGTTTTCATAGTACCTCCGATTTTAGAAGCCAAATCAAGATCAGAGCTATTAACTACCTGCAGATTTGGTCAAAATTCTTTCAAGATCGTCCATGGTATCCAGACACGGCATACCCAGCCGTTTTACAATGTGCCTCTCCAGCGATGCACCGTCACTCCCTGCCCAATCGGGCAGGAAATAGGCACAGTCGGCTCCGCAGAGCTTTTTTATACAGGAGCGCATATAATCAGCCCACTCCGGGTCTCTCTGGTGATACTTTTCGAAGTATGTCCTGACCTGCTTTCCTATCTTGATGGGGTTGATAGTCTTTACCGTGGTCTGCAGTCCGTGCTTTTTTGCGATTCTTTTAATTTGGGAGCAGGCGTTATTGAACGCGTGTTTATTGTCCTGTGGCATTCCGGTAATAGCGCCGGAAACATAAATGGTCATTTGTCACCTGTTAATTGCGTCGACGCAATTCTCTCCTTTACCACCATTGAAATATTAAATGGCCTGCGAGCCATACAAGAGTGCCTACTCCCAAAACCCCAGCGCCCGACCATAGCATCGTTTTATTGTCTGCTCTGATACCTTCAATGATCAGCGGCGTTCCTATTCCGAATGACAGGCCTCCGAAGATAAACCCTGTCCTCGCCGATCTCTTGTATTGCTGGACTTGCTGCCTTAATAATTCGTTCTGGCCGTCAATCCACCATGCGTAGGCTTCTGCATCTTCCATTCGGTCAACGGCAACGTCAATCGCCCACAGCGCCTCTTCCAAATTCGTCCTCAAGGATGTCAATAATCTCTGCGATTCCTCGTATAGCAATCTCTGCTCGCTCGTTTCCGCTCTTAGCGTTGATAATTCCCACTCCAATTGATTCAGCGCTTCGTTCGATTCGCTCAATCCCTGCAAGCCTTCGCTGATCAATATCCTCAAGTCGCTCCACGGATTGTTGGGATTCAATAATCTCTGCTCTGGCTCGCTCAAGCTCATCGGTAACGAGTCCGAGTTGCCGTTGTAGTTCTCCGGCGTTTGCGGCATCAAGGGTGTCTCGTAGATTGACGTGCTTGTTTCTGTGGTATGCTCCGAAGCAAAGAGAGCCTGCGGTAAGCAGGCCAGCAATACAAAAAATAATAATGAAAAGATTTTTTTTCCCTTTTTCATTCATGGCTCCTCCGTTATTTAATAAAAAAATGTCCCCACTTCGCTGTTGCGGAGTTGTGGGGCTTGAACCACTTGACGAATTGCTCAAAGGATAAAACGACATCGTTCCCTGATCCTTGAAAGTTATTGATCGTGTTGCCGTATGGGTCATCGATAATTATCCGGTCAGGGTTGCCGGAGTTTCCCTCATCCCATTCTGCGCCGACCAGCACGACAATGTGTCCGAGGGTTGTTTTTACTCCCTTTGATGTTGTAAAGGGAAAATCGCCAGATAAAACTACTGGCCTGCCTCCTCTCAGTTCTGCAAGGATGTTCGGCATGGAGCGGTTGGTTGAAAAGGTCGTGATCCGGTTGCCCATCCAGTGGTTTGTACACCATGAAAGCAGGTCATGAATTTGCATAGCGGGGATGCCTGCTGCCCAGGGGTTCTTTGAAACAAAGTCGGCGCAGTACTTTACGCATTCGGGGTTGTTGGAGATGTGATCGTGCAGGTTATCTTCCGGCTGCTCATATTTCCCTTTCGGGAATTCGTATCCGAGATAGAATAACGCCATGACCATGCTTGTGACGTTGCAAGCGCCGTGGGGGTCTCGCTCATTGTTTCTCTGTGAGAAGTTTGGCTTGCCCTCTGAAACGTTGATTTTCATTTTTTACTCCTATTATCTTTTTGCCGCCTCGACAATTTGGGCGGCATCAGCAGTACCTGTTAGATTTATATTTTTACTGAGCGATGCACCAGCTTTTATCTCCGCTGTTATTTTTGCATTCTCGACCATAGTAGAGACGGCTCGTTGCAGGTTACATCCCATAATCACAGACACGACCACCCAGCCGGAAACCAAGATGATCATCACTGGGGATGTTAAATAAGCGTTCAGTTCGCCGTTGGTTGCAATAAAAATCTTCTGGAGTATCGTGTAGGCTATAAGCGTGTAAACCACCCATGAGGCGGTGGCCATGTTTATTATCACCTTGGCGATCCCTATAAAAAATTTACTCGTTGACCATTTTTCGTCAGCCATAATTTCCCCTTGCATCTAACACCCGTATTTATCGAGCAGGTTTTTACCTACCTGCGCTGGATCATGTTGTAAAGGAAATGGCCGGAGTATTTTTCCGATCCATGTCACCTTGCCGTAGTCTCCCCAAAAGGTCAGGCGTGGCCAGCAGAGCCGGAGCTTGAATGGCGACCACCTGAAGGTAAAGAAGGTCGGCATTCGTTTGAAAGGCACATAAACTACCGGGTCCCACCTCCCTTTAATAGTCAGGAGCCTGTTTTTGACGGCTTTCTTTATAAGCCCTGCCTTCCAAAGGCTAAAGAACCTCGGCCCGCTGTAGCTGATACCGAGTACTTCGATATTGAGCTTGTCCCTGTCAATGCGGAACCCGATGTCCTGTACGCAGGCGGTGGTTAAACCAGCGCCCTGGGAAAAACCGCCGACATATATTTGTTTGTATTTCCCGCTGTATAGGAGATCGAGGATTTCCTGTCGCACTTCCAGGTACTGCCGTGCCAGACCATCGTGGGCCCTTATTTTACTGCCGGGAAAAACATCAAATTTCTTGGGGAAAAAATTCAGGTTCGCTGCCCAGTCGTCTGCTTGGGCCTGCTTGGTACAGCCGGATGTTTCCTCAAAGCAGATATATAGAACATCGCCGTGCTTTTCGATTAGGTAGCTTGTGTTGCTTGGTAAGCGAATATAGGGGCGAGACCGCAGGTAGTCAAAGTGTGCTTTTCCTGGTTTCCATTCAATCATTTTTATTCCCTCCTGGAATTAATTTTCTCTCAATCCGGGCTTTCGTATGAAAGCCTCGATGTAACCACGGTTCTTATCGATGCAGTGTTCAAAAACCTTGACCTTTGTGGTGTCGCCGAGTTCCTCAAACGATTTGATAAAATTGCGATAGACATCGATTTTTTTATTACAAATATCAATATTTTTTTGCCGGATTGCATTGGCCCAATCTTCGATTAGTTTGTCTTCCAAGGTATTTTTTATATTTTCCCATAATGGTATGCAGGGGCATTTCTTATCTTCATCATTTGGACAGTAGGAGATTGCGTGTTCAATTGCAAATTCTTCATATTCATAAGAGATTTCTTTCAAGAGGCGCTCAATATAATATTGGGAATTTTCCGGCCTCAATACATATTTAAAATTATTTCTGAACGAAGCTTCAAAGAGCGGATATCGCAAAGCGGACGAGAGGCTCTTGCGAATCGCTGAACACTTTATACCTTGGTGGAGTTCAATGGCCAGGCTGCGCCGGAGCAGCTTGGCTTTTTCCATTGCAAATTCTAAAAGCTCCGCGTCCAGCTTTTGAATATTATCCCTGACAAGATGTTCCAGGTTGCCTGATTGGAACTCCTTCTCTTTTTCTTTTTCCTTTGCCTGTACAGACAATCCGGTCTTCCCAAGCGAAAAGTTTTTAAATAGCCGGAGTTTGGATGCGACCATGAGCAAGATAAAAATAACAACGGTGAACGAGCCTATAATAAAAGCCCTTAGAACTTCGGGGTTGCTTTTTACCGAAATCCAAAAGGCTCTCCAAAACCCAAGCTCTAGCAATTCTTCATTCATCAATCAGCCCCTCCCCTATAAAGTCATCGCACTTGCGTCGACGCAAGAACGTCCTGGTAGTTGTCCCAAAGTTCACGAAGCTCTGCGCTTCCGTTTGCTAGATACTCTTCGATCTCCTGTTCGGCTGCTAGTAAGTCCTCGGATTTATCTTCCTCTTCCGGCGTGGTTTGTGTTTGACCGTTTTTTTCCGAGGAATATGTGGGCTTAAAACCGTGGCTGTCCATAAGCTCCCGCTCTATCTCCAGCTTGTTTTGCACTGCCCTGAAGTCGAGGCCGCTGAACTGGCGAGCGACCATGTCGTGGGTAATGACTCCCATTTGCAGCAGGGTTCTCATGGCGTTCGTTTCTTTTTGAATATCCACGGACGGCCTTGAGAGACCAGACCATTCGCATTTGAGCCAAGCTCCTCGGAGCTTCCACTGCGCCGGTTCAAAAACGCAGTTCAAGAACCCTGGAAGATCAAGCTGGCCCAGCAGGGCGGACTGAATAGTAAATTCTGAGTATATAATCTGACCGATATCCTTGGCGTGTTTAAAGGTCAGGTATTTGAGGTTTATCTGATATTCATTATTAGCCTGGCGGCCTGCGGAGTAGCTGCTGGTGTATTGCATGATCACCGTTTCGGGCGGGATACCTCTTGACCATGCTATGCCGGAAAGGATGATCCGTTCAAAGTTTCCATAATTGACATTCGGGCGCTGGGTATCAAAGCTGACGGGTTTCTCGCCGGGCGCGAGCCTGTCCATGACCGTGCCGGGGAGCAGGGCGGCGGTTGGCTGATGGGAGTCCTGCGCCTGCTGGGTATCGGCGGAGGCTTTCTTTTCCGCCTCGACCGAAGCTGGAGTTCCGGCATCGGGTGCGTTGTACCTGCCCATGCCGTCAATGACTCCCCGCGCCGGAGTTCCCTCTTTTTCCCTTGAGATAAACATGGGGAGGAGGCTGTTTACCACCGCCGCTCGCAGTTCGGCGTTCTTGTACCTGTCCAGGTCTTTGAGCATATAAAGGATATTTCCAAGAAGGGGAATGCCTCTCACGCTGTTGAGGAGCTTGTCCCCGCCGTAAATCATCCAGGAGATCTGCCTGCCGGATTTTTTCCCTGTGACAGGGATTCGTTTGAAAGATATATTCTCGCCGTCAAACTCCCGCACATGGTATGCAACGTGCCTGCCCTGGCTGTCGAGTTCCACGCCGTGAACCACCCTGTGGCCTTTGGGAACTCTGTATTCGGGGTCGGTCATTATATAGTTGCCGTTGATCCAATCCCAGCAGGGAAGCCTGGTGCGCTGGTTTATATGGGATACAATGATGCCGTCACCGCAAAGCATGGACTCAAGGCGGCATTGGTTTTGGAATTCCCCGAAGGTAAGCTCCTCTCGATAATCGAAGACCGTGCAGTCCGAAGCATAGAGCCGGAAAGCCTCGGTCATTTTTTCCGAATAGTCCGTTGCCAGTTTTTCCCTGTCTCGCTGTTCCATGTCCGGCCAGATAACGGAAGCCAGCGGGGTCGCCTCCGGTATTATTCCGGTGAATATCTCGTTCCGAAGCATCCGGTTTATGATGCCGGACACGTAAGGGTTCTCGATGTAAAGTTGGATTGACCTGTGCCGGAGCGTGTAGTAATCCACGCCATTTTCCCACAGGTAGTTCCGGGTGGGGCCGAATGAATTGTCAAAGGTATCGCCGTCAAACACGTCGTCGATGGCGTTCCGTACAAAGTATGCGAGGACGTCGTCCAGTTCTTTTGGATTTCCGCTCGGCATCATATTGTGTCTTAGCATTTGGGAACCACCTGCACCAGCGATGGGGGAGTTGCCTCGGCCTGAGCCTGGGCATCCATGCGCTCAATTTGATCTATGAGGTCTTTGCGGCGCTGAATTAAAACGGGGAGGTCGAGGGGGGTGACGTTGTGGGTGGTCTGTCCTGTATTAAGGGTGAAGCTCTTTAGGCCCTCCCGTGTCAGGGCTAGGATTGCCTTGTCTAATTCATAGAGGATTATCTTGCTATTTTTTACAAGGTCAGCCCAGGATTCCGCTGCCGAGCCGGATAGGGCCGGATGCCCTTCCTCAATTACTGCCATGAACGCATTTTATTGGCAGGGGTATATACAAGCTATTAAGCGCCGGAAAATTTTACAAATTAGGCCGGATTTCCCCAAACTACTACATGGACGTGTACCATTTCAAAAAAAATCTGCATTTTTTTTGATTTTTTTTGAAAAAAGACTTGACTTATTTTTCGCTATGGTGCTATAATTATAATATAAGCCGAAAGGCAAAGGAGAGGATTTTATGAAAAATAACGAAGATGCCCTGAACGCTTTTATAGGCAAAATTGCAGAGGCAAGCGAAAAAGCCGGAACCCTGAGCGATTTTATCCAAAATCACCTGGGGTACAGCCCTGAAGAAGTAAACTGGGGTCACGTTGGGGACGCTGGCCACGTTTTAGAACAGCTTGACGAGATTCTCAATTTTTTGGGAATTAATAAAGGAGCGGAAAATGAATAAAAGACAAGAAAACGTGTTTATTGATGCCGAGGGGAAGGAGATGGTTCTTGGGAAGTTTGGGACTTCAACACAGCCCGAATTTGACGCTTGCCTGGCGGCGCTTCCTGAGCTTATCAAGGCGGCACGGCAGGGTTGTTCCGAAGCAGGGAACACGGCAAACGATATCCTTTGGGCGTTGGCAAACGAGGGCTTTACACCCAAGGGAACCGACAAGAACTTTAATGCGATCAGAACATTTGGAAATTAGGAGGACGGAATGGTAAGGGTAGAAACAAGGGAATATTACAACGTATGGCTCAAGCAGCCGAGAGGATTCGGGCGCTGGATTTTTTACATGGGCAGTAAAGATGAGCCACACGCTTTCACTGGAACATATACCGAGGCAAAAAAGCAGGCTATAGCAAAGGCACGGGAGCTTGGCTTCCGTAGTATTACGGTGGGATCATAGGGGGGGGTGCAGGATGAGAACATACGGATTTGAAAAAACGCTGGCTTCGTTAAAAGAGGGAGCCAGCCTCGTTCATGATTATGTTGGTAATCGGGCGTGGGTTGAGCGCAAGGATGGGGCTCGCTTGTGGGCGGTAAACTTCAAGGTATTCTGCGAATTAAAAAAGGAGTATCTTGTAAAATTTGACACCACTGGAACTATAGACTATTACTCATACGACCATGCAAGGTTTGACAGCGTATATGGGGAGGCTGTTAATGCTTAATATGTACGGCGATAAAATGACGCTCTTTGAGGTGCTGGGGCCTGCCGATGAGTCTGGCGAGCTGGGTGATACCATAGCCTTTACGGACGATTATTCAAGGGTGGCTGCTGGTATATGGCTCAGGGAGCAGGTGCGCCGGGGGCTGCTTCCCTGTGGCTCTAGCCTTTACCGGAGCGTGGCCACAGATGCCAATGCAAAGGCGGCTGGGTATACCACTAGCCATTATGATATATAATTATTTATGGCTGAAGAAAAACCTGACTGGATTGATACCTTCGATGGCTGGCCCGCTGATGTGGAAACCGTCTCTGCGGGAGAGAAATGCACTCCACGCACGGTGCAGAACTGGTGCGCTGATAATGGCATCCGCACTATAGGCAGGGGGAACCGATACCAGTTTTTAATTTTCCGTGACGATGTTCTGCGGTTCCGCACTAGGCCGAGCGCCGGACGGCGCTGGCCAAAAGGGGAAGATAAGAAATGAACTTTATGGAAAAAATGAAAGCCGATTGGAAAGAGGCAAATAAATTCTACAAAGAAAACAAGGAAGCCGTGGATAAAATCCATGAAAACAAAATCCTAACCTTTACCTTCCTGTGTGATGGCGGGCCTAGCACGGCAAGCACAAGAAAAATACATAAATCGCAAAGTCACAATAGGAAGCAGGCTTCTGAATACCGCCTTGGGATAATAGAGGGGAGGATGGCTTTTCTCAGAACGAGTAATCATTGGGGAACCTTCTTTTCAAAAAATGAGATGCACGTTTGGGAATTAGAAGGGGCTCCCCGAAAGGCCGATGGTTCATATAAGAATACATCACAGACCGGATTTTTATTTATTGAAGGAGTAGAAAATGTTTGACGACAGTGTGCGGGTAAATAATCCGTATGAGACGGTGGATCAGATGCGGGTGGCTTTTTTGAAAAAAGAAATCGCATGGGATGGCGCATGGGAATACCTGTGCCGTTTTTTTAATTACAAACCAGCGGAAGCTAAAAAGGTGGTTGACTCCTGGGCTGGGCTGGCATAGTTTTATTGATAAAACTCGCCCTGCTTTGCAAGCTCCCAAAAGGCCGTCCAGTCCAGCGTTGGCAGGCCGAGGTGTTCCTTGCACCAGTATTCGGCGGCAAGCTCTAGCGCCGCTAAATTGTAAACATAACAGTCCAGGGCGTGGTTGTCCTGTCCGAATTTCTGCTTCCAAATATATCCCCGAAACTGCTTAGTAATAGCATCCCTTTTTTCCTCTCGGCTTTCGGCCTCAAACTGTTTGAAATAATCGTCACGGGCATCTTCCCTGAAGTTGGGATACCACCACGGCTGGGGCTGGCCTGTTACCCAAAACGACGAGGTCATGGCATTACTAATCTTGTCTTTTAATTTTCCGGTACTTATATGCAGGGCATTCCGAAACCCGATTTTTTCCTGGGCGCTGGGACTGAAGAATTGGTATGTCTCGCCGTTGATCAGGTAGTCTTTGCCCTTACAGGCAAACACGCCGCCGGAGTGCCGTTTGACATATTCGTATACATACTCGGTATTATGGCCGGAGTCGATCATGGTAATTTGTATCCGGTAAACCTTGCCGTCCGTTCCTATGTACCGCTTGTCACTAATAATGGTATCAAGCCGATCCCATACTCCATTAAAATCGGCGGTGTTCCCCTCCAATTCAATAAACTCTAAAGTCCAAGTTACACCACCCACACTGTAACCTTTCACGTCGACGAAGAGCCTGTCGTTCTGTACATCGACAGATGCTGCTATAATGAGGATAGGGGAGCCGGAATCCTGCAGGGCGAGATCGTTGGGAACGCCACGGGCGATAAGGCCGGACTCGTCATTTGTAATTATGAAGCCCGTGCGCCGGAACTGGATTGCTCTTTCATATTCGATTTGTTTCCCGCCTAGCTCTTCGAAGGTGAGGCCCTGGGTGGTATTTCTGAACACCCTGTATTTCTCTTTATCCTTCAGGCGGTTGGTTTTCAAGTCCCAGCATTCTGCCCACTGCAGAACCATATCCTCCCAGGAGTACATACCGGGCGGGTTGTAGATCGGCGTGACGTGGTAAGATCTGCGGTTGGGAGCGATGGGCTTTGCGGTGGGCTTCCATTCCCCGCGTGGAATTATCACGGCCTTGTCATAGTTCTTCATGGTCTTGGCGCAGTCCGGGTTGCTGCACTTGTATGCCACGGTCTCCAGTATAGGATTGGAGTCTTCGTCGTTTTCCCATATAATTCCCCAGGTATAGCCGTCCTCATTTTTTCCATGCCAGACCAGTTCCTGGGGAGTCCCGCAGTGCTTGCACGGCACGAGAAATTTGCGCTGGTCGCCGTCAAGGTAAAGTTTATCGACCTTTGATGTCTGCTTTATAAGCGGCGTGGAAGTCCAGAGGATTTTACGCTTGCTGCCTGTGTATGCTTTAGTGCGGTTCCGCACGAGGTCGATGACCGTTCCCTCTTTTGGAATAGAGTCAGGAAATGCATCCACCTCATCGGCCAGGGCGCAGGGGTAGGAGATGCCACGGAACCGGGCCGGACTGCGGCCTCCAAAGCAGTGCAGGTATCCGCCGGGGTATTCTTTAGCGATGGCGGTGTCCCCTGTGTTCCGGCTGCCCTTGCGTTTCCGGCTTTGTGAAAATATAAGGTCACGGGCTCCGGCATTATCGATCATCTTTTCGATCCGCACCTGCACTGAGGTCTTCATAAGCCCTGCGTCTGCGGTGACGTACATCTGCGCCTTGGCATCACTCATAATGTTATAAAGCAGAACGGTCTCAAGGACGGCGGTGGTGGCTCCCATTTGAGCGCCCTTCATTAAAACTATTTCTTGCGTGGGGTCGATGGGACTGAAGCAGTCGACGATCTCCCGGAAGTAGGGGAACTTCTCAAAGGAGAACTTTCCAGGGAACGGCGTGAGGTCGCTGGTTAAATAGCGCACCCGCTCTATAAATTCGCTGGGCAGTTCATGGTGCAGAGAATCGGTGATCTTGCCGAGGTGTTCCACTAAAAAATCAATGTCACCTGAAAAGACCTCATTTCGGTAAAGTGTATCTGTGGCAGTCATGATGTTGCTTTATTCCCCATCCTCCATAGCTTCGGCCACGGTATCTCTTATTTTTTGATCCAGCCCGTCAGCGTCCTGGTACTTGGCCCGGAGTCCGCTCAGTTCCTTTATAAGCTGGTCTTTGGAGTCCTTTATGATTTTGGAAATACCCACCTCCAGCTTTCGGCTTACCTCCAGCCTCGCTGCGCCGCCTTGGGCCTGTACGAGGGCGATTATTTCGTCGACGGTAGATTCGGGATATTCAAGGAGTTGTTTCATTAAAATGTCCAGGTACTGCACCAGCCGTGCAATTACAAAGTCCTTCTCGATGAGCTGCAGGCGGCGCTCCCTGACCTTCTGATCCCGCTCGTCCGCTGCGGATAAATCCTTGAGCATCTTCACGTACTCCTGCATTCCGGGCAGGCCCTTGAATTGGGTTACAAGCTGCCGGAGCGTAAACCCTAGCAGGCGCTGCGGAAGCCCTGCATATTCGGATATTTCATGGTCGGTCAGGCGGGTGAAGTCTACCGGGTCGGGCTTTGGATCATCCTTCACGTCGACAGACTCCAGCGCCTTGTTATTGCTCTTGAGCCGCCGCTTCGCCATATACCGGGCGTTCACTGGATTTTCGGTGTCCAGCATACCTGCGGCGTTCTTTATCAGGGTTTTATTTTGGATTTTCCGTGATATCACGGACGGAGCCACGCCGCAAATTCTGGCGTATTCTGCCGGGATTACCTCTGCCATACCGGAATAATAAACCCAGGGAGCAACACAAGCTATTAACAATAATTGCTTTTTTGTTGCCTTGGAAAAAAATCCGGCAGGCAAATCCTAGAAAGCAGGGCTCGCCGAATAATTGCACCCCCGGCGGGGGGGCGGCACAGTACCTAAATTCTCCCAGCCGTGCGGTTGTTACGAGTTACGCTTTTAATCCTGTTTTACAGTCCTATTTCTATATATTAAATTTATTAGTCTTTACTCTCCAGAGAGTAAAATACATATTTTTTATTTCCTAGTATATTAACTTATTTTAAATAAAAAAGTGTAACGTGTAACACCCTAAAGGATACTGTACAAACAAGCAAATGCACTGGCTGGGGAAGGGGGAAGCGCCTGCGTCGACGCAATTTCCCTGCGGAGTGCTGTGCTGGGCCTGCCCGTGTTACGGTTTCGGCGGTGCTTCGGTAATTTCAAGGTATATACATCATGGGGGCGCGGACGTGCCGAGGTGGTGGCTTATGGCCATGCAGGGTTCCGGCGCTGTTACAGATAGCCTGTCCATTGATCCTAAAGAAAAAAACAGGTAAGATATAACAGCGCCGGGGGGTCGGACAGTGGCTAGTCCACCAGTTTTGGGAACTGGAGATCAGGGGTTCGAATCCCCTCTCCCCGAATTTTAAGTTTTGCCAATAGCCTGCGGGAGTAGGGCGCTGGTTGCATCTGCGACCTTCGGGATTTTTGAGAGTAGCATTTCCAAATTAGTCCTGTTGTAGTAATCGACCATTCCCTTGGAATCGTGACCTGTCAGCTTTAACAAGTCCTCGGCTGGCATATATCGGCTCATGCGGGTGATGTAGGTATACCGGAGCGAGTGGGAGATGAAGCGCCGTCCGTCAGGGATAATATGGCGCTTTATCGTAATATGGCCGTTTTTCCAGTATTTCTTTTCTTTTAAGGTTTCTATATCCCATGTAAGCCCTGCATTTATCAAAGCCACGGTAAAAGCCCTTGATGCCATAGATTTCGATATCGGCAGATCGTTATATGTGAAAACAAAGTCATCGCCGCCTGCGCCGGAGCGCTCTATATGCTGCTTTAGCAGGTCGAGGGTAAAATCGGGGTAGGGGACGACACGGAGTTTCGGGTGTTCTGGTGTGCCTCGCTTATTGTAAACCGTCCGGGTGGTATAATCGTCTTTCATAAAGCCGTCTATAATAACGGCCTTAATTTCAAAAACGATCTGCTTCACCCTGAGCCCTCGTATCTCGCCCAGCCGGAGGCCGCCGGAAAGCGCCGTCAGGAAAAACAGATAAAAGTCATGGGAAAAATGCTCTGGTTTGAAAAGTTGCTCAAGTTCCTTTTCTGAAAAAATGTCCGCTTTGTTATATTCACGCCCGATGGATGGGAATGTGGGCTTGTATATCTTGCAGCCCAGGAATTGCGCTTCTTGGTATATTTCATTCAGGTGTGAAATATATTGATTTTTCCACGAGCCAGAGAGCTTCACAGAAAACAGGTAATTCATAACCTCGTCCAGTTCCAGGGAGCGGAGCATACGATCTCCCCATACCGTCACGATGTGCTTCATAAAAACCCTGCCTGCGATGGCGACCTCTTTACTCGTTGATTTTTTGAGTTGCTGGCGGCGCTGGAGGTGCGGACTCCCCGGAAGGTACATGGTCTCGGCTATTTCCCGCACCAGCAGGTCGTTGTTATTCTGCCGCCGGGCCGGTACTGCATAAATACCGCTGGACTTGCCATCGGCTGGCGTGGCTGACCTTGGCGGCGGGGGAAGGGTGCGGATATAGTCCTCAGCCTGCTGGCGGTTTTTGACCTTGGTTCCGCAGGACTTTTGGATCTGCTTTCCGGTATCGTCTATCCAGTAATAGTACCAGCGATAGACCTTCTTACCGTTTTTCAGTTTTTTTGGCTTTTTAAAGGCATGGTAATTCAAAATTGACCTCCACTTGACCTTTTGGGCGCTTGCCAGCCCGTAAGTCTATATATTGCATAGACTTATATTATCGGCAATTTGCTCCCAAACCACGCGGAATAGCCACTATCCTACCCTCCGGGTGTCATTTCATACTATACCTGCTATGGGGGGGAAGGTCAATTTACTGGGTTTAATCCGGATCTACATGAGGGGGGCAAAGAGCCGAAGGACATCCTGGAAGATCCGCTGGGCCGTGTTCCGGGCACAATCTCTGAGACTGATCTGGCGGCTCACCAGGATCAGATTCTGGAAGTCGTTTTTTACGGCCCCCACCGCCGATGTCTTATAGAGGCAGACTCCGCATTCAAAGTGGAGGTAAAGGCTCCGGAAGTCCAGGTTTGTGGTTCCCACGGTGGCCACCCGATCATCAGACACAAAGGTTTTGGAATGATTAAAACCCTTGGTGTACTCATAAATTTTTACCCCCGAAATGATGAGCTGCCTGTAATAGGATCGCGAAACTATGGCCATGAACCATTTATCCCAGCGGTAGGGGGTAATGATCCGCACATCAACTCCGCTCTTGGCAGCCAAGGAAAGGGCCGAAAGAAGGTTGTCATCTATGATCAAATAGGGGGTGCTAATGTACACATACTCTTTTGCATTGTTTATGATCTGGATGTATACATGCTCCCCCACATTTTCTTCGTCAATGGGGCTGTCGGCATAGGGCTGAACAAAGCCATCGGACTCTATGGTACAGGCTTCTTCATTCCAGGGGTAAAAGTCCCTGAACTCCTCCTTTACCTTTTTCTCTAAATTCCACATGTGAAGAAAAATGAGGGTTAAGCTCCAGGCTGCTTCTCCCTCTATCATGATAGCCGCATCCTTCCAGTGGCCAAAACGTTCCCGGGCATTGATGTATTCATCAGCCAGGTTCATGCCCCCGGTAAAGGCTACCTTTCCATCTATGGAAACTATCTTCCGGTGATCCCGATTGTTCTGAAGGGTTGATAGGATGGGTTTAAAGGGATTAAAAATCATGGTCTTAATTCCCCTCCCTTCCAAATAAGTTTTAAAATTGGGGGGCAGGGACATAAAGCATCCCAAATCATCATAGATGATCCGCACATCAAGCCCCAGGCGGGATTTTCTTTCCAAGAGGTCCAGAATGGGGTCCAGCATCTTTCCCTGGCGGAGGATGAAGAACTCGAGGAAGATATATTTTTCGGCCTTCTCCATTTCTATCATGGCCTGCTCGTAGAACCCCTCCCCCGATTCAAAGTAGAGCGACCTGGTTCTTTGGTAGACCGGGTACCCCGCATGGTTCTGTAAATATTGGGCCTGGGGCAGACATTCCCGGTGTTCCAGGGCGAGGTCCGGCAGGGAATCTGCGGGGATAGAAAAAAGGGGTTTTATTTGATGATCAACCTCTGCCATCTGACGCCGGAGCTTCCTGGGACTTAACTGGACGTGAAAGAAGGCATAGACCAGGCCCCCGAAGATGGGGAAGAGGAGGATCAGAAAGATCCAGGTGAGCTTGTAGGCCGATTTTTCTTTTTTATTAAGGATGTAAAAACATACGATGAGACTAAAGCCCTGGAGAAAGAAATCTACATAACGGACAACAAAGTGGGTGCCGGCTATAACAAAGAGGATAAAGGCTAGCTGGGTCAGGATCAGAAAGGTGATGAGAAGACGCCGCCTAAATACAACCCGGAACCAGTTCTTTTCCATAATATAAGTATATATAGTATCGGCGATTTTTACTTTTTAGACGGGCCAGGGGCCGGCTCCCTGACGGAGCACCTCCACCTCCGGGTTCCCCAGATCCAGGACCGTGGAAAAAATTCTTGATCGTTCCTCCCCCGGATCTAGGACCAGATCCAGGCCCTGGATGTCTTCCAACTCCCAGCCTCCGTCAAAGAGGGTCTCTTCCCGGTAGAAGGCAGAAAAACCCTCCTCATCTTCCGGATCATCATCAAAATATTCATTGTTGTGGGACATGGTTCTTTTTGCGGTGATGCCGTAGAGGGGGCAGCCGAGGAAATCGATCAGTGCCAGGGGCACCGGGTAATCGGGAAGGCGTACCCCAACTTCCCGGCGGCGAAGCCCCAGGGCCTTTTCGGTGCCCAGGAGGGTTTTGAGGATGAACACATAGGGGCCGGGGGTGAGCCGTTTAATGAGTCTGAACCTGGTGTTGTCCAGGCTGCAGAATTCACCAAACTGGGAAATATCGGAACAGAGGAGGGTAAAGAGCCGCTCATTTTTTTCCTTGGACAGGGCTTTAAGTTTTTTTATTCCCTCCCTGGAGTTCATTGAGCAGACCACACTCCAGCTGGTGTCTGTGGGCAGGGCCAGGGTTCCCCCCTCCTGCAAGAGTGCCGAGGCCTTAGCGAGGATGCGATGATCTATATTGCCCGGCACTATGTACTCAATCATGGGAGGAAATATATCACAGGGACGTCCAAATTTCCATACACCCCCCTACTGTGATGTATCAAATTTCATACACTTTGGGGTGAATCTAAATAAACCCTAAAATTTCTCTCTAGCTAATTCCTTATAATATAAAGAATTAAGAAATTTCTTTTATAAACAGCCTAAGTTGGCACGGATTTTGCTACTAATATAGTAGGAGCAGAACGTGAAACATAACAGGAAAATGATCGACGATGAGATCCTACAGGCCTACTATCAGCGGATCCGGGGGATCCCCCTATTGTCCTTTGAAAAGGAACTGGAGCTTTCCAGACGGATCCAGGATGGGGATGATGCTGCCCGGCAGCAGATGATCGAAGCCAATCTCCGGCTGGTGATCAAGATCGCCAAGGGCTACCTTAGTTCAAAGCTGTCCCTCATGGATCTGATCCAGGAAGGAAATATGGGTCTCATGCAGGCGGTGGATAAGTATGACTACCAAAAGGAAGTCCGTTTTGCTACCTATGCGGCCTGGTGGATCCGCCAAGCTATTTCCAGGTACTTGTCCAACAAGCATAGAACCATCCGGATACCCCACCGAAAGGAAGAGCTTCTCAGGAAGATCCAGAGGGCCAACTATTCGTTAAACCAGATCCACATGCGTCAGCCCAAGATCGAAGAGATTGCTCAGGAAATTAATGTTTCAAAAGATGATGTCAGGGCTATGTTGAGCTACTCTTACGATGTCTTGTCCTACGATGGAGCAGAGGGCCGGAATGATCCCAGACCCCTCATGGAGAGCTATGGGGATTATACCTACAGTCCCGAAAGGGAGCTTCTGCGTAAGAGTTCCCGGGATGCCACTCTTAGGGTATTAAACAATCTGAAAGAGAGGGAACGAAGGATTTTAATGTACCGTTACCAGCTTAAGGGTGCAAAGTACCATACCCTAAGGGGAATAAGCAGCAAGATGGGTCTTTCCACCGAAACGGTACGGCAGATAGAACTGAAGGCCCTGAAAAAACTCAGGGGTGAAGCGGAGGATCTGAGGGTTCTGATGGAAGCCCGCTAAGAGGGTACTTCGGCGGATCCTCCGCGGCGATATCAGCAAGGGCCGCCGCCCTGGAGGCCCTGTTTTGTTTCACCGGCTTCTTGGCATTCCTGTCTTCCAGGGCCAGGATCAAGGCGGACCGTAAAGAGAGGGCGGCGGTTTCGGAAATCCGGATCTTTTCTGCAATGTCGGCTGGACTGGCCTGGGCAATGTTTTCTACGCTTCCGTAAATTTTCATTAATTCCGCTCCCCGTTTGGGGCCTATCCCCTCTACAGATTGAATCAATGAAAAAGTAAGATCCCTGGTTCTTAGCTTGGTGTGCAATATCCTGGCGAAACGGTGGGTCTCATCCCGCAGGTGCTGAAGGACCTTGAGGGCCTCGGTCCTTTTCGAGAGCTTAATGGCTTCCCTCTGTCCGGGGAGCCATATGTCTTCATTCCGCTCTGCCAGGGCTGCAACCTCACAGGGAAGGCCCAGCTCATCTATCACCCCCTGGGCGGCATTCGCCTGGCCCAGGCCGCCGTCAATGAGGATCAGGTCAGGCAGTTCCAGGTTCTCCCGCAGAAGCCGGGAGTAACGGCGTTTGACCACCTCGGTGATGGCGGCATAATCATCGATTTTGCCCCCCAGGGTTTTCAGTTTGTAGTGGCGGTAATTTTTTCGATCCGGGATTCCATTCTTAAAACTGATGAGGGATGCCACCGTATACTTTCCCCCCAGGTGGGATACATCGAAGCCCTCCATCCTTTCGGGGCGTTTCTTTAGGTTTAAGAGACGCTGCAGCTCCTCCAGAGCCGGTCCGGCACCCCGTTCCTTAAGCCGCCGCCGCAGCTCTTCCTGGGCGTTCTGGTGGGCCATGGCGATGGCGGCCAGGTGGCGTTTCTCCGAGGGGATAAGAAACTCAGGCACCGAGCCAAACTGCTCCTCAAAGTAGCGGAGTAATGAAAAGTCCCCCTCGGTTTCTCCCTTTTGGGCTTGCAAAGCTTCTCCCAGCTTGGGCAGGTATACCCGGGGCGGAGGAGGCCGGGTGATATCATAGTAGGCGCTTATAAAGGTCTCCAGGGCATCATCTTCATCCGCCGCAGAACGGGAGCTGTAAAGCTCCTGGCCGGTCATGCGGCCTCCCCGGAAGGAGAGAACCGAAAAGGCGGTGAAGATTCCTTCTTCCGCCCAGGCTATGTAGTCCCGGCTTTCCCCATCAAAATCGATCACCGAGTTCGTTTCGTTAAGTCCCTCTATGGCCCGGATGGCATTCCGGATATCCGCCGCTTCTTCATACCGCAATGATTGGGCTGCCCTGTTCATGCTCCCATGGAGTTCCTTTATTAACTCCGATGATTCACCGTCCAGGAGTTTACGGACCCGTTCAACCTGGGCTGCATATTCTTTCTGATCAGCTTTCCCGCAGCAGGGGGCCAGGCAGCGGCCTATATGATAGTACATGCAGGGATTGTTTCTTTTTTTTAGGGTCCTGCATTTTCTTAGGGGAAAGAGCTTTTCGATGAGCTCCATGGTTCTGTCCAGGCCCTGGATGTTGGCAAAGGGCCCGAAGTAGAGGCTCCCGTCTTCGACTATGAACCGGGTCCGGAAAATCCGGGGGTAATCTCCGGTGCTGATCCGGACTACCGGGTAGGTTTTTCCATCCTTCAGGGAAATATTGTACTTGGGGCTATGCTGTTTTATCAGGGTGTTTTCTAATAGCAGGGCCTCATACTCATTTGACACCATGATGGTCTCTATGGACCGGCTATGGCGCATCAGGGCGGCGGTTTTCACATCCCTGGTCCGGGAAAAATATGAGGAGAGCCGGTTTTTTAGGAGCCGGGCCTTTCCCACATAGATGATGCGGTTCTCTTCATCCTTCCATAGATAGACCCCCGGTGAAAGGGGTGCTTCCCTGACATATTCCCTGAGGTGCTCCCTGTTTTTACTGTCCCTGTCGAGTTCCATGGGTCAATCTGTCCTAAAAATGTACCGATATAATAGAGAGAACATGGATATGAAACACAAACCCATCGCCATACTGGTATTGTATTGCTTTTTCCTCTTATACGGTAGAGCATACGGATTGGGAGAAAGGACCCTCGTCATAGGGGCCGACTCTTCCTGGGATATGCTGGAGACCCGGCAGGGACTTAGCGAAGCCCCCAACATACGGCCCCAGCCTGTGATGCTCCTTTCCAGCGCCGTGTATAATGACCGGTTTCCTGGCTCTTCGGGGGCTCTCCTCGATCTGGCCCTCTCCTTTGATGAAGCTCACCCCTTGAGCTATACCGATTCCATGGGCCGCTACAGGGTGGACCCCTCCTTTGATACCGCCGCGGCTCCCCGTCCCCTTAGTAGGATAGGATCAGGGGCGGCCCTTTTTAATGGCCGAACCCAGGATCAGAGCTTTACCATAAGACCTGGAAGGAATGCCCTCTTTGCTTCCCATAATCATGTCAGAGATTTTACCATCGAGTTTTGGCTTTTTCCCCAGAATCTTCAAAACGGTGAAATTATCATGTCTCTGGTATCTGCCACGGTGGCTGCTGCCCCCTCCCTCAGGCAGGGGGTCTCGGGGTCTATCGAAGAGCAGAGCATCCATTGCAGTATAGAACGAAACAGGGTTCATTGGTCCTTCGATGATTTTTTCTTTTCCCCCGGGGGCGAATCCAGGATGTCCCTTACCCTGGTCGGGCCTGTGCTTCTTCCCCGGACATGGAGTCATCACCTCATTCGCTTTGATGCGGATCTGGGGCTCCTGGAATACCTGGTGGATGGCAGGGTGGAAGCCATTAGCTATGCCACCTCTACGGGAGGGGAGGGGGGCGAAGTGTTTAGCCCCCGGATAGGAGAAGATAGCCGGATTACCCTGGGGAGCTATTTCACCGGGATGCTGGATGAGTTCCGGATATACCGGGGCTTTGTAGAACCCGCAAGCCTTACTTCATATGCCCCCAGAGCGGGGAGGCTCGAAACCCGTCCCCTGGATCTGGGCCATTCCTTTAGCCGGATCCAGCGCATAGATGCCTTTGGAGGCTGGACCTCCAGCTCCCAGGGGCTTCAGAATGAGTATGCAGGATCGGGACCTCTGCGGTTTTCCGATCATGCGGAGATAGTGTTTTACTACCGCTGCGGGGCTAATCCATTCTTATTACGGGATGCCCCCTGGATACCCATTCAAAGCGGCCGGGATCTTACGGGAATCCGGGGCCGGTATATTCAAGTGGCTGCCGAATTTTACCCCGGCATAGATGGCGAAAGCTCCCCCTACCTGTCGGAAATCAGGATAGTCTATCATGGTGCGGAACCTCCTCCGCCTCCTACCCAGGTTTTTGCGGTCCCCATGGATGGGGCTGTGGAGCTTTCATGGCGGGCCGTGCCCTCCCGGGACCTCCAGGGCTACGTGGTATATTACGGCACCACCAGGGGGGAATATTTTGGAGTTCATGCTATAATCGAGTCCATGGTAAGACCTTCACCCATTGATGTGGGTAACCGGACCAGCATACGCATTGAGGGGCTGCAGAACGGCACCCTCTATCACTTTACAGTGGCAGCCTACGGCGAGTCTGATCCCCTTCATCCCGAACCGGGGGAGTTTTCCCGGGAGGTATCTGCCCGGCCCCTCAGAAATCTGGCCCTGGAGGCAGATCCGCCGCGGCAGGGGTATGGGCCATAATTCATGGATATAGCCGGATCTTTACACGACTTTATAAAAACCATGCCCAGCCTTCCTACTTCGGTGAATAAGATTTTGGAGGTCTGTAACGATCCCAATACCAGTCCCGCAGATTTGAATCATGTAGTTTCTTTAGACCCCATTCTGGTGGGGAGGGTTCTAAAGCTTGTTAACTCCGCTTACTTTAGGGCAGGCCAGCCGGTGACCAGCCTGGCCAGAGCTATGGTTATGCTCGGAATGAACACCGTAAAAAACCTGGCCCTCTCTACGGCCATCATCGGATTTTATCAGGCAAATTATAGGACCGATAAGAGCAAAGACCCGAGCCTGAGCATAGAAGGTCTTTGGCGGCATTCCCTGTGCGTGGGCATTGCAGCCAAGCTTTTGGCGAGGATCCGGGGAATCGATGTCATGCATGCAGAGGAGTACTTTGCCGCCGGGCTGCTCCACGATCTTGGCAAGGTCGCCTTAAACGGAGTGCTGGCAAAAAATTACCTTCGCTGCATTGTCATGGCCGACCGGGAGGGGAAGGCCCTCCATGAGGCTGAAGAGGGTTTAATCAAATGGACCCATTCCAGGGCCGGGGCTCTTATCGTCGATGCCTGGTCCCTCCATGGCCCCGTGGGAGATGTGATCATCCATCACCATGATTATGCCGATTACTCAGGGGAGTACCGGGAACTCCTCTATACCGTGGCTGTGGCAAACTATTATTCAACCTCATCGCGGATAGGGTTTTCCGGAAACCGCCATCCCCAGGCTCTTCCGCCCCTGGTGTGGGAGACCCTGGGCATAGATCAGGACCAGGTCTTTGAGGATATAGATGGGCAGGTGCATGATGAAATCGAAGAGGCTGAGCTGTTTCTTAGGGTAGGTTAGAATCGTTAATCGGAGTATTGCATGTTAAGTGTTCGATTTTGGGGAGTCCGGGGATCCATCCCCTGTCCAGGGCAAAGGACCGTTCAATTCGGGGGTAACACTTCCTGTCTTGAAATTCGTGCCGGAAAGCGGCTGGTCATAGTAGACCTGGGCACGGGAGTAAAACCCCTGGGGGATTTCCTTTTGGCCAAGGATTTTAAGAACCGCCCCCCTGACCTGGACATCTTTCTTTCCCATACCCATCTGGATCATATCATGGGGTTTCCCATGTTTACCCCGATTTTTATCCCCGGCTCGAAGCTGCGGATCCGGGGGCCCCTCTCCTATAACGATGATACCCTCTCTGCCATTATCGGGGATCTCCTCTCGTACCGATATTGGCCTGTGCGGCAGAGTGAACTGGCCGCAGACATTGAGTACCATGAACTCACCGAAACCACCCTCGACATGGGTGATGGTCTAAAGGTGTCGACCAAGCTCCTGAACCATCCCATCCTCTGTCTGGGTTTTCGCTTTGAGTACCAGGGGAAGTCCATTGTTACGATTTATGACCATGAGCCCTTTAGGAACCTCTTTCCCGTGGATCCCAAGGATCCGGGGTATAACGAAGAAGCCGCCCTGGAAGGAGAAGCCGCCGCCATGGGAGAAAATGAGGGGCTCATGCACTTTTTTTCCGGCGCCGACATCCTCATCCACGATGCCCAGTACAGTGCCGCCGAGTATCAGCGTTACACCGGATGGGGCCATTCCACTTATGAGTTTGCCATGGAGGCGGCGGCCATGGGGGGGGTTAAAAAGCTGGTCTTCTTTCACCATGATCCCGGCCGCAGCGATGCCCAGTTGGAGGTCCTGGAAAAACGGTACCAGAAAAAACTGAAAAAAAGCCCCATTCAAGAAATCATTATGGCCCGTGAGGGCCTTTGCATCGAGGCCTAAAATGGGAAAGACCAAGGTTCTTTTATACAGGCCTATGAAGCTGCTTGTATGCCTCCTCCTCCTGGCCCAGCTCCTTCTTCCTCTCCCGGGCCATGCCAACATACCCCTCCAGGGGACGGCCCTCCAGGGGGGAGTTGCCGGAACAGCCCGCTTGAGCCTCATCTCCACCGCCGAAGATTACCTGGGCACCCCCTACCGGATGGGGGGCCTGGATCGCCGGGGCCTGGATTGCTCAGGTCTCGTCTATCTTAGCTTTTCCGATGCCCTGGGTATTTCCGTTCCCCGGACCACCGAGACCCTCTATGCCTGGGCGGCTACGATCCCCCGCTCGGAGCTCCAGCCGGGGGATCTGGTTTTTTTTGTCACCGTCGGAAGCCGGGTATCCCATGTGGGGATCTACGCCGGCGGCGGGCGTTTTATCCATTCCGCCTCTGAGGGACCAAGGACAGGGGTTCTCTATTCCCGGCTCGATGAGGCCTACTGGAGCCGCACCTACCTGGGGGCGGGACGGGCCCTCCCCTGGAATGATGATGCCGCCCGGGTCGTTGCCACAGGCCGGGGTCCCGCCCTGGCCGCTACGGGCCCCGGTGCTATAGGCGGCAGTTCCTCCGGGGGTCCAGGCCCGGGTACGACTGCTCCCCCTGGTTCTGCCCGGCCTCCTGCTTCAGTTCCCTCATGGGATCAACCGGGCTTCTTTGGCGGAGTAGGGGCCGGCTGGAACTGGGGAGGCTACTCCCAGGGGAACCAGGAGGCCTTTCGGGGCTTCTCCATGCTGGCTACCCTGGGGTACAAAACATCCCAGTACCGCATGGGCCTGGAGTTCCGGCCCTCCTGGGACAGGGCCCTGGATGTCTTCCGGCTTCCTCTCACCTTCTCGGCGGGGACCGATACCTTCCAGGTCTTTGGGGGACCCGCTTTTACCCTGGGTGATCCTAACCTGGAACTGGCGGACGGAAACCGTCATTACCAGGGAGGCCAGGCCTGGCGATGGGAGACCGGCATATCCGGATCCATCAGCCCCAGCATTCCTGGCAGCCCCGGTCTCTTTTCCCTCTATGGAGAACTGGCCTGGCAGCCCTATTCCTGGGGAGAAGGGAGGTTCCGGTTTAGCCCCGACATGACCGCCAATCTCAGATTTTCTACCGGATTCCGGTACCTCTGGCGTCTGGGAAATTAAGACTGACTCAATATATTTATTTCCCCCCCTGTAACTTCCTGGGGGGGTGGTTGTTGTATGTTAAAGAGCGGGCACAAAACCTGTTCTTATGAGAGATGCTTCTTTTAGACCTCCTCCATTTTTTCCTGCCGTTGCCGTTTTCCTCCTTTTCGGCAACGGTTTTTTTTGCTCCGCTTATATTTCCTAGATCCTGGTAATGGGATATATTGATGGCATGACTATCACATCAAAACAATCAAGTACCAGAAGGGCAGAACCGGGCCGTATTCGAGCCCTGGCTCTGGACCTGGATGGCACCATCCTTGGCCCGGGAGCTGTCTTAAGCGATAGGACCATCAGGGCCGTGAAGGCCTGTGCAGAACGGGGGATCCAGGCGATCATTGCCACCGGCAGGGCCATCCTATCGGCAGAACCCTACCGTCTGGCTCTGGGCCTGGAGGGGCCCATGATCTATTTTAACGGCGCCATAGTGGCGGATCCGGGGAAGGGCACCTATCTAAGCACCACCCTCTTGGATCTAAAGGCGGCGGAGGTATGCCTGGCCCTTTCCCGGGAACTGGGGGTGTATAACCAGGTCTTTTTTCCTGGCTTTGAGGGCAGACCGGAGATCCACTTCATAACCGAAAAAGATAGGGAGGAAAGGGAGCAGTATTTTAAGCGGGCAGCGATCCGGGCAGAACTGGGAAACCTGGAAGAGGCCCTTGCCCGGCCGGGGCTTCCTGGCTGTGTGAAGTCCATGTTTTTGGCCGAACCGGAGATCTGTGCGGTCATACGATCCCGCCTGGAAGCCCAACTGGGCAGCTCTGTCTATATAGCCCAGACCCAGCGGAATTTTCTGGAAGTGATGGATGCCCAGGTCTCTAAGGGCTATGGCTTAAAGAAGGTGATGGATTTTCATTCCCTGGTGCCGGAAGAGGTTCTGGCCTTTGGGGATGAAGAAAATGATCTTCCCATGTTCCAGGCGGCGGGCTTCTCTCTGGCTCCCCTCAGTGCCAAGGAGGAGGTAAAAGCCGCCGCGGATCACCTTATTGGCTCCCATGAAGAAGAGGGAGCTGCCGCCTTCCTGGAGGAATTTTTTTCCCTATAAGGGATACCTCTCAGCCCTGGAGCATGGTACACTAGGATTGGAGGAAAATATGAATAAATTTATATCGTCTATTAAAGGGACCGTTTTTTTGTGTATAGGGCTCCTGGCCTTAATAATACTCCCGGCATGTACGAGTACCCAGCCGGGCCGGGGAGAGGGGCTCTCGATTTCCGGCACCGTTGCAACGGTGGATAGGTTTGGGAACATAACCCTGGATCTGAGTGCCGAGGATGTGACTTCGGCGGGATTTGCACTGGGTGATACGGTAAACTTACGTGCCGGCTCTTTCAACGGAATCGTCCCCATAGTAAGCAGTTACTCCGATGTAGATTCGGGCCAGGCCCTGGTACGGCTTCATCCCACCGCCAATGTAAGCATGCTGGCGGTCAACATGGGGAATTTTGCCGAAAATTTCTCGGTGACAGAAGGAAGCCCCGTTACTATTAACCTAGCGGGCCGGGGTGCCTATCTGGCGGAGCTGGAAATCAGAACCCTCATTCGCAGCAATGACCGGGATGATTACTCCAGCGATATCGTCTTTGCTAACTTTAGGGAAGCCCGGCTTGGTAACATAGGGGCCAATGTGATCTATAGAAGCACCCATCCGGCCCTGAACGAAGGTGAGATGGCATCCAGGGCCCCCTATGCCCGCCGACTGGCTGAGCAGGCAAGGATAGTGACGGTGATCAACCTGGCAGATCATCCCCATGAGCTACCTATCCGGGCTGCCAATGTACCCTGGTACCAGACCTTTATCACCCAGGGGAGGATAATCTCCCTGGGCATGGGCATAGATTATAAGGCATCAGATTTTGCGGGAAAGCTAAAGACAGGCATAGAGTTTATGCTGGAAAACAATCCCCCCTTCCTCATTCATTGCAACGAAGGGAAGGACCGGGCCGGAGTAGTAACAGCCCTCTTTGCTGCTTTGATGGGAGCAGATCCTGAAGCCATAGTCAATGATTATATGCTCAGCTATGAAAACTTTTTTGGGGTGACCAGGGATGAGGCACGGTACGATCTCATCGCCGGAATCATGTGGGATATCCTGGCCGATTTTAACGGAGGGACCATACCTCGCCCCGGGGGAACCACCGCTGCCGCTGAACGGTACCTCTTGAATGTGGTGGGGCTTAGCCGGGCTCAGGTCAACGCCCTCAGCCAAAAGCTCGCAGGTTTATAATAGCTGGGCCTTAAAGGGAATGGCTTCCATGGCACCCTTGCGGGCCACCGCCATAGAAGCAGCTCTGCAGGCGAGGGCGAGGGCCTCCTTCACCGGCTGCTCTGCCCTGGCGGCGATATAGTAGCCCGTAAAGGTGTCCCCGGCGCCGGTGGTATCCACCGCCTCCACCGGGGGTGAGAGCCCCCTCTCCCTCTCGGGGCCCAGGCCATAATAGGCCCCTTCTTTCCCCACCGTAAGGATGATCTCGGCCCCGGGGAATTTGGCGCAGAGGGCCTCCATGATCCGGTCAGGAGGGGCCTTGTCCCCCAGATCGGCCAGCAGGGCCCCTTCTATTTCATTTACAAAAAAGAGATCCACCGCTTCCAATGCTTCAGGGGGGAGGGCCAGGATTTTTTCATCAAAAGGAGAGGGGTTAAAGTAAACTTTCATACCCCTCTCTTTAGCTTGCCTTATTATTTCAGCTATGTGGGGGATCTCGTTTTGAAGCAGGATTCCATCTCCGGGGCCAAAGGTTTCCAGGACCAGGGGAATCTCTTCGGCCTGGATCTCGGCGTTCCCTCCCCCATAGAGGACTATGGAATTTTGCCCCCCCCTATCCACCTGGATGAGGGCCTGCCCCGAGGCTCCCCCATAGACCCTGACTTTGCTGGTGTTCACCCCATAAGATTCCAGGAGATCCAGGATAAACCGGCCGTCTTCGCCAATTTTACCGGCCATGTATACTTCCATCCCCGCCTTGCCCAGGGCAGCCGCCTGGTTGGCCCCCTTGCCCCCGGCACTTTTGACCAGGGCCCTGGATGAGATGGTTTCACCCGGCTGCACTATATGGTCCACCGAAAAGACCAGATCTATATTGAGGGAACCATACACGAGGATTTTCATAGCTGCTCCTTCTGTAATAGTATCACCATAACCCAGAGGCAGGGTAGGGACAAGTCAATTGACAAGGCCTATTCAATAAACTCTAATAGCTGACATGAGTACCATGAAGAATGAATATATTGAAAAAATCTATGCGGGCTGGCTCGCAAAAATAATCGGAATCCGGCTGGGGGCCCCCATAGAGGGCTGGACCTACGACAAGATACAGAGGGTCTACGGAGAACTCCGCCGCTACCCCCTGGATTACCGGGACTTCGCCGCCGACGACGACAGCAACGGCCCGGTCTTTTTCCTCCGGGCCCTGGAGGATAGTGGCCAGGGGAAGGATCTAAGCGCCCAGGCCGTGGGGGAGACCCTCCTTAATTACGCCCCCTATGAGCACGGATTTTTCTGGTGGGGGGGCTACGGCATCTCTACGGAGCACACGGCCTACCTAAACTTACGCAACGGAATCCCCGCCCCCCAGAGCGGCAGTGTGGAGCTAAATGGAGCCACCGTGGCGGAGCAGATAGGGGGCCAGATTTTTATCGATACCTGGGGCCTGGTCTGTCCGGGGAACCCCGATCTGGCGGCCCGGCTGGCGGAGAAGGCTGCTTCGGTGACCCATGGAGGGAACGGCATCTACGGGGGGATCTTTATCGCCGCAGCCATAGCCTTGGCCTTTGAAGAAAAGAGCATAGAGGCAATTATCAGCAAGGGGCTGGCATATTTACCCGCTGACTGCGAGTACCGCCGGGTCGCCGAAGCGGTGAGGGATTTTCATAAAAAACATCCCGATAACTGGAGAGACTGCTATCGTTATATTTTTGAAAACTTCGGCTACGATAAGTATCCGGGGAACTGCCACATTATCCCCAACAGTGCGGTGATGATCCTCTCCCTCCTTTACGGGAAGGGGGACTTTTCCGAGACCCTCCATATTTGTAACATGTGCGGCTGGGACACGGACTGCAATGTGGGGAATGTGGCTACCATCATGGGGGTCCTGGTGGGTCTGGAGGGCATTGATCACGATACCTGGCGTCTTCCCATAAACGATTTTTATATCTGCTCCAGCGTCATGGGTTCCATGAACATCCTGGACATCCCCGGGTCGGCCCTCTACATGGCCAAACAGGCCTGGGACCTGGCCGGTGAGGCCTACCCCCCGGAGTGGAAGGAGATCCTCAGCCAGGCCAACCTAAGAGATAGCTGTCACTTTGAATTCCCCGGGTCCACCCATGCCATAAGGGTGAGGTCTTCCAGCGGAGGCCGGACCTTTGTGTCGGAGCTAAGGAACAGCACCGAAGAGGCCCGGAGCGGGAAGGCCAGTCTGAGGGTCCATGCCCGGCCAGTCATGGCGGGGGAGCGGGTCTATGTGTACAAAAAAACCTACTATACCTCCCAGGACTTTCACGACAGCCGTTACGACCCCAGTTTCTCTCCCATCCTTTATCCCGGTCAGACCATAGGGGGCTCCGTGTTCATTCCCCCCGACGGCCAGCCCTGCCATGGCTTTATGTACGCCAGGGATGCCAGCACTGGCAACATCATCGAGGGAGAGAAGGTTCATCTCGAAAAAGGAATATGGTATGACCTATGCTGTACCATTCCCTTTATCGAAGGGGGATTAATCGACGAAGCGGGCTGGGCCTTTGAAACCGAACTCGGCTGGTCCGGGGACCTGGCCTGCCTGGTAGACCAACTGGTATTTTCCGGGGAGCCCCAGTACTCAATGAGTTTTTCTCCCAGCTCCCTGGATGTCTGGTCGGGCCGCAAGAAAGAGATCATGCAGTGCACCCGTCTTAAGGGGCTCTTTTATATAGAAGGGGAGGAGGCCCACCTTTCCTCGGCGGACTTTGCGGAGGTCTACACGGGGCACCATGATTGGACCGATTATACCGCCGAGTTTTGCCTAAGGCCCCTCTTTGGGGAGGAGCACTCGGTGAATGTCCGGGTCCAGGGGGCCATCCGGTCCTATGCCCTGGGTTTTGACGAGGGGGGCAAATTCTGCCTCTATAAAAACGAAGACGGGTACCGTCTTTTAGAAGAAAAGCCCTTTGCCTGGGAACTGGGAAAAACCTATACCATAAAAGTTGAGTGCCAGGGAAAGGTGATAAAAGCCTGGGTGGACGGAAAGGAATGTATCAACTACACCGACCAGGATAAACCCTACCTGAGGGGTGCCCTGGGTTTTTCCAACCGCAACGGAAGCCGGACGGCTTTCACCAAACTATCCCTTAGGGGGCTCCCATGAATCTAAACAAACAGGATGATCCTCTCTTCCTCAAACGTCTGGCCAAGCCCAGCCTTCCCATCGATGTGATCCTCGACACCGATACCTACAACGAAATCGACGATCAGTATGCCCTGGCCTTCCTGGTAAAACTATGCGAAGAGTCTAAGGGAAAGATGCAGCTCCGGGGGATCCATGCTGCTCCCTTTCTGAATAACAAATCATCTTCCCCCGGAGATGGGATGGAGAAGAGCTACGACGAGATCCGCCGGGTCCTGGGTTTGATGAACCGGGAGGATCTAATCCCCCTGGTTATGAAGGGCTCTTCCTCCTTCCTATCCAACGAGAGGGACCCGGTGGACTCCCCCTCTGCCCGGGCCCTGGCCGAACTGGCCCTGGGCTACACCGAAGAGCGGCCCCTCTACTGTGTGGCTATTGGGGCCATCACCAATGTGGCTTCGGCTATCCTCCTGCAGCCGGAGATTATTAATCGCATGGTGGTCATTTGGCTGGGGGGACATGCCCACCATTGGCCCGATACGGCGGAGTTTAACATGCGTCAGGACGTGGCTGCCGCCCGGGTGGTCTTTGGTTCCGGCATCGCGGTGGTACAGCTGCCCTGCATGGGGGTGGTCTCAGAACTCAGAACCTCGGGCCCGGAGCTGGAGCATCACCTGAGGGGTAAAAATTCCCTCTCCAATTATCTTCTGGATACCACCGCCGCCCAGGCCCTGGAGGATGAAAAGATCCCCACCTGGACCAGAGTTATCTGGGATGTGAGCGCCGTGGGCTGGCTCCTGGATGATGATACCTACATGGAAGACTACCTCTGCCCCAGCCCCATTCCCCAGTACGATCACCACTACAGCTTTGACCCTGCCCGGCATCCTATCCGCTATGTGTATAGGGTCCATCGGGATAAGCTTTTCCTCCGGCTTTTTACCACCCTGCAAGGCTAGACATACCGGGGGCCTTTATGTAATAGTGGAACATGGAAGGCCTCATTTTTTATAAAATCCATACAATACACTTTCTCACAAAAGACCAAGGGAGGATCTAAATGTTCCAAGAAGCTTATTCCTATGACGATGTTCTGCTTGCTCCGGGTTACTCGGAAGTGCTCCCCAGGGACTGCAGCGTGGTTACCAGGCTGGGGGGGGGCATACAGCTCAATGTTCCCGTTATTTCGGCCGCCATGGACACGGTGACCGAAGAAAAGCTGGCCATAGCTCTGGCTCTGGAAGGGGGCGCCGGGGTGATACACCGGAACCTGAGCCCCGAAGAGCAGACCCGCCAGGTGGGTAATGTAAAACGTTACCTGAACTGGATCATCGAAAACCCCATCACCGTCAGAGATTCGGCCCTCATAGGGGATGTGAAACTGCTCCTGAGCAAGTATGGAGTTTCCGGTGCTCCGGTATTAAACGGGGAAGATAAGCTGGTGGGAATCATCACCGGAAGGGATCTGCGGTTCTGTAAGAACGATTCCCTCAAGGTGAGTGATGTGATGACCACCAAGCTGATCGTCGAACATGGCCAGGCCTCAGAGGCCAGCGCCCGGGAAAAGTTCGATAAGCACCGGATCGAAAAGCTTCCGGTGGTAGATGATCAGGACCGGCTTACGGGACTTATCACGGTCCGGGACATGGAAAAGAGGGAACTCTATCCCCATGCAGCCACCGACCAATCAGGACGGCTCATCGTGGGGGCCGCCGTGTCCCCCCAGGATTACCAGGTACGGCTTCCCCTCTTAAAAATGGCCCGGGTAGATTTTGTAGTCCTCGATACGGCCCATGGGGATTCAAAAAACGTTCTGGATGCCATCAGCGCTATTAAAAAGGAATTTGAAATCCCCGTCATCGGAGGCAACGTGGTAACCCGGGAGGGCACCCGGCGGCTCATCGATGCGGGGGCCGATGCGGTCAAGGTCGGCGTAGGCCCCGGCTCCACCTGTACCACCAGGGTGGTGGCAGGGATAGGGGTACCCCAGTTTACGGCCATCCTGGATTGCGCCGAAGAGGCATCCAAAAACGATATCCCCGTGATTGCCGACGGGGGGATAAAATTCTCCGGGGATATCACCAAGGCCCTGGGCGCCGGAGCCAGCGTGGTGATGATAGGGAACCTCTTTGCGGGGCTTAAAGAGAGCCCTGGTCAGGAGATCATCTTTGACGGAAGGATCTACAAGGAGATCCGGGGCATGGGAAGCCTGGGGGCCATTGAAGAAGGCTCAGGAGACCGCTACCAGATGAACAAGGATGAGATCATTGCCCCCGAGGGTATAGAAGGAAGGGTTCCCTATAAGGGGGAGCTTCGAAACTATCTGCATCAGCTCATTGCCGGCCTCAGAAAGGGTATGGGCTACTGCGGCTGTGCCGATATAGAACAGCTCAAAGCTTACCGGAAATTTGTAAAGATCAGCGCCGCGGGCCTAAGGGAGAGTCATCCCCATGATCTTACGATCACCCACGAGGCCCCAAATTATTCCCGGTCCTAGGAGGGAAAGCTTACCCATGGAACTAAAGTGGCAGCAATTTGCAGATGAAACAGGATCTTCTTTACGGGAGAAGCTTGGCAGTGAACCGGTCTTACTCCTTATCTCTGGAGGGGTAGATTCTACCGTCCTGGGAGCCCTGCTTTTAAAGACCCTGGATCCGGCCCAGGTCCACCTGATGTATATGGACACGGGGCTTATGCGGAAGGGCGAAACTGGTTTTGTCCGGAATCAGCTTGAAAAGCTGGGGGCCAAGCATCTCCATATTATCTCCTGCGAGGACTCCTTCCTGGGGGCCCTAAAGGGGGTTGAGGACCCGGAGGCCAAGCGTAAAGCCATAGGTGATATGTTTATCCAGGTCCAGGAAGCCGAATGTGCCAAGCTGGGGCTTCCCGATAGCTGCTTTTTGGCCCAGGGGACCATCTACCCCGATGTCATAGAGAGCGGTACGGGGAAAGAGAAGGCAGGACTCGTTAAGAGCCATCATAATGTGGGGAGTCCCCTGGTGGAGGAAAAACGCCAGAGGGGCCTCATCATCGAGCCCTTTGCAGCCCTCTACAAGGATGATGTCCGCGCCCTGGGCCGCTTTCTCGGCTTAGGAGATGAGGTGATTAACCGGCATCCCTTTCCCGGCCCGGGTCTGGCGGTGCGGGTATTGGGGGAGGTGAGCAAGGAACGCTGCGATATCCTCCGGGAGGCCGATGCCATCTTTATCGAGGAATTAAAGAAACGAAAGGGTAAAAGCGGCAAGGCCCTGTATGACGAAATCTGGCAGGCCTTTGCGGTCCTGCTCCCCCTGCGTTCGGTAGGTATCCTGGAAGGGACAAGGAATTTCGGCTGGGTCCTTGCCCTGAGGGCTATCACCAGTACCAATGCCATGACCGCAGAGGTCTTCCCCTTTGAAACAAGGGACATCATAGAAATTTCCAGCCTCATCACCAGCCGTATACCGGAAATTTGCAGGGTCACCTATGATGTGTCCAACAAACCTCCGGCCACCATAGAATGGGAGTAGGAAGATGAAAGATACGATGAAAACCTTGGTTGTAGACGCCGGTCATGCATTGCATATTAAAGAAGTCCCTCTTCCGAAATATAACCGCTGCCAGGCCCTGGTCAAAATGGAAAGCTGCGGCATCTGTAATGGAACGGACCTAAAAATTATCCATGGAACCTTTAAGAATTTTCATAACTACCCGGCTATTCTCGGTCACGAAGGAGTGGGCAGGGTGGTAGAAGTCGGAGACCAGGTAAGGAGTTTTAAACCCGGCGATCTGGTACTCCTCCCCTTTATAGATGAACCTCTGGACGGCAACTATTCGGGGTTTGGGTCCTTCTCTGAGTATGCCATCATCGGAGACCTCCAGGCCTACCTGGCCGAGGGCTGGGGTCCTCCTTCTCCTGAGTTCCGTGAGGCCTACTACGCCCAAACCCTCATAAAGCCCAGTGACAAGGTGAACCCCGTCGAGGCCTCCATGATAGTCACCTTTAGAGAGGTCCTCAGTGCCATGCGGCGCTTCCAGTTTAACCCCAACGAAAGCCTCCTTGTCATGGGGGCGGGACCGGTGGGTCTTTGCTTTACCAAGTTTGCCAAGCTCCTGGGCCTGGGGACCGTCATCTGTACCGATATAGATGATGAAAAAACCGCCCTGGCCTCATCCATGGGAGCCGATTATGCCTTTAATCCCCTTAAGACCAATTTGGGAGGGGAGCTGAAAAAGCTTTTTCCCCAGGGCATAGATAAGGTGGTAGATGCGGTGGGGATTAACGACCTCATAAACCAGGCCATGGAGTTGATAAATTACAATGGGAAGATCTGCTGTTATGGAATTTCTCCCGAACTGGGAATGAACCTGGACTGGAGCAGGGCTCCCTATAACTGGACTATTCAATTTGTTCAGTGGCCCTTAAAGATCGAAGAGTATGAGGCCCATGCCCAGGTGATGGCCTGGATTAACCAGGGGGTCCTGGAGCCGGCCCAGTTTATTTCCCATGTCTTTGATTTTAAAGATATAATACAGGCCTTTGCCCTGGTGGAAGAAAAAAAACCGGGGACCAAGAAGGTGGTGATCAGCTATAGCTAGGGCTTTTCTCTTCCAGATCCCTTAGGCTTAAGTTCCAGAGTACAAGGAAGGGGTCTATCTCTACCCTAACCCGTTTTAGAAAGTTTGTGTCTTCTGAAGAGGGCCTCTGACCGGCAGCCCCGGCACATTCGGGGAAATGGGCCCAAAGGTAATCGGCATAATCCAAAAGCTCCTCAAGGCGGTTCTTGTCGAAGGTGATGGTACCGGTGAGCATATCCTTCATCGTAAGGAGGGCATTCTTTTCCTTGGTACAGAAGTCAATGAGTGCTTCGGTGATCTGTCCCTGGTCTTTAGGGGGATTAATTTCTTCGGGGGAGCTCTTCTCTTTCCCCTCTCCTATAAGGCGTTCATAAGCTTCAGCGGAGCTAATCGTTGGTATTCCCAGGGGAAGCCCTGGGCCGTATACATCGGCCAGTCTCGTATTACCCCCAAACTCCCTTTCAAAGAGCTCCCGGTAGGACCTTAGGGCCGGGTCGCTGCGAACGGGAATGCCGGTTTTTGAGAGGGTGCTGTAACTCCCCTCCCTGAATACCGCGGCGGTATTGAAGAGGCTCTTAAACCGGTCTGTGGTCCTGGCAGCATCTATATGGCCGGGGGTAGACCGGGCATGGTAGGCATCAATCGTAAAGGAAAAATCCAGCCCCGAGCATATTATGGGCCCCCGGCTTTTGGCTAGTGCCAGAGCTACCACGTTGAGGCCCACCGAACCCAGGGGCATGATGGATTCGGGTAACAAAGCCGAATCTGCCAGCCGGCTTAAAAGGTTCAATTCTGTCCAGGGGGTGGAAAAGAGGTACCTGGTCCCCGATAAGACCCGGCTGCTTCTGGGCAGGGCCGAAACATCCAGGGCCGCAGAAATGTGCCGCCCCTGGGCTCCGCTAAAGGCCCGGAGGTTCCAAAACTGTGATTCCAGGGCTACTACTAAATCCGGCACGAGCTCCCTCTCGTTTAGGGCCGGAAGACAGGTGTCAGCACAGATGATTTTATAGGGCCTATCCTGGGGGCCTGGGATGCTTCCCCCCGAGTGGGCGGCGAGATCATCCAGCATTGCATCTAAAGAAGGGCCTGCTCCCAGGGCCAAAACCGGAGCGGAACCGTAATCCAGGGTTTCCAGCCATTGGGATCTATCAAGCAGGGCCAGGTTTCGGATAAGGTTCCGGGAATAAAGCCTGCCCAGACGGATCAGGGTCATGGCGTTGCTCCATTCCAGGTTTATTTCCTTCTGGAGGGCCTCTTCAATGTTTTTATATAGATCCGGAAGGAGCTGCCAGCCCCCCCCCAGACGCAGCAATTCCAGGCGGCGGAAGAAGCGCTTTCCATATACCTTTTGCACCAGGGTACACAGTTCTTCCGGTGAGGCAGCAGCCGCCAGGATCAGGGCAGGCCCTCCCTGGCGTCCAGAGGATTCGCCCCTGGATTTTTGAAGCAGGTCTTCCAGGGCCCTGGAGCTTAGTTCCAGCAGGGCCTCATCCCCCTCTATGCAGAGGATTGCCGAGTTAGGGGGCAGCTTGGGTAAAAGGACCGATAAGCCATAACCATAAAGGGGGGAAGGGCAAAGGTAGAGGGTGAACTCCCGGGGCTCTACTTCGGCGGCCAGGCGCTCTCCCTGGGCTACGGGGTCAACCCGCGAGAGGAGGGTAAGGCCCTTGTAGGATATAGTCTTACCCCGCCGGGCGGGTATTTCTTCTAGAACATGTCCCAGCTCATGAGACGCCAAAATGTATCCTCAAAACGGTTATCGAATTTATCGTTTACCAGGAAGTAGTCCCGGTAAGACGACTGCAGAGCTTCTCCTGCCCACATGGGAAGGTAAATCGTTATGTATTCAGTGTCTCCTTCGCGGGCTCCGTGTTCCTCCAGGGGGAGAAGGACGATGACATTGTTATCCACAACCAGGGGCCTGGAGATGGTATTAAGGGGGGTCGTAAAGGCCAGTCTCCAGAAAAATTGATTATCCCCCGCGTGCATGAGTTCCGGTACCCCCGCCGCCTCGATGGTGTCAAAAAGCCCCGAGTTACCATAATTAAGGGGAATGGGTCCAAACTCATAGGAGGCGATATTTCTTACAAAGGCGGCCTGTGAAAAGCCTATGTCCTGGGCTTCCCGGGCAAAGTCTTCGGCTTCACTTAAAAACCAGTCTTCGATGCGGCCCCGAACATTGTTCATCATGTAGCTGCGGACCCGGTCTCTGGTAAGCTCATCTTCGAGGTTGGCCATTTGGGGAGCTTCTTCCAGGCGGAAAAAAGCCCAGCTGGAACCTACTCTTAATAGATCACTTATGCCGCCCCGGGGCATGTTCAAGACCTGTTCCCTTTCCTGGGGATTGGGGAGTTCGGGGATGAGCTCAAAGACCATCCGTAGGCCCATGTCTCCCCCCCGGTCAGCAAAGCCGTCCAGGGAGTTAATCCTGGCAGCTTCCTCGAAGGTAGAGACCCCGTTCCGGACGCTCTCTAGAATTTGCTGGGCTTCACGCTCGGACCCTAGGGTGATCATCGAAAGGCGGGTATTTCTGAATAGCTCTGAGTTGGCGTTGGCGTAGGCAATCACTTCCGATTCGGGGTAGGTATCGATGGGGAAAATCGCGACTTCAAAGCTCCTCTGGGGCGAGGCCATGGTTCCGATAAAGGCCGCTTCCCCTGATGGGGATCTAATACTTTGAAGGTCCCCTATGTATTGGTCGCTTAGGAGGCTTTCCTGGACCTGCCGCCACAGGGTCATCCTGCTGTTGTTATCCATGGCCCTATACCTGGCGGGGGAGAAGCGGCCATTCTCATGGAAGATGGGCAGTTCCGCCACGGCCCTGTCAACCAGCTCCGGCGGCATGAGAAACCCTGCCTGGTTCACCTCATCCAAAATTCCTATGTGTATGACGGTAAGTTCAAAGGCAAGCCTCCAGACTTCTGCAAGCTGGAAGAAGTAAAAGGGATCATCGGGAGATAAATTCACGTTCCTGGTGATGTTTTGAAAGACCTGATGGAAGTAGTTCCCCTGGACAAACCGTATGGGGGTGCGGTTATAGTAGCCAAAAACCATGTCTCCGCCGTCGAAGGATTCGGTTCCCAGGGCAGGGAGGAATACAAAGGCTATGGTGATGATGATAAGGATGAGGATGGACCCAATATAGAGAAAGGGCCGAGTTTTGAACCGTTTCATGATGTCGGCGCTGAGGGAATCATCTTTGCTTTCTTTTTGTCTTTTGTCCTTAGATGCCATTCGTAGCTCCTCTTGACTTTCTATCACTGTTTTGCTAGCATATAACCCTGTTGGGGGCGTAGCGAAGCTGGTTTATCGCGCTGGCCTGTCAAGCCGGAGACCGCGGGTTCAAGTCCCGTCGCTCCCGTTCAACATGTGGGCTGTCTGTCTGACTACTTGGTTCAAGTAATCAGGGGCAGCCTTTTTTTCGGGAAGGGGGGATTTGGGTTCCAGTCGCAGACATCCTGTCTGCTCCTTCCACCCCGCCTCCGGCGCTAAACCGCCGTCCTGGCGGTTTACCCTTACAGCCCTTTCGGGCTTCCAGGGCCGCGCCTTCGGTTCAAATCCCCCCATAAAAAATTCCTACGGAATTTTTTTTCGGGAAGGGGGGATTTGAACCCCCGATTTCCTGGTCCCGAACCAGGCGGATTAGCCTCTATCCCACTTCCCGTTTAGTTAAGCCAGTATAAGAAAATATGGATCCCTAGGTCAATTAGGCTTTTATGACCATGGGGGCTATCATGGGGCCTTTGATTCTGAGGGCGACCACCACATTAATAATGGAGAAGGCTGCGGCCCCATAAAAGACATACTGGGACCCGAAGTTTACCCATACCAGCCCCCCCAGGTAGGCGCAGACGATGGACACCACATGATCCATACTGAGCCCCGTGGACAGGGTAGGGGTAATATCTGCGGGGTCTACGGCTATGGACCTCAGGTACATATTTCGGACTATGTTCAACTGCATGGTAAGCCGTTCCAGAATATAGAGGGCAAAGACAAGGAGGACCGGGATACCCACGGTAGCTATGATGCCATTGGAGAACCCATAACTCATATACCCAAAGGCAACATAGACCAGGATAAAGAGGACCCCCTCGGCAAAGAGGATAACCTTGGGCCCCAGCTTATCGGTCCAGCGGCCTACGGCGGGGAGGAAAAAGATCCCTACAAAGGCACCTACGAAGCTTAAGAGGGCCATGGTATCGGCCCCCTGGCCTAAAATCCTTATAAGAACCCAGGGCCCATAGACCACCATAATCTGCCGGTGGACCCCCACCAGAATGGCGAGGATGTAGAAGGAGATATATTCCTTCCTAAAAAGGATCTGAAATTCCTTCTTCCTCGGCTGTCCGTGGACCTTGTACTTTACATAGAGCACTATAAATAAGATGAAAACCCCGATAAAACCTACGGTAGCTATAAGAAAGGGCAGCTTAATCTGGGTTTTAAAGGAGAAAAAATCGGCCCTAAAGCCTATGAAAATGATGATGCTTGCCAGCATGGCAAAGGCTGTCCGTATCCCCGCGTATTGGCCCATCCGGGTACCCATGTCCTGCTTGCCTATGATGGACATCCCTATGCTGTCTTGCAGGGGTATGAACATATGCATCCCCAGGGAGTGGGTAAAGATAAAGAAACACATGACGGCAAAGGATGGGGTAAAGAGCCCCAGAATCGCCCCGCCTATGGCCAGGAGGGCTTGGGCGATGATGGCAAGCCGGACATCCCCCAGCTTGGCGGTAAAGGCAATGATGAGGAAGAGCAGAACCCCCGGGAGCTCCCTGGGAAGCTCGAGAAAGCCCCTCTCTTCGGTAGTTACATTGTAGGCATCATTAAAAAAGTTCGATATGACCCCATCGCTCATGCCCATGGCAAGGCCGGTTAAGCCAACAATGGCAAAAAATATTTTTAGCTCAATTTTCATGGGCTCACGGATTTGTTGGCTCATTATAGTTGTACCCCTTAAAAAAAACGAACCGCTAATTCCTTGCTACATAAAGAATTAGCGGTTTCGCTGATGCTCCCCCGCACAGATTTGAACTGCGGACCCAGTGGTTAACAGCCACTTGCTCTGCCAGCTGAGCTACAGGGGATTACAGCCCCAATTTAGCAAAATTTGATGTTTTTGTCAATCCCTTTTTTTCCTTGCGTTTTATTGGAATTCCCCAAAAATGTGATATTATGTACTATAGGTAGATCCGCATGCAGGCCAGCGGCACTGCCCCTCCCCATTGGAGCTAGCTAAGGTGCATTAATCTTGTATAAAGAGGAGGAAGCACATGAACATTCGAGATTCACAATCAAATGTCTCTAACAAGATAAGCTGGAATGATAACTATGTTGTCGGGATAAAAAAAATAGACGACCAGCATAAAGAATTGCTTAGTATGACCAATGATCTGTTCGAAGCCTGTACTACAGGGGTCGATGTGGCTGAAGATTCCTTTAAAAATACGATACGTATGATGGTTAGCCATTCAAAGGAAATATTTTCCCATGAAGAAGAACTATTTGAACTAACAGCCTATGCGGATGTAGCGGCCCATAAGGCACAGCATAGAGATTTCATGATAAACATCCTGGAACATCAAAAGAAATTCCAATCCGGGGTTAGATATGTTCCCAATTCCCTAGCCCGCTTCCTTATGGAATGGATTTCCAGCCATGTGGCGGTGGATGACAAAAAATTCGGTATTTACTATGCAGAAAAGATTGATGAGATGAAAATAACTCCGCAGCAAACACAGAAGCTGCTCATGGGGGTAAAAAAGTTCAGGCAGCTTGCCTTTTCCATGCTTCTGACCCATCTCAAAGAAATTTATGGGAAAAATTCATCAGAAGAAACGGTGCATAAATGCGTTGAGGTGATAAATGCCTTTCTTATAAAAAACCGCAAAGTTATGGCTGCAGATTACGTTATTATTAAGAGTCTTTAAGGGGGGCTGATATGTTAATGTCATTTGAATCTACATCTAAATTAATTGAAGAAGGGAAACTCTTGCATATTTCCGGAACCGAATCTCTCTTAAAAAAACTGCCAAAGGGAAAATGGATAGGGGGGTCCACAGAATATTTTATGACCACCGAAGGCGGGAAGGTTTCCGGAGATTTATTGTTTGTAACAGAGTTTCCCTATAAAAACTACTTTATCAAGACCTATAATGCAGATGAAATACCCCAGGTAACCAACGATGCATTTTCTAACGGCTTTTCCATTTTGATCATTCCCTTTGATAGTGCGGTACACCGGGAATATGCCCAAAATGCAGCAGGTTATACTAATATGTTTTTACGCAACATTGTAGGATGGATATCGGGTTTAAACCTGGGTAAACAGGGTCAAACACCCATAACTGTCAATGGAAGCAATGCGGAATGTTTTACGGATAAGGCAGTGGCTCTCCACTTGCTTACCCCCGATGATAAAACCGTATCGGTCAGTATCATTAATATTTTTGAACAGGATGCAGAATCGCCTTTAATAGAATTTACTGAAGAAGGGTTTTCAATAAAAAACTGCCGAATCGATGGCAAAGATACGGTTTTAGCCGATTATATTGCCGAAAACGCTATAGACACCAAGTTGCCGCTTGTGGGTGATTATTCCGGAAATGATGTAAACATATCATTCAAATCCATAGAAAATGGGGTCGTAAATTTTTATGCTCCTGTGTTTAAGGGAATTAAATACAGAATGGCGAGGTCTGTATCAGATTATGAAGGTTTGTTTAATTCCCATATTTCTGAACATAAGAATACAGAAGCAGTGTTTTCCTGCAACTGTATTTTAAACTTTCTCTACGGGGATCTGGAACATAAAAAACTGGATGTATTTACCGGCCCCATCACATTTGGAGAGATAGCTTACCAGCTGGTAAATCAGACCCTTGTATACATTACCATTATCTAGGCAAGGGGATGTATTAAGAATTTAAGCACCAAAGACCCCAGGGGTTTTACCTGATTGCCTTTCTACCCATAGAGAGGTCCAAGGGCCGCACAGGCCCGGTAATCTGATCCTTCCTTGTCCATGCCAAAGCTGTTCCAGTAGCTGGGCCGGTAGATCTCTTCTTCCGGCACATTGTGCATACAAACGGGAATCCGGAGTATACTGGCCAGGCTGATAAGATCTGCCCCTATGTGGCCATATGAGACCGCTCCGTGGTTTGCCCCCCAGGCAGCCATGACCGAGTAGACATCCCTAAAGGGACCTGAGCTTCCCAGTCTGGGGGCAAACCAGGTGGTGGGCCAGGTGGGATCGGTCCTCTTATCGAGGGCATCGTGGACATGATCAGGAATAGTTACGGTAAAACCTTCGGCGATCTGTAATACGGGGCCCATTCCTTTAATAAGGTTAATCCGGCTCATGGTAACGGGCATATCTCCTTCGCTTAAGAAGTCTGATGAATAGCCGCCTCCCCTAAAATAGCCCAGGTTGGCATAACGCCAGCTGACCGCATCCAGACAGGCCCCGGCTTCCTGGGGACTAATGTCCCAGAAAGGTTTAATCCCCGGTTTTCCATTGATCCTTTGCTTGCCCGTTCCGTCTACTGCAGCGGCCCCTGAGTTAATCAGGTGGATAAGGCCGCCGGAAGCCGGACCTTCGGCCTTCCAGCCCGTGACCCGCTCTATGGCCTGGGGGCTCCAATAGGTCCGCACATCGGCGAAGATCTGGGCCGTACCGGTCAGGAGGTGGCCAAAGAGCATGGTAGCTCCGTTCAGGCTGTCATTTTCGGTGGCCACCAGGTAAGGGGCCCTGATGCCGTTCCAGTCAAAGGAAGAATTCAGGATGGCCTCAAGGAAGTCTCCGTTGGGGAAGTGATCGGTCCATTGGCGCTGTCCCTGGAAACCCGCCAGAATGGCATTATGGCCCAGGGCTTCTTCCGCCAGGCCCTTGCGGCGCAGGTCCGGGTTTCCTATCATGAGGTCCCTGACTATGATGGCCATCTTTACGACGGTTTTCCAGGCTTCGTCCTTTTGCTTCCGGCTATGCTGCTCCTTGGGGTCGTTGTTGTCCGGCCCCTCCTTGCAATTCTCCAGGGTCCACTCCAGGGCCCGTTTATATTCCCCTTCGGAGTAGATCTTTTCCTGAAAGCGGCGCACCAGTTCAGACATATCGACATATTCGTTCCGCATCCCCAGATAGTCCTGGAAAAAATCTGCGTCACTGATGGATCCGGAGATTCCCATAGAGACGGACCCTATGGAGAGGTAGCTTTTACCCCGCATCCAGAGGGCTGCCAGGGCAGACCGGGTAAATCGAAGGAGTTTTTCTTCCACATCTCCGGGGATGCGGGTGATATCCGAAAAATCCTGCACATCCCGGCCATAGATGCCGAAGGCCGGGAGCCCCTTCTGGTTGTGGGCTGCCAGGACCGCCGCCAGGTAAACAGCTCCGGGCCGGTCAGAACCGTTAAAGCCCCAGACTGCCTTTATCGTTTGGGGATCCATATCCATGGTCTCCGAGCCATAACACCAGCTGGGGGTTACCGTAAGGGTGATGCCTACATTCTCCCGGGAAAACTTTTCCTGGCAGGCTGCGGCTTCGGCCACCCCGCCTATGCAGGTGTCGGCGATGATACATTCAATGGAAGAACCATTGGGGTGCCTGAGCTGCTCCGTGATGAGCTTGGCTGCAGCTTTGGCCATCCCCATGGTGACCTCTTCCAAAGATTCCCGGACCCCCCTTCGCCTTCCGTCAATGGTGGGCCTGATTCCTATTTTAGGCAGAGCTCCTTTATACCGGTTTACCGGAGCATTCATTTTTAAGCTATCGATCAGTGCCATATCTTCCTCCTTTAATGTTCCGGCCCAAGGACCGGGATAACGCCCTTCTTTAATATAATATTGCCATAGGTGGCGGTCTCGCCGGTCATGACAACGCAAAAAGCTTTTTGTGCCCGTTCATAGAATGCAAATCGATCTATCCTTTCGGTTGGAGGAGTACCCGGCCAGCGTCTGTCAATTACGGCCCGGTATGATTCCTCCACCTTCGGATCCAGCTTGTCCTGGGCCATGGGGGCCATCATGATCACCGGAGGGTCTGCGTAATCCAGGTTGATCAGGGACAGGACCCCCTCCAATAGATCAGGTATCTTAAGGCCCTCCAGGCGGATCACCCGTTTGTGGAGGCTGTGGCCCGGAAAAAAGGCATCAGCCAGGACGAGTTCATCCCCATGACCCATCCTATACAGGGAGTCTAGAAGTTCTGGTCCCAGGAGGGGTGATATTCCTATAAGCATAGCTAGTTCCTGAACGAATCCAGTTCTTCGAAGAGCCGATGGGCCTCTTCCCTGACCTGGGTAATGACAGATTGATAGTTATCTTTAAGGTTATTTATGTTCTGGTTATAAAAACTTACGAATTCGGGGTCCTGGAAGGGATCCAGGCTTACCTGCCTGCCCAGGCGGCGGGCTATTTCTTCTTCTTTCTGCCGCAGTTTTGGGGCATACTGCTGTTTTAGGGCCTCATCGTAATGGGCCGCTTCTTCAAGAAATTGGTTCATCATCTGGACGAGCTGTTTTACGATATCTCCGAACCGTTTATCTCCGATGATGAAGTGCAGCCCCGTGCCTGCCTTTTCGATCCGGCCCAGATCATCCTTGCTTACCGGCAGGTTTACCTGGGAAATGAGCACATCAAAGATCCCCTGCTTTACATCGACCAGTTCTTCCTTGGGGATACCTTTAAATTCCCCCTCCAGGGATGAGACGGCTCCTTCCAGGTATTCACCGGCGAGCTTTTTCCCCCTTTGTTTGGCTTCGAAGTGTCCGATGCTCCCCTTGTCACTTTGGATAGATTCGGTTTTTTCAAGGGCAATTTCCAAGGCACTTTTTATTCTTCCCATCCTTCGCTCCCTAAGACTCCATATGATCCTTCTATTTTACTCCCAATCCCAGGTAAAGCCCAGTCCCAGTCAACAGGGCTCCCATTGGTATATCATGTTCTTCCATGGGGATAGAATCGGCAAGCTGGAAATCCATGCAGAGCCCCAGGGCCAGATAGGGCCTGCCGGTGAGGGAGAGGCTCGATAAGTAGCGGTCGTAATAGCCCCGGCCCCGGCCAAGACGGCCCCCCTGGAGGTCAAAAGCAAGGCCGGGACAGATCAAAAGGAGGGGCTCTGCACCAGTATCCTCCCCATCCTCTGGGTTAAGGGGAGTGAATATCATGGTATCACCCTGGACCTCGGGGACCAGGACCTTCTTTCCGGCTTTCCTGGAGGCTTCCAGGATGTATTGGGTATGGATTTCCTTCTTCATGGATAAAAAAACAGAGACCCTTTGGTATTGTTCCCAGATCGAAGAAGCGCTTAGCAGGGCGGCGGCTTTCTGGCCCTGGGAACGAAACTCCCCAGGGCGGCACAGGTTCAAGCGTTCTCTCATGGCTGTTCTGAGCCCCTCTTTAGACATGGTCCTTGGATACTCCCGGGCCTTTCCGCATAGTCTCTTTATTTGGCAGAGGCTTCTCTTCCCAGGTGGAAAGCCTTAAGGTTTGCTTCCACGGTGGAGCTGTAACGGACCGCAAAGGTTTCCTGAATGGTCTTTTCCAGGGTTTCGGTTTTTAGGGGCAGGAAGATCGATGCTGCGCCCACCATGACCATGTTTACCGACTGGGCCAGCCCCGCTTCTTTCGCCAGGGCCTGGGCTTCGATTATCCGGTAGATGGGAAAGGATTCAATAATTTTATGGATCTCCCCCAAGTCGGGGTAATTTGAAATATTGTTCAGGGGTTCTGCGGCGCTTACCAGGGCCCCCCCCTGGCTGTTGCCTGCCTTGGGTGAGAGCCAGGGGGCATAGCGGATCCCCTCCAGGGGTTCCATGGAAAGGATAAGATCCGCCGTTCCCTGGGGTACCAGATCGGAGGCTATGTTTTTGTCGGAGATCCTAAAATGGGCCAGGACCGCTCCGCCCCGCTGGGCCATGCCGTGTACCTCTGACTGACGCACATTGTAGCCCTCAGCAACGGCGGCTCCGGAGATGATGGTCCCCACCGATAAGACCCCCTGGCCGCCTACGCCGCACAGTATTACTTCATACTTCATGGAACGATACTCCTATTGAGCTGCTGCGGCAGATTCGCTGGAAGATCTGCGCCGTTGTTTTCGGAATGCTTCGATGCAGATTCTCTGGAAGATCACCACCGAGACTCCCCGGTATTCGATTTCTTTTTTTAGCTTCGCCGCATTTTCTTCCAGCTTGCTCCCCAGAGCTTCCAGTTCCACCACGTGTTCTGCCTCGACCCCCAGACCCTTGATGAGGGAGGCCAGCTGTTCCGATGGAATGATAGTTTCCTGGCAGCCCGTCATGGCCACCACCGCATTATCCAGGATGATCACCGTCATGGGGGCCTTGGCCTGAACCGCATCTACCAGACAGGTGATACCTCCATGGAGGAAGGTGGAGTCGCCAATTACCGTGATGGCGTATTTCATCCCAGCTTCGGCGGCGCCCCGGGCCATGGCTACCGAGGCCCCCATGCAGACCAAGCTTTCGATGGCGTTATAGGGGGGGCCTGCCCCCAGGGAGTAGCAGCCTATGTCTGAACAGATGGCCGTTTGTGGGTGCCCCTCTGCGGGGTCTAGCTCGGCCACCACTTTGTTGAGGACATCGTAGCTGTCCCGGTGGGAACATCCCTGACAGAGCTGGGGCGGACGGCCCGGGAGTTCGGGAATCTTTAGGCCCCCGTCAAGGAGGGTGGGACGGGGAGGAAGGCCCAGGCCCTGCCGGACATTATCCGGATCCAGCTCCCCCGCCCGGACAAAGGTCCCGTCCAGCTTACCTGCTATGCTTAGGGCCTTTCCTGAGGCCTGGTACACCGGTAATAGGCCCCGCAGGCGCTGCTCGATAAAGGGCTGGCCCTCTTCTATTACAAAGACCTGCTCTGCCTTTTCGCATACTCCCTGCACCAGGTCCATGGGGATGGGATAGACTCCTATATGAAGATGGGCCGGCTTCTTCCCCCCCCGGGAGGCGGCGAAGTCTTCTTCGTTTTCTTCGTAGTAGTTCCCCCCGAGCCCCGAACTTATCACCGCCGTGCCAAGATCCCTTCCTTCCAGGCTGAGGAGGTTCCCCTTGTTAGATGAGGACCAGGCAGACAGTTCCTGCTGCTTATCCAGGAGCCGCTGGTAATTCTGCCGGGCATAGGCAGGGATGAGGATCCATTGGGTTCTGTCTTTTATTTTTGCCAGGTTGTTCCGGCTGATAGCCGGAGAGGGTCTTACGGTAGACCGGGAGTGGGCCAGCCGGGTGGCAAAACGCAGCATCACCGGGATGCGGAATTTTTCGGAAACTTCGAAAGCTTCCCTGACCATTTCGTAGGCCTGCTGCTGGTTCCGGGGTTCCAGGCAGGGGACCAGGCCAAAGGAGCTGTAAAAGCGCGAATCCTGCTCACCCTGGGAACTATGCATCCCCGGATCATCTGCCACCGCAATGACAAGGCCCCCATTTATCTCCAGCAGAGCCGAGTTCATAAAGGGGTCGGCGGCTACGTTTAATCCCACATGCTTGGTGGTCACCAGGGATCGTTTCCCCGCAAAGGAGGTCCCCAGGGCTGCTTCAAAGGCGGTCTTCTCGTTGGAGCACCAGCTCGCTACCAGGGGCAGGTCTGCCGCCAGGGTTCCTTCTTTATGGGCCGCCCCTTCCTTTTCGGCTTCCTCTATCAGGTACAACAGAATTTCAGTTGATGGTGTTCCCGGATAGCCATAGGCGGCGGAAATGCCCGCATGCAATGCCCCCAGGGCAATTGCCTCATCTCCAAGAAGGGCCAGGGGCCCTTCGTTTATTTTTACTGCCTGTTTACTCATCTTGGGTGGATAGTAACAAATTTACTTTCCTTGTGCCAGTGGGCTTATTTATGTTCTTGCTCGGAAAAAAAATTAGATGAGGCCTTGACAAGGTTTTTATTTTCTGTTTAGATGGCCTTATGTTTTTCGTATTAATGGCCCAGGGCCCTGCATCCAGTTTCCAATACTCCTATCTTAGCCCCTTATTCTAAGGGGCCAATCCAACGTCATATAACAGTTTCTGTTTCTAAACCCAGGTTATTTTAAGGGTCTTGTTAGGGACTCTATACTATTTTGAGGAGATCGATATGTCTAGTATTAAATTCTTTTCAGGGGAAAATGTCCCCCTGGAGATGCACAAGGTTCGGATGGTGCAAAAAATCCACTTGCTCCCCATTGAAAAAAGAATGCAGTGCATGAGTGAGGCGGGGTACAATACCTTCTTGTTGAAGAACCTCGACATTTTCCTGGATATGCTCACCGATAGCGGGACCAACGCCATGAGCGAGAACCAGTACGCCGCCATGCTTCAGGCAGATGACAGCTATGCCGGTTCCGAGACCTTCTACCGGCTCGAGCGGGTCTTGCAAGATATCTTCGGAATGAAGCATTTTCTTCCTGCCCACCAGGGCCGGGCCTGTGAACATATCATTGCCCAGATACTGGTACAGGACAAATCCATCGCCCTAATGAACTACCATTTTACCACCACCAAGGCCCATATCTCCCGGATGGGCGGTATCATCGAAGAAATCATCATCGACGAGGCCTACAAGATCCAGAGCACCAATCCCTTCAAAGGCAACATGGATATAGATAAGCTGCAAAAAGCAATCAAACAACATGGAAAGGACAAGATCTCCATGGTCCGTATCGAAGCGGGGACTAACCTCATCGGCGGTCAGCCCGTCTCTATGGCCAACCTAAGAGAGGTCTCGAAGATCTGCCGAAGCGAAGGGATCAAGCTGATCTACGATGCCAGCCTTTTGACCGATAACCTCTACTTCCACAAGATCCGGGAGAACGAGTACAAGAATAAGGACTTAAAAGAGATAACCCGTGAGATCGGGTCTTTGACTGATCTTATCTACTTCTCTGCCCGCAAACTTGGGGCCGCCCGGGGCGGGGGTATTCTTACCTCCGATGGGGATATGTTTGGAAAAATGCGGGAACTGGTTCCCCTCTTTGAAGGCTTCTTGACCTATGGGGGCATGTCGGTCCGGGAAATGGAAGCCATGGCTATAGGCCTTCAGGAGTCCCTGGACATGGATGTAATTAGTCAGACCCCCATATTCGTAGAGGCCCTGTGCAACGATCTAACTGCCAAGGGGATCCCTGTGGTGAGCCCCCCGGGCGGGCTGGGCTGCCATCTGGACGCCAAGGCCTTCTGTTCCCATGTCCCCCAAACCGAGTACCCCGCGGGGGCTCTGGCGGCGGCGGTGTTTATTGCCGGAGGAATCCGGGGGATGGAACGGGGCACCATAAGCGAACAGCGGAACGAGGACGGTACTGAGCATTATGCGGATATGGAACTGCTCCGGCTGGCCTTCCCCAAGCGGGTCTTTACCCTGTCTCAGGTTAAGTACATCGCCGACCGTCTTTCCTGGTTATATGCAAACCGGAACCTCATAGGAGGCCTCGAGTTTGTAGAAGAACCCAAGGTGCTGCGCTTCTTCTTCGGCCGCCTCCAACCCAAGGGGGACTGGCCCCAGAAGCTAGCGGCCCAGTTCCGCAAGGATTTTGGGGAGAGTTTATAAGAAGTTCTGAGACCTTAGCATTTTTCGCGAGGGTTTAATCCCATCCACCGCCGAGTTCAGAGTTCAAGTTGAGCCCTGTTCCGGCGGTGCTTTCTTTGAGCCTTTCCGGGTTCACAAAAACCCCATGGCCCCGGCGGGGAATGATGCCCTCGGCGTTTCTTACCACGTTGCCGGAGGCAGAATCACTGGAATAGCCCGTGATGGTTCCCCCGGTTTTGGTAAAGGTGACTCCTCCGCCGTTTATCCGCAGTCCCCCGCCGTAGCTTTCAGCCGAATTACCTGTTATGGTCCCCCCCTGCATGAGCACAGTGGAACCGAAATTTGCTGCATAGACTCCGCCCCCTTCTAGGGCTGCCCTGTTCCCCGAAATGGTGCCGCCATTCATGGTGAAGCTGCCGTTATAGATGGCCACCCCTCCGCCCATCATGGCCGAGTTCCCCGAGATGGTGCCGCCGTTCATCTCGAAGCTGCCCCCCGCCGAATGGATAGCCACGGCCCCGCCTTCACCCTCTGCTCTCGTATTGCCTCTAATGGCCGAGCCGGAGTTCATCCTCAGGGTTCCTCCCTGGATGAGGACCATGGAGGCGGTGTTAAGGTCATGTCCCTGAAGGATGATGTTATTGTCCAGGATGAGACTTACCCCTTCGTGGATGGTAAACAAGCTGCCGTCTGAAGAAAGACTGATGGTCCTATGGGCCCCTATGCCCCTCAAGATTATCGTAATATCCCTGTCATAGGGGAAATCAAAGGTATGGGGTTCTATCCTCTCGTCGCTGCCTACTTCGATGATGTAGGCCGTATTGCTCCTGGCATGCTCCGCCAGCCAGGTGAGTTTTTCGCCCAGGTCCAGCCCCGGCACCGGGTTTCCCTGGAATATGGGCTGGGGGGCAGTGACAGTTTGACTCAGGGCTGCCGGAGCAATGGAACTGCCGGGGCTCGGGGATCTCCCCAGAGCCTGGGGCATGGGCTGCCCCTGGGAGATGGCCCGGGTCTGTATGCTCTGTCCCTCTGCCAGGACGGTCACCTCTCTAATGCCCAGGGTCCCCAGGGTTTGGGCCGTCGAAGGGAGCTCCTCCGATTGGACCCTCTCGAGGATCAAGAGGATTTCATCTCCATCGAGCATATAGCTGGGATCCAGCCCTGCTTCTTTTAACTGATCATAGGCAGTGATGGCCCTCCGGGAGTCCTGGTAGGAATCAACGATGAGCACATAGTTTCTGCCGGCCGTGGTTTCGGCTCCATTGAGCCTCGCGGGAGGATCCGCCGGGGGTTCTGCTGGGGCTGCTATCCCTGGGGAAGCTGCCGGCGGGGCGCTTGTTGCTGTCGGAGGGTCCTGGTCTTGGGGAAAGACCTGGACCACCACCGTGGCCGGAGAGGGGGGCGTAATCTGAACCACCACCGGGGTGGGTTCCGGGGCTGCCTGAGGAACCGGGGCAGGAACCTGAACGATAACACCGCTGGCCTGCCGTGGGGCTTCCTGAAGTTGGGGTGCCCCGGGCTGAGCAGGGAGGTAATGGGGAGATCCCAGGGGGACATTAAAGACCTGCTCGAGTAAGACCTGGGCGGTCCCAGAAGAGGGAATGTCCAGGGCTATGGCGGCGGCCTGGGATAATTCTATGATCCTCCCTGGCACCACGGGGCCCCGGTCATTGACCCTGACAGTGGCGGTTCTGGAATTGTGTCTATTGGTAACACGCAGGACCGTGCCAAAGGGCAGGCTGGGGTGGGCGGCGGTAAACTCGTTGTTGTTGTGAATTTCCCCCGAGGAAGTCACTCTCCCATGGAGGCCCGGTCCATAAACCGAGGCTATCCCTTCCTGCCTATAGGTTCCTGACATCGGTGCCTGGCTCTGGGGATATGAGGGCAGGCCGGGGGCCTGTACAGGGGCTGCCTCTTCCAGGAGGACCGGGGCGGTCCCGGCGGCGCTTATGTCCAGGGCGGCGGCGGCGGCCCGGGAGAGTTCGATGATCCGTCCCGGCACCACGGGGCCCCGGTCATTGACCCTGACAGTGACGGTCCTGGAATTGTGTCTATTGGTAACTCTTAGGATAGTGCCAAAGGGCAGGCTGGGGTGGGCGGCGGTAAAAGAATCGGCATTATGAATTTCACCCGAGGAGGTCACCCTGCCATGGAGGCCCGCCCCATAGACAGAAGCGATTCCTTCCTGCCTGAAGGCTCCCGGGGTTTGAGCTCCCAGGGCCACAAGGAAGAACCCTATCATCCCCGCCAGGGTAATGACCCTTGCGAGGCTGGTGATGCGTTTCATAGGGCTAGTATACCTGATTTTCTGGGGCTACGCCAGATACTTTCTTACCCCCGGGATCGTGCACTTGACGGTCTCCTGGTTTGGCAGAGGTTCGGTATTAAAGGGGGGCGAAAAGAGTTCATGAAGATAGATGAGCATGCCCTCCCGGTCGGCTTTGGACTCTACTTCGGAGTAATTAAATTTCATTACATAGTCTTCGGCTATGTGTTCTTTCAATTCCTTGTTCTTCTCTTTCTTGGACCAGTGCAAGAGGGCCCGCTCGTGGAGGTTATCTGCATGCCCTATGTATTTGACCTCATAGGCATGGTCTACTTCCTGACGGGTAGAGATGATGTAGATTCCAGGTTTTTCCGGGACCAGCTTAAATACTGGGGGCTCGGCGATCTTCCAGGGCAATTTTTTCATAATAGTCTCTATAGGAATGAGTGTAATGGTTTTCAAAAAAAAGGAAAAGAGAAAAGAAGCTGCAATATAGACGATCAGGCAATGGCTGTTTTAGATGCTCGGTCCGAAGATGAAATCTTTTCTCTCTTCACGGGGCCACTGTATCATAAGATATCTGACAAGGTGGCGCCAAGGTGCCGGATTTTTCATACCAGGGTGCTTAAAATTTCATACCAAGCTGCTGAAAAAATATTTTATTTTTTTTTATAAAACCCTTGACAATGTTCCAATGTTTCTATATAAAGAAACAAGTGTTTCTACATATAGAAACAAAAAACCGAGGAGAAAAGACCATGATTAAAGAAGCAATACAGCAGGCCGCAAGACGGGAGAGTTTAAGCTACGAAACAGCTGAGGCGGTGATGCATGAAATTATGGAAGGTAAGGCCAGCGAAATTCAAATGGCCGCCTTTCTAACCGCCATGTCGGTCAAGGGTGAGACCATAGAAGAAATTACCGCTGCGGCGGCGGGGATGCGGAAGCACTGTATCCGGGTCCTTCATGATATGGAGGTCCTGGAAATAGTGGGGACCGGGGGGGATTTGTCCCATTCCTTCAATATATCTACCACCTCAGCCCTGGTAGCCTCTGCGGTAGGCATCCCGGTGGCCAAGCACGGCAACCGGGCAGCATCAAGCAAGTGCGGGGCCGCAGATCTGCTGGAAGCCCTGGGGGTGGCCATTACCATCCCGCCGGAGCATAGCCTTCATATATTAAAGAGCATAAACCTCTGTTTTCTCTTTGCCCAGAACTATCACATCTCCATGAAGTACGTGGCTCCGGTGCGGCGTGAACTGGGGATCAGGACCATCTTTAATTTGCTAGGCCCCCTGGTAAACCCCGCCGGGGCGAATATGCAGCTTCTGGGGGTCTACCATCCTGACCATCTGGAACCGATGGCCCAGGTCCTGAACAACCTGGGGGTAAAGCGGGGCATGGTGGTCTATGGTCAGGATGGGATGGATGAAATTTCCCTGAGCTCCCCCACCAGTGTCTGTGAATTTATCGACGGGTCCATCCAATCCTACACCATAGAGCCCGAGCAGTTTGGGTTTAGCCGCTGCAAGAAGGAGGATCTGGTGGGGGGCAGTCCTCAAGAGAATGCCCAGATTACCCGGGATATATTATCTGGAGTAAAGGGGCCCAAGCGGGATGCGGTGCTCCTTAATTCTGCCGCCGCCATACACATAGCCCGTCCCACGGTGACTATCCAGGAGGGGATTGCCATTGCCGCAGAGAGCATAGATTCCGGCCAGGTTCTTAGCCAGCTGGAAAATTTTATTAGCCTCTCCCAGACCCCTCCTCCAGGAGGAGCATCTTCATGAAGAACCGGGAGCCCACCATACTCGACGAAATAGCAGAAAAGACCCGGGGCAGGGTAGAAGGGGCAAAAAAACTGGCCCCCCCGGACAAGGTCCAGGAAGAGGCCCTAGCTCTAGCCGGTAAAGATGTTCCCATGGGCCAGAACCCGGTACTGCCCTTTGAAGGGGCCTTAAGGCAGGAGGGTCTTTCCTTTATCTGCGAAGTGAAAAAGGCCTCCCCCTCCAAGGGCATCATCTCCGAGGATTTTCCCTGGCTTACAATCGCCCAGGAATATGAAGCGGCAGGAGCGGCGGCCCTTTCGGTCCTCACGGAACCTGACTACTTTCTGGGCTCCGATCTATACCTGTCAGAAATAGCTGCGGCCGCCCAGATCCCCTGCCTCAGAAAAGATTTTACGGTAGACCCTTATCAGATCTACGAGGCAAAAATCCTGGGGGCCCAGGCGGTGCTCCTTATTTGTGCCCTCTTGGATGGCCCCACTCTGAGGAGTTATATCCAGATAGCCCGGGACCTTAATCTTTCTGCCCTGGTGGAAATTCATGACCAGGATGAAGCCGAATCTGCCCTGGCTGCCGGGGCTGGGATCATAGGGATTAACAACCGGAACCTTAAAACCTTTCAGGTAGACATGGAGGCCGGGGCCCGTTTACGGAGCAGCATTCCCCCAGGGGTACTGGTTATTTCTGAAAGCGGCGTCCAGGGACCCGAGGATACCCGCATCTTACGGGACCTGGGCTTTGACGGGGTCCTCATAGGGGAGAGCTTAATGAGGGCTCCGGATAAAAAGAAATTTTTGCACAATTTAATGGTCTTAGGAGGATAATATATGAGAAAAAATATCGGTTTTGGTTTAGTTGTTTTACTAGCCCTCTATGTCATGCTGGCATCTCCCTTTTCCCCTGGCCTGGGGGCCCAGGGTCATACCATGATGGGGGGTGTATTAATAGCCATAGGCATATGGGTCCTTAAGCCCTTTGCTCTTCCCTATTCAGTGGGGGGGCTTTTCCTGGCGGCCTTTGGTCTCATCGCCGGCCTTAGACCCGGCCTCGTGTTTTCCGGCTTTGCCGAGCCGGCGGTCTGGACCCTGGTACCGGCCCTTTTCTTCGGAACGGTGCTGCGGAAGACCGGCCTGGGGAAAAACATGGCCTTTGGGATCATGCGGCTCTTTCGGCCTTCCTACCCTTCGTTAATATGCGCCTGGGTATGCATAGGAGTGGTGCTCAGCATCTTTACCCCCTCCATGACCGTTCGGGTTGCCATCATGATCCCCATTGCCATGCAGTGTTGTGAGCTCTGTCAGCTTAAGAAGGGCTCCAGGGGGCAATCCTTGATTATGCTCACCGCCTTCGCCATGGCCCTCCTTCCGGGAAGCGGCTGGCTTACGGGGGTCCTCTGGGGCCCCATAGTCCAGGGGGTCTACGATGGGGTCCCCCAGATGACGGGGCTCATCACCTTTGACAGCTGGCTATCGGTGATGCTCATCCCCCAGCTTGGGGTATCGGCCCTCCTGGTCTTAGTAAGCTACTTTGTCTTAAAACCCCAGGAAACCATTTCTCCCGAAGTCTTTGCTTCCCTGATTAAAGAGAAGATTGTTTTTTCCGGAGATGAAAAAAAGGCCGGGGTCATCTTGCTTGCCTCCTTTGCCCTCTTTATCACCAGCGGTTTGCATGGCATTCCAACGGCGGCAATCTGTCTGGGAGCGGTGGTCCTCTTCTTCCTCTTTAGGATCCTGGGCCCCGATGACATAGGGGGGGGCATTAGCTGGGATATGGTCCTCTATACCGGGATGGCCTTAGGCATCAACAGCATCTTTAGCACCACCGGAATATCTGCCTGGCTCAGCGGGATTATTGTTCCCGCCATAGGGCCCGTGGCGGGGAACCCCCTCATCTTTGCCCTGGTGATGCTGCTCATCCTCTTCGCCTGGAGGTTCTTTGACATCGCCATGTTCATCCCCACCATGGCGGTCCTTATCCCCGTTCTTCCTTCAATTCAGGAGGCCTATGGTATAAGCCCCCTTCTTTGGCTCCCCCTGTTTATCATGGCCGCCAATTGCTTCTTTATGAACTACCAAAATATGTGGGCCGTCATGGGGACCAGCCTGGCAGGGGACAGGAGCTGGACCCCCAGGCATCTTGGTACCTATGGGATTATATATTTTATTTCCTGTGCGGTCCTTATCGCCCTTATGGTTCCCCTCTGGCTCAGAATGGGCCTCATATAGAGGCAGAGAGGGGCTAGGGTGAAGATAAAGATCTGCGGCCTCTTTCGAGAGGAAGATATGGCCTATGTAAACCAGGCCCGCCCGGATTATGGGGGTTTTGTCTTTGCCCCAAGCAGGCGGCAGGTTTCTTACAAGCAAGCCGCCGTTCTTAGGGCCCGCCTGGCGGGGGGCATAATGCCGGTGGGGGTCTTTGTAGATGCCCCGCTGGCAGACCTGGCCGCCCTCTATAAGGACGGGATCATCGCCATGGCCCAGCTTCATGGCAGAGAAGATGAAGCTTACATGGCCGAATTAAAGTCCCTCTGCGGGGGTGAAATCCCCCTGATCAAAACCCTCATCCTGGGGAGGGATTCTCTTGAGGGGGCTTCCTTTCCCAGGGGGGCCGATTATTTTCTGTTAGATTCCGGATCTGGCAGCGGTACTGCCTTTAACTGGGATCTCCTTAAGGGGCTCACCATTCCCAAGCCCTGGTTTCTGGCGGGGGGGATCAATCTGGACAATATCGAAGAGGCCATGGCATGTATGCCCTTTGCCATCGATGTTTCCAGCGGGGCAGAAACTGGAGGTGTAAAAGACGGGGAAAAGATCCTTCGTTTGGTAGAAAAAACCAGGTCCTCGGAAGGTCCCTAGGGCCCCTTTATCCAATATACCAGTATACCTATTTTAGGATACAATGGGGCTGCTCACCGCATAAAGAGATTTACATACTTTGGAGGAAAAGATGGTTAATTTCAATTTTAAGAATCCCACGGAGATTTTCTTTGGAAAGGGAAGCGTAGATCAACTAGGGCCTGCCCTGAAGAAATACGGGGCCAGTAATGTACTCTTCCATTATGGCGGGGGGAGCATTAAGACCCATGGCATCTACGATCAGGTTGTTAAGGCCTTGAATGGGGCAGGGATATCATTTACCGAGTTGGGCGGGGTCGTGCCTAATCCGCGGCTTTCCCTTATAAAAGAGGGTATCGCCCTATGCCGGGAAAAGAAGATTGATTTCATCCTCGCCGTGGGGGGAGGTTCGGTAATAGACTCCGCCAAGGGCATAGGGGTAGGGGCAGTTTATTCAGGGGATGTCTGGGATTTTTACACCGACAAGGCCTCCCCGGAAGCTACCCTGCCGGTAGCTACCATCCTTACCATCCCCGCCGCCGGGAGCGAGGCTAGTTTTAGCAGTGTGGTCACCAACGACGATGGGGCCTATAAGCGGCCCCTGGATGTCCCGGTCCTTTACCCGGCCTTTTCCATCCTCGACCCCGAGTACACCTACACCCTGCCGCCTTACCAGACTGCCTGCGGGATCTGCGACATGTTCGTCCATGTCTGCGAACGCTACTTTACCCAGGATATGGAGAACGATCTGACTGACCGGCTCTGCGAGGCCACCATGAGGGCCATCATCAATAATGCCCTCACAGTAATGGCCAAGCCAAGGGATTACGCGGCCCGGGCCGAAATTATGTGGTGCGGGACCATAGCCCATAACAACATATTAAGCACCGGCCGTACCGGGGACTGGGCCAGCCACCTGATTGAGCATGAGCTTTCTGCCATCAACGATGTGGCCCATGGGGCGGGGCTCTCTATCATAGTTCCCAATTGGATGAAGTATGTGTACAAGCACAATACCCAGCGCTTTGTCCAATTTGCCGAGCGGGTTTTTGATATCAAAGATAGCAGCCCCGAGACGGCCATCAATAAGGGGATCGATGCCCTCAGGGCCTTTTTTAGCTCCATAGGTCTCCCTGCCACCCTGACCGAGATTGGCATAGGCGAAGATTCCTTTAAAGGAATAGGCGAAAAAACCAAGAAGTTTGATACCCAAAAAGGAACGGTAGGGAATTTCTACCCCCTTACAGGCTCGGACATCGAAGCAATTTTAAAACTGGCCAAATAGGGACCGATTTATCATGAGCAAGGGGCGGTTCGGCATCCACGGAGGGCAGTACATTCCAGAGACCCTGATGAACGAGATCATCCATCTGGAGCGCTCTTACCTCCATTATAAAGAAGACCCCTCTTTTAATGAGGAGCTTTCTGCCCTTCTTACCGGGTATGCAGGGCGCCCTTCGCTTTTATATTTCGCCGAAAAGATGAGCCGGGATCTCGGGGGGCCCAGGATCTACCTTAAACGGGAAGATCTGAACCATACGGGATCCCATAAAATTAACAATGTCCTGGGCCAGACCCTTTTAGCCAAAAAGATGGGCAAGACCCGGATCATCGCCGAAACCGGGGCCGGCCAGCATGGGGTAGCCGCCGCCACTGCGGCAGCTCTCCTGGGCCTGGAATGCGAAATTTTCATGGGCAAGGAAGACACGCTGAGGCAGGCCCTTAATGTCTACCGCATGGAGCTCCTGGGGGCTCAGGTTCATCCGGTCCTGTCAGGGACCCAGACCCTCAAGGATGCGGTCAACGAAACCATGCGGGAATGGACCTCCCGCCTCCATGATACCCACTATGTGCTGGGGTCGGTCATGGGTCCCCATCCCTTCCCCATGATGGTTCGGGATTTTCAAAGCATCATCAGTGCCGAAGCGAAAAGTCAGATCCTCGATCGAGAGGGAAAGCTTCCGGCGGCGGTGATCGCCTGCGTGGGTGGGGGCAGTAATGCCATAGGGATGTTTTATCACTTCATCGGTGACCCTGGGGTAAAGCTCATCGGCTGCGAGGCTGCGGGCTTAGGGGTGGATACGGACAAGCACGCCGCTACCATAGCCAGGGGCAGGGTAGGGGTCTTCCATGGGATGCAGTCCTACTTCTGCCAGGATGAAGAAGGCCAGATCGCCGAGGTCCACTCGATCTCTGCGGGGCTCGATTACCCAGGCATAGGCCCCGAACATGCCCAGCTCCATGACTCGGGGCGGGCAGAGTATGTGCCCGTCACCGACGAAGAGGCCGTCTCTGCCTTTGAATACCTGGCCCGGACCGAGGGGATAATCTGCGCCATAGAGAGTGCCCATGCCATAGCCCAGGTCCGAAAGATTGCCCCCAACTATAAGGGTGATGAAAGTATCATTGTATGCCTGTCAGGCAGGGGGGATAAGGACGTGGCTTCCATCGCCGCCTACCGGGGCCGGAGCATCCATGACTAGGGGAACAGGCAGAATTGCCCGGGCCTTCCAGGGGGGGAAGGCATTTATTGCCTTTATCACCGGCGGGGACCCCAGCCTGGAAAAGACCAAGGAATTTATCTCCGAGATAATCCGGGCCGGGGCGGACCTTATCGAAATTGGGGTCCCCTTCTCGGACCCCATAGCTGAAGGCCCGGTGATACAGGAAGCAAATATCCGGGCCCTTAAGGGCGGGGTTAGGATGGAGCATCTTTTTTCTCTGGTGGAGGATATACGCCGAGACAGTTCCATTCCCAGAGGCTCCGACATACCCCTGGTCTTTCTAAGTTACTATAACCCGGTCTTTCACTACGGCTGCGATGCCTTTTTTGAGCGGGCCGCCAGGGCTGGACTGGACGGGATCATCATTCCCGATCTGCCCTTTGAAGAGCAGACCCCGGTTCGTCAGTCGGCCCAAAAGCAGGGGCTCGATCTCATCTCCCTCATTGCCCCCACTTCGGATCAGAGGATTAAGGACATAGCCGCCGCTTCTACGGGCTTTATTTACGTGGTCTCCTCCATGGGGGTCACCGGGGTGCGTCAGGATATCACCACCGACCTGGGGGCCATGGTAAAATCCCTGCGATCGGTGACCCCGGTGCCCGCTGCCATAGGGTTTGGCATCCACAGCCCCGCCCAGGCCTCTGAGATGGCCCAGCTTGCCGACGGAGTTATTGTTGGCAGTGCCATCGTCCGGATCATCGCAGAGCATAAAGAGAAGGCGGGGCCCGAGCTATTTAACTATGTAAAAAAAATGAAGGATGCTATCGGGTAAAAAAAAGGGGGATAGGCAAACCCTAACCCCCTTTCCTTATGAGACGAAACCTACTTCTTTTTCTTCTGTCCCTCAAATTCTACCGGCTTGCCGGTCTTGACGGATTTAAAGATAGCTTCCATGAGGAGCATGTTCCGCATAACAGAATCGAGGGTAACCCGGAGCTTTTCTTTGCCGTCAATGGTGGCAATGACGTTTTTGTAGAAGTCCCGGATATCAGATTTTATTACAGGGAGTTTCTCTTCTTTAATGGTATCCTTGGTGCGGGGAGCCATGGTCTTGGTAAGGCCCGCGGCGGTTCGAATCGGTACCGCATCGTTTTTGCTGTAGTCGGTGATCCGGACGATTTTTCCCTTGCAGGAGAAGTCTTCCAGGAGGGCCGTGCCGTCCCGCCCGAGGACATACCAGCGTGGCAGGTTGATGAAGTTACTCGTTCCCACTTCGCAGAGGAAGACCAGGCCGTTCTCGAAGGTCATTTCGGCATAGAAACCGTCATCGACCAGTTCGTTGGTTACATGGGTAAAGGTGGCATAGACCTTGACCACCTTTCCGGGGATCATCTGCAGGGCCTGATCGAGGATGTGAACCCCCCAGTCCAGCACCATGCCCCCGCCGTGCTTGGGCAGACTTCTCCAGTCCCCGGGAATTCCCCGGGAACCATGAACCCTGGATTCGATGCGGAACACTTCACCCAGGAGTTTTTTATCGTAGATCGTCTTTACCGTCAGGTAATCTTCGTCCCAGCGGCGGTTTTGGTGGACCACAAAGACCCTTTTGGCCTTTTTGGAGGCATCGATCATGGTTTGCAATTCTCGGGAATTGAGGGCTACGGGCTTTTCGCAGACCACATGCTTCCCCGCTTCCAGGGCCTTTAGGACATAGGGCTTATGGAGTTCATTAGGTACGGATACCAGAACTATATCTATTTTGGGGTCCGCCAGGAGTTCCTTCATGGATCCATAGGCATGCAGACCATGGTCCTTGGCAAACTTCATTCGATCCGCTTTGATATCAAATGCTCCGGTCACCTTTAGGCGGGGGATCCCCCCTCCCAGTTTTTTTCCGTCAAACCAGGCTCCCTCGTTTACCAGTTCCCGATGCCAATTTCCCATGCCCCCCAGGCCGAGAATTGCCAGATTGTAATTTTTCATGTACTACCCCTTAGTTATGTTAGTTACAGGTTTTAATTAATTATTACACCCTTAAGCCAATAACGCAACCTTTTTCTTTAAAAATTGCTTTAATCTCCTGGATGTGTTAGAATGCCCCCATGAAGATCGTCATGTTCACCGATGCCTATTGGCCCCGGGTTAACGGAGTTACCGTATCGGTGGACACCTATTCCCGGTCTCTCAGCAAGGCCGGGCATGAGGTCTTGATAGTCTGTTCCTCCTACCCCGAGAGTTTTAACAGGCCCCTGTCCTCCTTTGACATCCCCAGCGAAGAAGGGGGCCCCCAGATTGTGCGGGTCCCTTCCCTGCCTGCCCTGATTACCAAGGAAGACCGTCTTGCCAAATTCAACAAGTACTTTTGGGTCTTTAGGCAGGTGAAGCTCTTTGACCCCGATATAGTCCACATTAACACCGAAATGATGATCGCCGAATTCGGCTTCTGGTATGCCCGGGCGACAAACCTGCCGGCCATCTATACCTTCCATACCATGTGGGAAGAGTATGGCCCCAATTACTTTCCCATGTTCCCCTCTTTTCTGGTTAAGTTTTTTATCCGGGGCATCTTAAAATATATCCTTTACCGCTCCTACCGGGTCATTGTCCCCACCCCCCAGATTGACGAGGTGGTAAAGGTTTATAGAAAACATAGCCATACCTACCTTCTGCCCACGGGGATAGACCCGGAACTCTTCGATCACGATAAGGCCGAAGGGGCCGCCTATAGGGAAGGCCTGGAGGAGCAGTACCCTGCCCTTAAAGGAAAGAAGATCCTCCTCTTTGCAGGAAGGGTTACCAAAGAAAAAAACATCAGCTTTCTTATTGGCCTGCTCCCCAAAATTCTGGAAGCCCAGAGAGATACGGTCCTTTTTATCGTGGGGAGCGGCCCCGACCTGGACCTCTTTAAGGCCGAGGCCCACAAGCTGGGTCTTGAAGGATCATGCATCTTTACCGGCTACATGGATCGCAAGGACCTGGCCCTCATTTATTCCATCTCAGAAATTTTTGTCTTCCCCTCCCTGACGGATACCCAGGGCCTGGTAACCCTGGAAGCCATGTTTTCGGGTGTCCCCGTGGTAGCCATAGGGGCCCTGGGGACCCTCATGGTCATGGGAGGTGATAACGGCGGCTTTATGGTGAAAAACGATGCGGGGGATTTTACCCGCCGGGTTCTAGAGCTTTTATCCGACAGCACCCTTCACCATGCCAAATCTTTGGAAGCCAGGGAACATGCCCGTTCCTGGTCCATAGATGAGCTTACGAAAAAACTCATTCAGATATATGACTCCACCATAGGGGAATATAAAGAAGAACATGGTGAAAAGCGGACCCCCGTATGGAATCTATTAATGAACAAGAGGTGGTGGAAAATTAATAACCGGATCTTCAAGGACAGAGCTAACCAGAAGCTCCAGGAGATGCTGGTCCGATTCAGTAAGCAGGGCAGCGAATGAGCGGCACGGCCTTTCAGGCCCTGGGACTCTCTCCTCTCTATACCAGGGCCCTCCAGGAAAGGGGCATAGAGACCCCGACGAAGATTCAGGAAAAGGTGATCCCCCGGCTAAGGGAGGGGGAAAGCTTTCTCTTCCGCTCAGCTACCGGAACGGGTAAAACCTTTGCCTACCTCCTCCCCCTGCTGGAAAAGCTATCCCTTCTTTTACAGGAAGATCCCGGCCCCCTAAGGGGGAAGCCCCTCTTTTTAATCGTGGCCCCCACCTTTGAACTCTGCTCCCAGATTAAGGCGGAGCTTGATTTTCTCCTAAAGGGAAGGTCCCAGGGCTCCCCTGAATCAGAGCCCATCCCTCTTCGCAGCATCCTCCTTATTGGGTCCGCCGCCCTGGGTCGTCAGGGGGATCTCTTAAAGAAGGAGAGGCCGGAAGTAATCGTAGGAAGTCCCGGCCGCCTCCTGGCCCTGGCCCGCCAGCGGAAGCTTCAGCTTAGGGAGCTTCGCTTCGTGGTCCTCGACGAGGGGGATAAGCTGGTCCAGGATGAACTTTATGGGGAAACTCAGGAGCTGCTCTCCCTCATTAAGGGACCCTTCCAGGGGACTTCCTGCTCTGCCACCATACCGCCCAGGGGCCGCCAAAGGCTGGCGCAGCTATTGGCCCTTTCCGACGAAGCTTCCAGCAGCATCGATGATACCTCGGAGAATGTCCTCAAAAACCAGGTGGAGCACTGGGCCTTTCACAGCTCCGAGCGGGATAAACCCTCCCTGCTCCGGTCCCTCATCTCTGCCCTGGAAGGACAGAAACCCCGCTCCAAGGGACGCTTGAACACCCCGGTTAAGGCCCTTATTTTTACCCGCCGGGGTGAGGATGTGGAACGGATCTGTTCAAGGCTCTTGTACCATAAGGTCCCGGTGGACGGCCTTTGGGGGGGCATGGATTCCCAGGGCCGAAAACAAGCCCTGGATAATTTTAAGTCCGGCAGGGCCCGCTTCCTGGTGACCAGTGATCTGGCCGGCCGGGGCCTCGATGTGCCGGACATCAGCCATGTGATAGCCCTGGACCTGGGGGATGACCGGGATATCTATGTACACCGTTCGGGCCGTACCGCCAGGGCCGGAAAACGGGGCATCATGGTTACCATAGGAACCGAAGGGGAACTGCGGCGGTTGGCGGCCTTGGAAAAGACCCTGGGAATTACCGTCTACCCCAAGATCCTATACGGAGGAAAAATCCTGGCCCCCTAGCCGCTGATGGGGGTGATGCTGATCTGCTCTATCCGGTTATTGTCCATCCGGAGAATCATGAAACGGTAGCCCTGGTAGTCAAAGAAGGCACCCTGACGGGGGATCTCCCCGGCCAGGTAGAGGATGAACCCAGCCAGGGTGTGGTATTCCCCCTGTCCTTCCCCCATGGTTTCCAGCTTTAGTTCCTGCATGGCATCGTCTATGCTGAGGCCCCCCCCGGCTATCCAGGATCCATCTTCCTGGCGCACCATGGACTCCAGTTCCTCTTCGGAAGCTGAGAGGCCCCCCACGATTTCTTCTATGAGGTTTCGTACCGTCAGGATCCCCGCGAAACCCCCATATTCGTCCATTACAAAGAGGTCCTGGGCGTCGGCTTTTTTAAAGGCCTCGAAGGCCTTAAGGGCCGTCATGGTTTCGGGGATAAAGAAGGGGGGCCTCATGATCGCCCTTAAGCCCCCCCAGGGGGTATTTAAGAGGGAGCGGTAAAGATCCTGCACCGCGATGGCACCGATCACATCATCCAGATCCCCATTTGTGAGGGGAAGACAGCTTTGGTCAGCGGCACTGTCAGCAGCCCCCCTGGCCTCGAAGGCCGTCGCATTGATGCTTAACCAGCTAATTTCTGATCGATGGGTCATGAAGGCGCTGACCGGTTTTTCTCCCAGGTAGAAGACCCCCTCTACCATGCTTCGTTCTTCGGTCTCCACGATCCCCGATTTTTCACCCTCCAAAAGGGTGTTACGCAGTTCTTCCTCGGTGATGCCTCCCCCCGAACCGGAGGAGAAGGTTTTTTTAAACCAGCTTACTATACCCATGGGTCCTTCTTAGATCCGTTCTTCTGCGGTAAGGGGCCGAACTATGGACACTCCGGTCTGGGAGGTCTGGACGTTCATCTCCATGTCAGTGCCCGCCCCCTTGTCCAGGATCTTTACGATGGGAAACTTGGGGTCTTCGGGGTTCACGTCTATCACTTGAGCCTTCTGTCCGTTGGACAGGAGCACATGGAGTCCCACGGGGTAGAGGGAGAGGGAGTACACCAGGGCCCGGACCACCGTGTCATCGTACTGCTTGCCCTCGTTCCGGAGCAGCTCCAGGATCCCCGTGTAGCCGTCCTTGGCTTCCTTGTGGGGCCGGTGGGCCGAGAGGGCCTCGTAAGAGCAGGCCACGGCGATAATTTTGGCATACTGGCTGATCCGCTCGCTGGTGAGGTTCCGCGGATAGCCCGATCCGTTTTCCCGTTCATGGTGCTCCAGGGCAGCCAGGCATACGGCCATGGGAAAATCAGAGGTGTTCAAAAGGTTGTAGCCCCGGATGGGGTGGGTCAGGATCTTTTCCTTTTCCTTGGGGTCCAAGGGCCGGCTGGATAAATAGGTCTGGGGTGAAAGCTTGGTCATCCCTATTTCATGAACCAAGGATGCGACCCCCAGCTCCGTAAGCCTATGGGTAGGCATCTTAAGATAGAGGCCTATGATGATGGAGAGGATGGTCGATTTTAAGGTATGGGAAGCCAGGTAGTTGCCGCTTCGTTTGGTCTGGATGTTCCGTAGTATCCGCAGAATGTAGGGCCTGTCTTCCCGGATGGTCTTGCAAGCCCCCATTACCCAGTTGGCTATGGTGTTATAATCCAGGGTGTCCTTAATCACTGCCTGGGTAAAGAGGGATTCCACAAAGCGCAGAGATTCGGAGTAGAACTTCATGGCCCTCATGATGTCCACGTCGGGGTTGGGCTCGGTACTGTCAGAGATTTCTTCAAGTTCGGCCATGTCGGCCAGCTTTTCGAGGATGTCTCCGGTATAGGCTTCTATGGGGCTTCCTTCGCTGTATACTTCCAGGCAGTCCCACTCTTTAAGGGTGTTTATTAAGTCAGCGGTGACAGGCATTTCCGGGGCGGCCAGGATAAACCCATCCTCCAGGTACAGAGGTTCTGAAAAGTATGAATCCGGGGCCAGTTCCCTCACTAAAAACTTCTTCATATCACCTTCTTGTTTAATCATAACATCTCATTTATCTTAGATCGAGAGGTAGGGGATTGCGATTTAACTTCATTTTTATTCTATTTTGCTTCACCATGCTCTTCCTTCTGGGGGTCCTCATTTTTCTCCCCTCCATCCTGGCCCATCCCTCCTACCCCTGGAATCTGAGGCAGCTTAATCTGCCCCTTATCATTTTTTTATCCCTCGTCCTCATCGGGACCAGCTGCTTTTTTGTCCTTAACCGCCGGCTCCTCTACCTTTTAGAGCGGGAAGATTGGCCGGCCCTGATTATCTACCTCGAAAACCGGGTCATTCGAAGGGGGCGCTATTCACCCTTTCTGCTCCGTCTCTTGGCCAATACCTACCTGGTCCTCTCCGATTTTATGGCCGTCATGGGCCTGGAAAATAAGTGCGCCCTGACCCGCCCCTCCCTGGTGGATGCCAATCTGCTCCTCTTTGGGACCGCCCGGATCCTCGGGAAGGACTATGCCGGGGCCCTGCATTTTTTCGAGACCAGGAAAGAAAGGGCCCCCCAGGGCATAAGAGAATGGGCCCGCTGGTACCACGGCTTTGCTTTGCTCCTTAACCGGCAGTATGAGCAGGCCCGGGAGGTCTTTTCCGTCCTGGCCCGTTTCTCCCGGAATAGGGTCATCACCGCCCTCTCTGCCTACTTTTTGTTCAACCCCCTCTCCCGCTTCCTCCCCGATCCGGAGAATGAGCTCATGGATACCTCCGACCTGGGCAAAGAGAGGGTCCTCAAGGCTCTGCCCCGCTTTAACGACTGGATGCGCCAGGTAAACCCCATTTCCAGGGAGATTTTTGCGGCGGCCATCTATAAATACATAGGAGAAACCGGCAATTGGCTCTATGAAATCCCTGGAGCCCGGTAAAAAAAAAGACGGTGCGCCTGGACGTTGGGGATTAACCCTTCTGCGCACCGTCAATTTTATTAATGGAGGATTTCCCTCCCGTTAGTTAATGTATCGGAGTATTATAAATATACTTTAGAAAAATTTGCTGAAAATGCCCTTATCGGCCGATAATAAAAAACCATGAGTAAAATCGTGTTTTTTTAAGTGAAATTTCTAATCTTGCCAAGATTAGGGATTTAGGTGTATTATAATCAAAAGGGAGCGTTCCATTGAAAAAGGTATGTGTGATTCTATTAATTTTACTTGCCTCCTACGCATTCGGTTTGACAACCGACGGCTTTGTCCGGGTAGAGGGCGGTACATTCACCATGGGCAGTCCTGCCGGTGAACCAACCCGGTTCAGTAACGAAGCCCAGCGGCAAGTTACCCTTAGCTCCTTTTACATGGGGATGCATCCGGTGACCCAGGCAGAGTACCAGGAGATAATGGGGTCCAACCCCAGTCATTTTGTGGGCCCCAACCTGCCTGTAGAACGGGTTAGCTGGTTCGATGCGGTCCTTTTCTGTAACCGCCTCAGCGAAGAAAGGGGTCTTACTCCGGTCTATACGATCAACGGGCAGACCATAACCTGGGACCGGACTGCCAATGGCTATAGGCTGCCCACAGAGGCAGAATGGGAATACGCCTGCCGGGCCGGGACCAGCACCCCCTTTAACACCGGAGCCAATATCACCACCGACCAGGCCAATTATGACGGCAGCCGGCCCTTTAATAATAATCCCCGGGGAGTATCCCGGCAGCGGACCAGCCCCGTGGGCAGTTTTGCACCCAATGCCTTCGGGCTCTATGATATGCACGGAAACGTGGGGGAATGGGTCTGGGACTGGAATGTAGAATATGCCCGGGGGGAGCTGACAGACCCCATGGGGGCCGCTTCGGGCTTCCATAAGGTGTTCCGCGGGGGCAGCTGGAACCACGCAGCGGACTTCCTCCGCTCATCCCGCCGGGGGGGTAATATCCCCACCACCAGGAGCGCCGACCTGGGCTTCCGCCTGGTCAGGAACGCCGACTAAGAAAAAGGCACCCCGCTCATGGGGTGCTTTTTTTATTGGGCCGTTTCCTTGTTTTCTTTTATATGATTCTTAATTGCTAGGAAGCTCTTTTCGCTTATGGAATGTTCCATCTTACAAGCATCCTGGACGGCAGTTTTTTCATCCACCCCCAGAAAGACCAGCCAGTCAGAAATAACCAGATGACGTTCATAGATGGCGTTTGCTATCTCCTGCCCCCTGGGGGTGAGGGTGATATGCCCCTCGCCGTCCATGACGATATACTCCTTGGCCCGGAGGTTCTTCATGGCCACACTGACCGAGGGTTTGGAGAATTCCAGTTCGTTGACTATATCGATAGAACGGACCGGGCCGCCCTTGAGGCTGAGTACCAGAATGGTTTCCAGATAATTTTCCTCAGACTCGTATATCTTCATTCTCCCCGTCCTAATGGTTCCAGCTTTCCAGGTAAGAGGTCTGCTCAGGGCTTAAGCTGTCTATAGTATATCCCATAAAAGCAAGCTTCCGCATGGCAACCTCGTCGTCAATTTCCCGGGGTACCAGGTTTATCTTCTGGGGCATAGGGGTGGTCACCAGATGCCGGGCACAGAGAGCCTGGACCGCAAAGCTCATGTCCATGATCTCCGTGGGGTGTCCGTCCCCGGCGGCGATGTTCACCAGCCGTCCCTCCGCCAGGACCGAGAGCCAGGTCCCATTGGAGAGCTTGTAACCCATGATGTTCTTTCTCTGCTCCTTGGATTCCACAGCAATCCTCTTGAGGGCCGCCACATCCACTTCCAGATCGAAGTGGCCGGCATTGCAGAGGATGGCCCCGTTCTTCATCTTGTAAAATTCCTTTTCGGTTATGATGTCCCGGCAGCCGGTGGTGGTAATGAACATATCTCCTATGGCGGCGGCCTCGGCCATGGGCATGACGGTAAAGCCCTCCATGACGGCCTCCAGGGCATTGACTGGATCCACCTCGGTGATCACCACCCTGGCAGCCAGGCCCTTGGCCCTCATGGCAACCCCCTTTCCGCACCAGCCGTAGCCGGAGATGACCACGGTTTTTCCTGCCACCAGGAGATTGGTGGTCCGGTTGATGCCGTCCCACACTGATTGGCCCGTGCCGTAACGGTTGTCAAACATGTGCTTGCTCCGGGCATTGTTTACCAGAATCATGGGGAAGGTGAGGGCCCCCTCTTTGTCCATGGAGATGAGCCGGTTAACCCCCGTGGTGGTTTCTTCGCAGCCCCCTATGACCTTGGTGCAGAGGTCTGGGAATTCCTTATGGAGCATCCCCACCAGATCCCCCCCATCATCGATTACTATGGAGGGGCCCACTTTTACGGTTTCCCGGATATGGCTGGTGTATTCCTCGGCGGTGGCATTATGCCAGCCGTGGACCGTCATGCCCCTCTCGGCGAGAGCCGCCGCCACCTCGTCCTGGGTAGAGAGGGGGTTACAGCCGGTGACATACATCTCGGCCCCTCCGGCGGCCAGGGTCTCACAGAGGTAGGCCGTTTTGGCTTCCAGGTGGATGGAAAGGGAAATTTTCTTTCCCTTAAAGGGCTGATCCCGGATAAATTCCTCCCTAATCTTGGAAAGGACCGGCATATGGTTCTGCACCCAGTCAATTTTCTTCCGGCCCTCCGGGGCCAGGGAGATATCCCTAATTTGGCTCATACAAGTAACCTCTTTCGTATTGATTCTACTTCGCCTCGGATCTTCTCTTCGTCCAGGCTGAGGACCCTGCCTTTTTCCATGATTATTTCTCCGTCAATGATAACCGTGTCCACCTCGGTGCCATTGGCCGAGTAGATCAATGAAAAGAGGGGGTTATTGACCGGCTGCATCCAGGGCCTATCCATGTCGATGAGGATGAGATCCGCCTTCATCCCCGCCCTAATGGCCCCTATGGTTTCCAGCCCCAGGGCCCTGGCTCCCCTTAGGGTGCCGCAGCGGAGAGCCTCCTCGGCATTCATGCAGAGGGCGTCTTGCTCCAGGCCCTTATGGATATAGGAGACCATGGACATCTCTCTGAACATATTAAGGGCATTGTTGCTGGCGGCACTGTCGGTGCCCAGGCAGACATTTACCCCCGCTTGTAGTAAGCGGGGCACCGGGGCAAAGCCGTTCCCCAGTTTCATGTTGCTCATGGGGTTGCTGGCCACCGAGACCCCCCGCCGGGCCAAGATTTCTATATCCTCTTGGTCGATATGGACGCAATGGGCCGCCAAGGTGGGGGCCCTAAAAAAGTCCAGGGATTCCAGGTATTTAATAGAAGAACAACCATGGTTTTTTAATGAATCTTCAAGCTCCGTTTTTCCTTCCAGGATATGGATCTGCTGGCCTATGCCCCTTTCGAGGGCCATATCGGGCAGCTCCTTTAGGAGGGCTTCTCCGCAGGTGTAGATGGCATGGGGGCCCAGCATGAAGCTAATCCGGCTTTCCCCTGCAGCGGCATCCATCTCTTCGAAGGCCTCATCCAGCCGGGTTCGGGCAGCTTGGTCCTGGGGGCTGTCACCCACCAGACCCCGGGAGATCACCGCCCGCATCCCCGACTCCCGGGCGGAGCGGACGCTCATGTGCTTAAACATCTGCATATCCGTATAGCAGGTGGTCCCGGTCTTGATCATCTCCAGGCAAGAGAGGAGGTTGCACCAATAGGCATCCTCGCTCTTCATGGCATCTTCGGCGGGCATGATCTTTTTGAATAGCCAGTCATCGAAGGGGAGATCGTCGGCGTAGTTCCTAAAGAGGGACATATAAGCATGGCCATGGCAGTTTATCAGCCCCGGCATGAGCAGCTTTCCCTGGGCATCGATGACCCGCTGGGCCTCAAAGCCCTCTTCCGCCTTTCCCACCTGGCTGATGAGGGATCCATCTATGTGAACATCCTTTTCCCGGATCTGACAATGGGGTTCCCATAACAGGACCCGGGCGTTTTTAATCGTGAGCCTCATAGGTACCCAGTATAGGAGATATTCCTTCTCATAGACAAGTAAAATCAGCCCCTATATACTAAGGTACCATGAGCACCTTCCATGCGGTTATTTTGGGTCTCGTCCAGGGGATCACCGAATTTGTCCCCGTCAGCAGTTCCGGCCATCTGGTCCTTCTACAAAAGGCCTTTGGCATAGAGATGCCGGGGCTCTTTTTCGATGTGATGCTCCATGTGGGCACCCTCTTGGCGGTCCTCCTGGTCCTCCGCCGGGAAATCCTCGCCATCCTCCGCCGGCCCCTGAGCCCCCTGACGGGCTTTATCATCATAGCCACCATCCCCGCGGTCTTGGCGGCCCTCTTCTTTCGGGAGGCCCTGGAAGGGGCCTTTGCAACAGGGCAGTTCCTGGGCCCCTCCTTTCTGCTTACTTCGGTGCTCCTCTGCATGGCGGAGCTCCTCTATCGCAGAAGCGGCCAGGGCCTTCTAAAAACAGCGGTGGAACGCCGCCGCAATCTTTCCCTCTGGGATGCCCTGGTGGTGGGCCTCTTTCAGGCCCTGGCGATCCTCCCCGGGGTTTCCCGCTCCGGGGCCTGTCTTACCGGCGCCCTCTCCCGCAGAATAGACCGGGATCTGGCGGCCCGGTTTTCCTTTCTTCTTGCCATCCCCGCCATCTTGGGGGCCCTGGTCTGGCAGCTGCGGGACCTCTACCAGGCCGCCCAAAGGAGCTTTAACCCCGCCCTGCTGCTGGAACAGAGCGGCCTTAGCGGCGAAGCCCTGGCGGCAGGAACCCTGGCGGCAGCGGCGGCTGGTTTTTGTGCGGTCCATTTCATGCTGAAGATCATCAGGGAAAAATCCCTCTTCTTCTTCGCCCTCTATACGGCCATCCTTGGAACCCTGATCCTGGTGGACCAGTTTGTGACCCGCATCATTTTTTAAGGATCACCATGCTGACAATCCGGATTCCATACCTTTTTACCATTATAATAGCAGTACTCCTTCTGCTCATCGGCCATAGCATGGCGGTCCAGGACCGCTTCATCCTTTCTGGTTTTTCCAATGAGGTGGTTCCGGCCCAGGTGCAGGAAATCCTGGACCGCCTCTCACCCCATGATCAGTTTGATATCTATAAAGACCCCGAAGGCTACGATGAAATTTTCATGACCCTGATGGGGGACACCCTGGTGTTCGAAGCCCAGGTTAGGGGAGGAAGCCGCCGGGGAACAAGCATTACCGCCTCCCAAAGCCTCAGCGGTTTTATGCTCGCCGATCCCCAGGAAGTTAAGCCCGGCGACCGGGTCCTCCTGATAAACTTTGAGGACCAGTGGTTTTATAACGGCCATCTTCGTACCGGGGGGCTCTTTGCCCTTGGTATTATATTTGCCCTTTCGGTCCTCATCTTTGGGGGGAAAAAGGGTTTTAATACCCTCCTTTCCCTGGGCCTCACCTGCGGGTCCGTCTTCCTGGTTTTTATCCCGGCCATCCTTTCGGGAAAAAATGTCTACCTCATGGCCATCATGGTCTGTGTCTATACCACCGTGGTCACCCTTCTTTTGGTGGTGGGCTATAACCAAAAGGCCCTGGGGGCAGCCATAGGGTGCATCAGCGGCATCGTCGCAGCGGGGCTCATTGCCCTTGTCATGGATGGGGTTCTTCAGTTAACGGGGATCATCATTGGGGCCATGGGGGCCATCATGGATGTGGCCATGTCCATCGCCTCCTCCCTTTGGGAACTAAGGGAAAAGGCCCGGACTATAAACTTCCAGACCCTCTTTAAATCGGGCCTAAATATAGGCCGGGACATTCTGGGTTCCATGGCGAACACCCTCATCCTGGCCTATATAGGCAGTTCTCTTTCGGTGGTGCTTATTCTAAGCGTCTACAGTAATTCCCTCTTGGATCTCCTTAACCGGGAGATGATCGCGGTGGAAATTTTGCAGGCCCTGGCGGGGAGTTTTGGGATCCTCCTGGCCTTACCCCTCACCGCCTTTTTTTCTTCCCTTTTTTACTTGAAGAAAAAGCCCGGCTCCTCCTAGGGGGTCCTGCTGCCGGGGCTCTCGAGGATCTCCAGGTTTTCCGCCGCCGCATCGTGGAGGCTCTTGTAGAACCGGGCCGAATATTCCAGGTGCCGGCCCAGGGGGTCAGCACCAGAATCAACCCCTTCCTCAGCCTCTTCGATCTCAGGGAACATGAAGGCCGCTATGTCCCTTACCCTGCTCATCTTGATGGCCCTGTTGGCGGCATCCAGCTTCCGAAGGGCCCCCTGGCTTTCCTGCTCCCCCAGACGGCCCTGCTTGCGGCGGGAGGCTGCCAGTCCTGCATCCTGGGCCGCTTCCTGGGATAGGCTTATTATTTCCCTAAGCCCCGCCCTAAGATCCTCCCGGGCCCTGTCAAAGCTGAGCCTGCGGTTCTCTAGAGCGGCGGGGGAAAAAAAGCTCATCTTTTGGTTCTCGTAAAACCCATCCAATAGGGAATCTATCTCTTCCCGCCGCCGGGGAAGGGAAAGGAGTTCTTCGGGGCGGCCCTCCAGGAGCCCCGGGATTTCAAGACCCCCGGGGCTATAGGACCAACTTCGCAGCTCCCTATGGGCCTTAAAGCGGTTTTCAAACCAGGAGGCATACAAGGAAAGACGCCTATCGGTTAAGACCTGCCCCCCCCCGCGTCCCGCCGCCATAAAGGGCTGGCCGTCCCTTAGGGCCCGGGTCTTCCAGGTTTCGGCGGGGAAGAAGCGATCCGATTCGGCATGGGATTTTTCTTCAAAGAGGGCCCCCCTAAAATGGGTTTTAAGGCCCGGAAAGGAAAGGTCGAGTCCGGCGATCCATACATCCCGGGCCCCCAGGCGGCGGATAAAATCCCAGGCGCTGGTGGCCACCGAGCCCCCGGCCCCCAGCTCCCCCTTGGGGTCCACCTGGTCTTCGATAAACCGGCCCAGGGGGAACATGGATGAACAGAGGAAGATCCCCTCAAAGGGTTCCCGTAAACAGGGAGGATAAACCGCCGATTCGGCGATAAGGCGGGTCCGGGGGGCCTGGGCCAGGGCTCTGGCTTCTGTCAGGGTCCTATCCAGGTGCCGGTAGTTCCAGTACTGGGGATCCACTGAGACCAGAAAATCGGGAACCACCCCCTGGGCCAGGACAAAGCGAAAGCTCGTATCCACCGCCACTATCAAGGCCCGTTCCCAGATCTTTAAGAGATGGGGAGCCGCCTCGTCCAGGCCCGGCCCTGCGGCTGCCAGGAACACGGGAATATCCTTCCCTTCCAGGAGCCCCTCGAGGGATGCCAGGCCCGGAAGGTCCCGGATGGTGGTTAAATTTTTCGACAAGTTCTGCAGCCAGCGCCGGCCAAAACGCTGCTTGGTGGCCCGGTTTACCCCGCTTCGGGAGACCCAGGCTTCGATATGCCCGTCCAGTTCCATATACCAGGGGGTATCCAGCTCCCAGAGGGCCCTGTTTCTTAGGATCAGGGGAGGGGTCCCCCGGGGGTTGGTAAAGTAGGAAAGGGCCCTGGCCAGGCCGCTGCTTTCACCCCCGAGGACAAAGATCAGATCCTTCCGGGCCAGGAGAGTGGATAAATCCCGGGTCTCCAGAGCCCTTTTTAGGATCTCCGGCCGCTTTTCGGCGATGATCATGGGCTGGGCGGGGAAGGCTTCGTTCAGGACCTCGGCGGCATAACCTAGCCCAAAGCCCAGGACCAGGGCCAGAACCCCATTGCCCCCTCCCGAGGCCTCCAGGAGCCGCTGGGCCTCCCGCCGGGGATCCTGCTTGGAATGGATCCTGAGCCCCTGGCAGACCATGGTCGGCAGCCCCGCGGCGGCCTCTTCAATGTACAGATCCTCATCCCCATCCTCGGTCCCTTCAATGAGTTCTGCCAGGGGGGGGTTATACTCTTGTAGTATTTTTAGGTTTTGGGTATACCAGCCGGTTCCCATGAAAGCTATTCCAGTTCCAGGATGATCAGGGTCCCCTCATCCAGGAGGGTCCCGGGGGGCGGGTTTTGGCGGACCACCCAGCCCTCGCCGCTGACATGGAAGTTCAGGTCCTCCCGCAATAGGAGGGGCAATAACTGGGCCTTGGCGAGGCCCGTAAAATCCGGGACCCTTTCGTCCACCAGGGGAAAGGGGATGGCCGGCAGGGCCACCGCCCCGGAATGGATCACCTGGGGGTTCCTGCCCCGGGGTATGCCCAGGTAGTTGATCAGGGCCTCGGCTGCTTCCCTGATGGGGGGAGCGGCAATCCGGCCCGCCAGAATTTCTCCCCGGGGTTTGACGATGACCAGGTAGAGGATCAGGGTAGGAGCCTCGGCGGGCAGCATGGCAATGGTGCTGGAAATAAAGTCGGTGCTGGAGTAGGCCCCCGTAAGGGGATCTATGAGCTGGGCGGTACCGGTCTTCACCCCCAGGGAGAGATCCTCCACCGAGGCCCTCCATCCGGTGCCCAAGATAGAGGCGGCGTCCATCATGTAGCTCCGCATGTACTGGGCCGCCTCGGGGGAGATTACCCGCCGGCTTTGAACTTCCGTTTCGTAGATGCTGCTGCTTCTTCCGTCATGGGTGACAATCCGGGAGACTATCCGGGGGGGAACCAGGACCCCGTCATTGGCGATGGCTGTGGCCGCCTGGAGCATCTGCAGGGCCGAGACCGCAATCTCCTGACCCATGGAGATGGTGGGGCGGGACCGGTCAGACCAGCGCTCGGGGGGTCTAAAAAAACCCGCGGTTTCTCCGGGCATCCCCGCGTTGGTCCGCCTGCCAAAGCCAAAGTCCAGGAGCTTTTCGTAAAAGTGCTGCTGGGTCATCAGGTCCGCCGCATAGGCCGCCCCGGCATTGCAGGAGAGGGAAATGATGTCCCGGGCGCTGACCCAGCCATGGGCCCCCAGGCAGCTGATGAGGATCCGTTCCCCCCGGCCGGTTACCCGCTCGTAGTGGCCGTTGCAGTAAAAGATCGTATCGTCGGAAATGAGACCCGAATCCAGGAGGGCCGCCAGGGAGAAGATCTTAAAGACCGATCCTGGCTCGTAGGCCCATATGGCCGGCCGGTCCATCCGGGAGAGCTCATCGGAGTTGCGGAAATTATTGGGGTCATAACCGGGTAGGGAGGCGGAACCCAGGATATCTCCGGTTCGGGGATCCAGGGCCATGAACATCACCGCCTCGGCCTGGGTGTCCGCCATGATCCGGCTCGAGAGGGTTTCCAGGATATACTGGACATTTACATCCAGGGTAAGGAAGACCTGCCCCCCCTCCCGGCGGTTCCGGCCCCCCAGGGCTGTTCCTGCTTCGGCCCGCAGTTCCTGCTCAAAGGCAAACTCTATGCCCCCCAGACCCCGGCCCTCGTCTCCGGTAAAGCCTATAATCTGGGCCGCCAGGTTGCGTTCCGGGTAGATGCGGCCCACCATGGGTTCCAGCCCCACCCCCTGGAGGCGGCCTTCCCGTATCCCCGCCTCGATGAGCCGGACCACACTTTCGCTGACCTGGCGCCTGAGGTAGAGAAAATCGCTTTGGGAGTTTACTATCCGGTCCAGGATCTCCTCTGGGCTCTGTTCCAAAATGGGGGCCAGGTTCATGGCCAGTTCTTCGGGGTTGCTGACCCCGGGCCGCCAGAGGGTGATGTTCCCCAGTCTGGTTTCCAGGGCCAGGAGCCGGCCGTTCCGGTCCAGGATGGGCCCCCTTCCTATCAGGGTGTCCTGCCTGCCCGGCCGGGGTGCCTGCTGGGGACTCAGCATCAGGTAGCCGTAACGGAAGAGGACCACCAGGCCCGTGAGGGAGAAAATGACCGCAAAGATGATGAACCGGCTCCTGCTGGCTATCCGTTCTGTCTGGTCATAGGATTCTTGGCTCATCGCGTTATCCCCATTACCTTGCCTATGATGTTCTGAACCGGTACCGGCCCGTAGTTACGGGAATCATAGGACTGGTCCAGGTTGTCCCCCAGGGCAATAAACATGGCCCCGGGGATCATATCGCCTATCCGTTTTACCGCAATTTCCCCCAGGGGGGTGTAAAACACCACCACGTCCCCCCCCTGTGGGGCCTTCCATTGGAGGATATAGGACTGGGACCAGGGCAGCTTAAATCCGTAGTATACCCGGCACACCAGGAGCATAGATCCGGGCCTTAGGGCCGGTGCCATGGATTGGCCTTCGGCAACCATAAAGTCCAGGACAAAAAATTTTAGGACCAGGGCGGTAATGAGGGCACCCATAACTGCCTTGGTGATAATCCCATTACTCAGGGCCCGTCCCAATGTTTACTCCTTAGGAATACGTCCTCAAGAGGAATACGCCCTCAAGTATAATCATTCCTTTTGATTATGTCGATAAACCAATATACCATGAGTAATTTACTTGATAATCAAAGGGTACAGAAGCGAAAACACTCGGGGGTACAGAGGGATCCCAAGGGGAACCCCATTTCTTCCCCAGCCAGGAAGCTGGAACTCCAGGAAGCCCGCCCCCGGACGGCAAAAAAGACCGCCTTTAGGCCCGCTTCGGTGATGAGCCGCTTCGAAGAGAACAGCCCCTTTATAGACCGGATTAAGCAGAAACCCGCCAGGATTCAGCGGCAGGGACCAAAAATAGCCCGTCCCCGGAAGGAAAAAAGGGCCCCCAGAGAGCGGGTCCCCTTCTTTTCCATATCCCTCCCCATAGGGCCCTTCCCGGCTTTAAGGGAGATTGCCTCATCCTTCTTTCCCCAAAGCCCAAAAAAGGCCCCCAAAGGATCCTCCCCGTATGGGTCCAAGGTTCGGGGGACAGTTAAAAAAGAGGCCTTCTTCGGCTCCCCCCTTATGGCCCTTCCCATGACCGCCCTTTTTATCCTCATCCTGGGCTTCTTTTTTATCATCCGAAGCCAGGGGGGAAGCCTGGATTTCCTGGACCGGGAAGTGATCAGCACCGAGGGTGATAATAGAAGCTACTATAGTCTAGCCCGTTATGCGGGGATAGAAAGCGCCGATACAGCCGAAAGGGCCGAAAGCGGGGACCTCATTCCCCTGGATCTGGCCGAGGCCTTTGCCTGGCACAGCTACAGGGTCCAAAGGGGCGACTCGGTTTCCCGGATTGCTGCCAACTTTTCGGTTTCCATGGACGCGATTATTGCATCCAACGGCATCATCAATGCCCGATCCCTCCGGGAAGGAGAGGTCCTCCGGATTCCCAACATGGACGGGATCCCCTATACCGTCAAGGCTGGAGATAACCTCACGGGCATTTCCCAGACCATGGGGGTTCCCCTGGAGGCCATCCTCGATGCCAATGACATCCAGAGCGATGTGATCCACCCCGGGGTGGTCCTTTTTATCCCCGGGGCACGGATGGGCAGGGAAGAGCTCCGGATGGCCCTGGGTGAAAGCCTCTTTATCTATCCCCTCCGGGGCGGAAGGCTGACTTCCCCCTTCGGCTGGAGGAATGATCCCTTTACGGGGGTCCGCAGCCACCATGCGGCCATAGACCTGGCAGCATCCACCGGCACTCCCGTCTGGGCCGCCATGGACGGCAGGATCTCTGCCCGGGGCTTTGACCGGATCTACGGAAACTTTATCATCATGACCCATTCCCAGGGCTTTCAGACCATGTACGCCCATCTGCATACCATCGATGTGGAGAGGGGCACCGAAGTACGCCGGGGAGCCCAGATAGGCACCGTGGGCAATACCGGGTATTCCACGGGACCCCACCTGCATTTTGCGGTCTACCGGAATGGCATTGCAGTAAACCCCCTTGATTTTCTTGGGAATCAGAGATAGTATTAAAACTGGAGTTTTTAAAACAACAGGTAAAAAATTATTGAATCTTGGGAGGATCTATGCGAAAGCTGGTACTCATTTTAATCGCCTTTATTGCGGTGGTAACCTTTATCAGGGCCTTTGATAATATAACGGACCCCCAGACAGACAGACCTGTCCCCATCCTCATCGAATAAATGCCATGATTATAGGGCGAACCCAGGTTTACATGATGGAAGACAGTTCCTTCCAGACCATGCTTGATACGGCCTGTGATCGCCTCCGGGAAAAGCAGATCCAATATTCAATCCGAAAGATAAAAGAAATGGAAGAAACCCTCCAAAAAATCGACCAGGAACTCGATTCCTTCTTTGACGAGATGAGCCTGGAGGAAAGCTACGCCAATCTGGAGGATCTCGACAATATTAGGGCCCCCTAGGGTCCCTCTGGGGCCAGAAAGCCCCAAAATCCCCATCCTAAACTTGACAGATCCTTTGCTCCCGCGTTACAATGGCTATGCCCCTAAGCATGGGGCTTTTGGACCCATCCATCTCGTAATCAATTAATTCATCAAAATGGAGCTGGTAATGAAAATTAAGATTAAACTAACCCTCTTAGGCGTTGCTTTAACCGTGGTTGTGGCTGTAGCTATATCTATAGCATTAACCAATAGGGCCTCGAGTAACAGCATGGAAATGAGCGTCAACAGCCTGGAGTTTCTGAACGATCAGCAGACCGAGTACTGGTTTGGCCGGGTTAACGGCCACCTAAGGGTTCTTCATACCCTGGCCAATATCCTTGGCAATTACGATAGCTTTGAACCCGACCTAAGGCGGGATACCTTTGATGAAATTATCATGGCTGTCATGGCCGACGAAGTGGTCTTCTTTGAGATCGGCACGATCTGGCGGGCCAATGCCTTTGACAATGATGCGGATCATATAGGCCGGCAGGGTTCTACCGAAACGGGCCAGTACGCCTCGGTGGTGTCCAGGGACGAGTATACCCACGAATTGTTCTTTAGGACCTCCGGCATCGTCGATATGCTTATCGATTACATCAATGGACCCAATGCCCGGCAGGACCGGATAGAGACCCCCGAAATCATCCAGATTAGGGGTGAAGATAATGCGGTCATGCGTATGTCGGTCCCCATCATCAGCAAGTCCAACGGCCGGGTCATGGGCATGGTCAACGGCCGGGTAGACCTTGTTGCCGTCCAGCCCGCGGTGATGCAGACCATGAGGACCCATCCCGACATAGCCGCCATGTCCATCTACGCCAACAACGGTTACATCGTCGCCTCCTACCTCCCCGATAACATTGGCAATCTCTTGCACGAAGTACCCACCATGTTTGCCGATAACCTCGGCCTGGTGCAGCAGACCGTAAGGGAAGGGGGAAATCTGGTACTGGACGGTTATTCGGCCTCCATGGATTCAAACACCAAAATTGACCTTAGTTCTTTTACTATCGGGACCTCTGATATGACCTGGACCATCATGCTTGCCATGGCCGAATCGACCATCATGGCACCGGTACAGGACATGGTAGAGTTTGCGGTTATCATAGCCCTCGTTGTCATCGTAGTGGGTTCCATTGTGGCCTTCTTTATTTACAGCGCCACCACCAAACCTATCATCACCGTGACCGAAACCCTCAAGGACATCTCCGAAGGGGATGGGGATCTAACCCACAGCATAGTAGTCAATTCCAAGGATGAGATCGGAAACATGGCCAAGTACTTTAACCTGACCATAGAGAAGATCAAAATCATGGTCCGCCATGTGATGAACGAAACCAAGGTGATCACCGACATGAGTTCCGCCCTGGCCAGTGACATGACCGAGACCGCGGCAGCCATGAACGAGATTACCGCCAACATACAAAGTATTAAGTCCCGGATGATCAACCAGAGCGCCAGCGTCACCGAAACCAACGCCACCATGGAGCAGATCACCACCAATATCAACAACCTGAACGGCCATGTGGAACAGCAGAGCACCAGTGTCTCCCAATCTTCCTCGGCCATCGAAGAGATGCTGGCCAACATACAGTCGGTAACCACCACCCTGGTTCGGAACGGCGAGAACGTGGAAAAACTCACCGAGGCTTCCGATGTGGGCCGCACGGGGCTGCAGGATGTAGCTTCCGACATCCAGGAAATCTCCCGGGAATCCGAGGGTCTTTTGGAAATCAACGCGGTGATGGAAAACATAGCCAGCCAGACCAACCTTCTCTCCATGAACGCCGCCATCGAAGCGGCCCATGCGGGGGATGCGGGCCGGGGCTTCGCCGTCGTAGCCGAGGAGATCCGCAAGCTGGCCGAAAGCTCCAGTGAGCAGTCCAAGACCATCAGCACGGTCCTAAAGAAGATTAAGACTTCGATAGACAAGATCACCCAGTCCACCGACTCGGTGCTCAAGCGCTTCGAGGCCATCGATACGAGCGTTAGGACCGTGGCTGAGCAGGAAGAGAATATCCGCAACGCCATGGAAGAGCAGGGCCAGGGCTCCAAGCAGATCCTGGAAGCCATAGGGCACCTGAATGATACCAGCCAGCTTGTCAAGAACGGCTCTCTGGAGATGCTCGAAGGGGCCCGGGAGGTTATGCGGGAAACCGAAAACCTGGACAAGTCCACCCAGGAAATCACCGGGGGGATGAACGAAATGGCCTCGGGGGTAGATCAGGTGAACAAGGCGGTGACCAACATTAACGAACTAACCGCCAAGAACCGGGAGACCGCCGACCTATTAATGAAGGAAGTGCAAAAGTTCAAAATAGTGTAATTGGGCAGGAGGTGTCCCATGGCCAACGATAAAGACACAATGAGGGCGCTTTTGCAAAAAAAGACCCTCTTGGAAATCGAAACCCTCATGTTTGACAAAAAAAAGAAGATGGAGGAAGAAAAAAACTTCGTCAAACTCCAGCAGTTGAGCAATGAGTTGGCTATATTACAGGAAATCCGGGAGCAAAAGCAGAAAGAAAGCGGCAGGCTTGTCCGGAAAACGGCAAAGCCTGCCGAAAAGCCCCAGCTAAAGTCCTACGACGATTATGTAAAATCGAAAAAATAGGGCTAGCGCTGGAAGAAGAGCCTAATACTGTCAAAGAGCCGTTTAAAGAACCCGCCTCTTTCAAGATCCTCTGCGGTAAGCAGCCTAAACCGGGCCAGCTCTCCTATACTGTCATAGAGGATCAGATCCCCCACGGGGCTAAAGGCCCCCAGGGGGGCTATGATGGGCCCCTCAAGGTCCAATACCCATAAAAGATCTTCCCCCCGCTCCAGGGGGACCGTAAAGACCGGCTCCTCCCTAAAGATAAGGCGGGTGCTATTCTGGCGGCCCTTCCACACCCGGGGAGGTTCCAGGAAGGGGAGGGGGGGCCTCAGGGTCTTATACTCGTCAAAGGCCCATTCCAAAAGCCGCCTTCCATCCTCATCCCTGATCCGGTCCCCCCCGGGGCTCGAAGGGGCCCCCATGAGGACCGCAATAAACCTGGTCCCCCCCCGTTCGGCCGTAAGGGCTATATTAAAGCCCGCCGCGGGGATGGACCCGGTCTTGAGGCCATCCACCCCCTGGACCTGGCCCAGAAGGCTGTTCCGGTTCCTCTGGACCCTCGTTTCGGGGGCATCCCTATAGGGCTCTGCCACATGCTGGGCCAGGGGGTAGGCATATTCCAGGACCGAATGAAAGTCCTCCAGGCTCCGGGGATACTCCGTCAGATAATGACGGCAGAAATAGGCAAACTCCTGGGCAGTGGTCTGATTAAGCTCCGAGTAGCCCGAGGGGTCCACAAAGAAGGTATGCTCGAGCCCCATGGCAGCGGCGGTCTGGTTCATCCGGTCTACGAAGCTGGCGACCGAGGGGGCAAAGCGCAGGGCCAGGGCTGCCGCCGCATCGTTCCCCGAATGGATGGCCATGCCCAAAAGCAGCTCCCGAATGCTCAAGCGCTGCCCCGGAGCCAGGCCCATAAGGGACGAGAGGGGAAGCTGATTCCTGGCCCAGCTTTCCGGCGGGGGTTCAATAATTTCCTGCAAAGAGGCCCGGCCCGCCTGGATCTCCTGAAAGACCAGGTACATGGTCATGAGTTTGGTCATGGAGGCTGGGGGGATAAGCTCCCCCCCATTTTTATCGTAGATGATGTGCCCCGTGGCGGCATCCATGACCACGGCGGAGCGGGATTCTATCTCGGGGATTCGGTAACTCTGGGCCAGGGCAGAACCCAGGGACAGAAAAAGTAAAAGCCCTACAGTAATGGGCCGCCGGGAATTGGCCCCCCCTCCCCACGATTTCACTGCTTTTAAAACTCTGCCTGGCCGGGGCTCCGGGGAAAGGGGATCACATCGCGGATATTGGCCATCCCCGTCACATACTGGATAAGCCGCTCAAAGCCCAGGCCAAAGCCCGCATGGGGCATGGTGCCGTAGCGGCGTAGATCCAGGTACCAGCGGTAGTCTTCGGGGTTCATTCCTAGCTGGATAATCCGGGACTGCAGCTTGCTGTAATCCTCTTCCCGCTGGGATCCCCCTATGATCTCCCCCAGCCGGGGAACCAGGATATCCATGGCCCTGACGGTCTTTTTGTCATCGTTGAGCTTCATGTAAAAGGCCTTAATTTCCTTGGGGTAGTCGGTAACCACCAGGGGCCCCTGGGCCACCGTCTCAGCCAGGTAGCGCTCATGCTCGGTTTGAATATCACAGCCCCAGTAGGGCTTAAACTCAAAGGGGCCGGCCTTTTCAAGTTCCTTTATGGCATCCGTATAGGTCATGTGGGTAAACCTGGCCTCCGCCACCGATTCGAGGGTCTTGATAAGGCCCTTCTCTACATGGGTATCGAAAAATTCCAGGTCCTCCTGGCAGTCTGTTAAAATGGTCTTAAAGAGGAACTTGAGAAAGTCCTCCCCCAGGGCCATGTTATCTTCCAGATCCGCAAAGGCCACCTCCGGTTCTATCATCCAGAACTCCGAGAGATGGCGGGTGGTGTGGGAGTTCTCGGCCCGAAAGGTGGGCCCAAAGGTGTAGACCCGGGTAAGGGCCGCCGCATAGGCCTCCGCTTCAAGCTGCCCTGACACAGCGAGCCCGGTCCAACGGCCAAAAAAGTCCTGGCTGTAATCCGGCTCCTTCCCCGATTTTGCCAGAGCCGCCAGGTCCAGGGTGGTTACCTGAAACATGGAACCGGCCCCTTCCCCGTCCGAGGCGGTGATGATGGGGGTATGGATATACTGAAAGGAACGGTCCTGAAAAAACTGATGGACCGCATAGGAGAGCCGGTTTCGCACCCGGGTCACCGCCCCGAAGGTGTTCGTCCGGGGCCGCAGGTGGGCTATCTCCCTTAGGAATTCCATCGAGTGGCGCTTTTTCTGCAGGGGGTAGGGGGGCTCCCCGTCTTTGGGCTCAGCAGGGGCAGGCCCCAGGACCTTCAGGGCCTGGGCTGCCACTTCCAGGGCCTGCCCCGCCCCAGGGGAACTTTGCAACAGCCCCTGAACTTCCACTGCCGCCCCGGTGTTCAAGTCCCCCAGGAGGGCCAGGGTCCCTTCATCCAGAGCAGTACTGTCAAAGGTGCACTGGATCCCCTTAAAGGAGGAGCCGTCATGGACCTCCACGAAGACGAGGTTCTTCATGTCCCGTTTCGTCCGGACCCAACCCCTTACTGTCACAGGGTGATCGGGGGGGCCAAGGAGTATTCCTTTAATTAAGGGTAGCATGGAACCACTGTAGCAAATTATGGAGTCCTGTAAAAGTAGAGGGTGCTCCATGGGGCGGGGTACTTAGTATTCCCCCTAAAGTAGGGTACACTTAAATGGTCGATAAAGTGAACAATTTTTTGGAGGTTGTTAATATGCGGAAGGTATTACTGGGGAACGCCGAAGTTCCCGCCATCGCCATAGGCTGTATGCGGATCAACGGGGCCGGCAAGGAAGGGGCGGCGGCTTTTATTAAAGCAGCCATGGACCTGGGGGCCAACTTTTTTGACCATGCGGACATCTACGGCCGGGGAACCTGCGAGGAGATCTTCGCCAAGGCCATAGGCATGAAGGCCTCTATCCGGGATAAGATCATCCTCCAGTCCAAGTGCGGCATTCGGCCTGGGGTGGCCTTTGATTTTTCCAAGGAACACATCCTTTCTTCGGTGGACGGGATCTTAAAGAGGCTCAAGACCGATTACCTGGATCTGCTCCTCCTTCACCGGCCCGATGCCCTGGTGGAACCCGAAGAGGTCGCCGAGGCCTTCGGCATCCTTCATCAGAATGGTAAGGTCCGGGCCTTTGGGGTCTCCAACCAGAACCCTGCTCAGATTCAACTTTTACAGAAGTATGTAAAGCAGCCCCTGGTGGCCAACCAGCTTCAGCTTAGCATCACCAATTCCACGATGATATCCCAGGGGATCCACAATAACATGCTGGTAGACCTGGCCCTGCAGCGGGACGGAAGTGTCCTCGACTTCTGCCGCCTCAACGACATCACCATCCAGGCCTGGTCGCCCTTCCAGTACGGCTACTTTAAGGGGGTCTTCCTGGACAACCCGGAGTTCCCGGAGCTGAACAAGAAGATCGACGAGATTGCCAAGAAGTATTCGGTGACCAATACCGCCATCGCCGTGGCCTGGCTCCTGCGCCACCCGGCCCGCATGCAGGTGGTTACGGGAACCTGGAACATTAAGCGGCTCAAGGAATGCATCAAGGGGGCAGGGATCACCCTCAGCCGGGAAGACTGGTACGCCATCTACCTGGCTGCCGGGAACACCCTGCCATAAGCAATGCTGGGACCCACTGTTAATGCCCTGGTTATAATCATCGCTTCCCTGGCCGGATGCTTTTTAATCCGGGGCATCCCCTCCCGCTTCGAAGAGACCCTTAAAAAAGCCATAGGCCTCTCCATCATCTTTGTGGGGCTCTCGGGGGCCCTGGAAAATGAAAGCATCCTGCTCCTCATTTTTAGCCTGGTTGCCGGGGCCCTTATAGGAGAACTCATCAACCTGGACGGCCTCTTAAACCGCCTGGGGCAATGGGCAGAAAGAAAGCTGGGGATGGGCTCCGGTGCATCGGGCCCTGCTTCCTCCTTTTCCAGGGGCTTTGTCAGTGCCAGCATCCTCTTCTGTTCGGGTTCCATGGCCATCGTGGGGTCCATCCAGAGCGGTTTGGCGGGGAACCACGAGATCCTCTTTGCCAAGTCCATCCTGGACGGAGTCATATCGGTGGTCTTTGCGGCTTCCATGGGGATAGGGGTGGCCTTTTCGGCGGTTCCGGTCTTTGTCTACCAGGCGGGGATAGCCCTGGGGGCCATGGCGGTCCGGGATCTCCTTACTCCCGACATGATCCGGGAGATGTCCGCCGTGGGGAGCCTTCTGGTGGCCGCCATAGGCTTTAACTTCCTGGAACTCAAGGAGATCCGGGTGGCCAACCTCATCCCCGCCATGTTTGTTCCCCTAGTATATTACCTGGTGGTACATGCCCTCGGGGCTTGAGCGCTTAGAGCTTACTTCCTGGCGGCTGCCGCCTGGGCCATGGCCTCTTCGGGATTCTTTTTAATCGTCAGGGTGTACATGCACTTCCCCAGTCCCAGGATCGCCGCAAAGGCAAAGAGGACCTCGTAGCCGGTCAGGCTTAAGATAATACCCCCCAAGAGGGCCATGGAGATGCTGATCACATGGTCCACCGAGATCCCCGTCGAGATGGTGGCGGTCACTTCCTCCACGCTGGAGGCAATCCGCTTGGCATAGACATTGGCGGCCATCCTGCCCATGGAAATAAGGGCATCCAGGACAAAGGCGGCCCCCACCACGAAGAAGGCCCGCTCCATGGGAAAGAGGACGTGGGCAAAGCCGTAGGTCAGGCATACGATGATGAGCAAGAAGGAATCCACCACCATCACCGTCCTATAGCCGATCCGGTCTATGAGCCGACCCACCACGGGGGCACAGACCATGGAACAGCAGGCGCTGATGGTCCGCAAGAGGGCAATGACCCCCGGATCGGCCCCGTAAAAGGCCACCAGCATGAAGGGGGCAAAGGTGGCAAAGATCTGCTTGCGGCCCCCATAGAAAATTTCCAGGGCATAGTATTTACGAAACTTCCAGTTGATGTAAAACCTTTGCCGGGGGGCCTTAAGTTCCGTCTCCTTTAGGGCCAGGACCACCAGGGTGGCAGTCACCATCAGGGCCACCGAGACCCCAAAGATGATCCGGAACCACATGAGGTCTGTCTGGGCATAGCCCCCGCGGCGGAGGATGAAGAAGAGGCACATGGTGATGAGGAGGCCCCCAATGTGGCCCAGCTGGTTGAACGAGGCATTTAGACCCAGGGCGGCCCCGGACTTTTCTTTCTTGGCCAGGTCCATGGCGATGCTGGATCGCAGGGGCATTAAAAGGTGCTCCCCCACACTAAAGAGGACCATAAAAAGGACCACAAAGACCTTGGTCATCAGGAACTGGTTAGAGCTGCTCAATAAAAGCCCCACCAGGCCCCCGGCGCAGAGGCTGACCCCCACCTTAAAGAGCCGGCTGTCGGAATATTTATAGAGCAGGGCCAGGATAAACACGAGAAAGAGGCCCGGGAGCTCCCTAAAGACCTCTACGATGCCCCGCTCAAAGGGGCTCACCCGGATGATCTCCACCAGGTAGTTGGTCATAACCCCCAGGTAGAGGCCGTAGGAGACCCCAAACAATACCAGGACCGTCAGGAACCGGGCGATTTTTACATCGCCCCGGTAAATCTCATCGAAAAAAGCGGGCCGCTTGGCAAAGAGAGCCACCGCCCTTACTCGTCTTCTTCCTGGACCTTGAAGGCCTCGGCGGCTTTGATCACCTCGTCGGCGATGCGGCCCGAAATGGGGGCATAGTGGCTAAAGGCCACCCCAAAGGAACCGGTGCCGGAGGTGATGGAACGCAGGTCTATGGAGTAGCGGAGCAGCTCCGCCTGGGGCACCTCGGCCCTGATTTCGGCGATCCCCCCCGCTGAGTCCTGCCCCAGGATCTTTCCCCGTTTCCCCGAAAGGTCACTCATCACATCTCCCATGTACTTGTCTTCTACAAAGACAGAGAGGTTCATGATGGGCTCCAAAAGGGTGGGATTGGCCTGACGCATGGCTTCCCTAAAGGCGTTCCTGGAGGCCAGTTTAAATGAAAGTTCCGATGAATCCACCGGGTGGTACTTGCCGTCCACGATGGCTACTTCCACGTCCACCGTGGGGTACTGGGCCACTGTCCCGTGGGCCATGCCCTCGGCTATGCCCTTTTCAACCCCGGGGATATAGTTCTTGGGCACCGCCCCGCCGAAGATCTTGTTTTCGAACTTGTAGCCCTCACCCCGGTTCAGGGGGCCTATGTCCAGGACCACCTTGCCGTATTGGCCATGGCCGCCGGTTTGCTTTTTATGGGTATACTCGGCGCTGGCCTTCTTCCCTATGGTCTCCCTATAGGCGATCCGGGGAACCCGGGTTTCCACCTCGATCTTCTGGTTGGTCTTAATCTTGTCCAGGATGATATTGATCTGAAGTTCCCCCATCCCCGAGATAACCGTTTCTTTGGTTTCGCCGTTAAAGAAGTAACGGAAGGTCTTGTCTTCTTCGGCGGCGCGAACCAAAAATTCACCCAGCTTGTCATCGTCCTTTTTGGCGGTGGCGTTAACCGCAATGGAGTGGACCGGATCGGGGAGGTTGAGGGGCCTATAGGTAACGCTCGAGTCCCCGGCGCTGATGGTGTCGTTGGTCTTTAAGGTCGTCGACTTGGTGATGATCCCCACGTCCCCCGCAGAGAGTTCCCGGATCTCCTCCAGCTTCTTTCCCTGGCAGGTGTAGAGTTTTCCCACCCGCTCTTTTTTGTTTTCGGTCACGTTCATTATTTCCGAGTCGGCGCTCAGCTTCCCCGAGATCACCTTAAGCCAGCAGAGCTTCCCCGAGAACTGATCGTAGGAGGTTTTAATCACCAGGGCAGAGAGGGGCTTGGAGGCATCCATGGATACTTCGAGCTCCGAGCCCTCCCGGTCCAAGGCCACATCTTTGGCGCTGAGGGGCGAAGGACCTACCTCAGCGATAAAATCGAGGAAAGGAATGAGCCCCGAGTTTTTCAGGGAAACCCCCGTAAAGACCGGGAGGAACTTGTTGGCCCCCAGGGCCTCCCTTAGGCCGGTGATAATTTCTTCCGGGGCCAGGGTTCCGTTTTCAAGATACTTTTCCATCAGGGCATCGTTCCCGTCGGCGGCGGCTTCTATGAGCCGCTCCCGGGCGCTGTTATAGGCCCCTTCGAATTCTGCGGGGATGGCCCCCTCTTTTTCCACCGCCTCTTCACCCTGAACGAGGTAGGACTTTCCGTTTACCAGGTCTATGACCCCCTGGTAGGAGGAACCCTGTCCCATGGGGATACTCACCGGGACCGGGTCGGTCTTAAACTTTTCTTTTATGTCCGACAAGACCGTCTCGAGGTTAGCCCGCTCCCCGTCCATCCGGGTGATAAAGACCCCCCTGGGTTTGTCGGTCCCCTCAAGGCTCCGCCAGAGCTTCATGGTCTCGATCTGAACCCCCGTCTGGGCGTCCACGGTAAAGAGGATGAACTCGGCGGCCCTAAAGCTGATGATCACATCCCCGATAAAGTCCGAAGACCCGGGGGTGTCAAAGAGATTTATTTTTGTTCCCTTCCTTTCTACATGGGCCATGGCGGCCCGGATGGAAATTTTTCGCTCTATTTCTTCGGGGGTATAGTCACTGACGGTCTTCCCCGATTCGAGGGTCTCGGGGCGGGAAAGGGCCCCCCCGGCAAAGAGGAGGCGTTCAAAAAGGGTGGTTTTACCGGTGCCTCCATGTCCGGCGATGGCAACGTTCTTTATGTGGTCCGTGGCAAAGCTCATACAAACTCCTTTAATCGATAAACATAGCAGTATTGGCGATGGTACTATAATGAAGTATGAAAGGCGGGAATGTCAATGCAGGGGAGGAACGAAGGGCTTTTCCATAGTATGCCAGGAAAAGCCCCCAATTTGTCCCTATTTAAAGTAGCGGGCCAATAAACCCTTAAAGGCGGCGCAGTGGCGAGCCTCGTCCCGGGCCATTTCGTGGACCGTATCGTGAATGGCGTCCAGGTTTTTCTCCTTGGCCCTCTTGGCCAGGTCGAATTTACCTGCACAGGCCCCGTGTTCGGCCTCGATCCGCATTTCCAGGTTCTTCTTGGTGCTGTCGGTGATGACTTCACCCAAAAGTTCGGCGAATTTGGCCGCATGTTCGGCCTCTTCCCAGGCTGCTTTCTCCCAGTAAAGACCAATTTCGGGGTATCCTTCCCTATGGGCCACCCGGGCCATGGCAAGATACATCCCAACTTCGGTACATTCACCGTTAAAATTCGCCTGAAGATCCTTTATGATGTCCGCATCTACCCCTTTTGCTACCCCAACCACGTGTTCGGCGGCAAAACCTTCACCGGCCTTCTGTTCGGTGAACTTGGATGCGGGGGCCTTACACTGGGGACAAGACTCAGGGGGAGTATCGCCGGTGTGGACATAGCCGCAAACTTGACAAACCCATTTTTTCATTCGTTTCTCCTCTTTTGGAAAATGTTAATAATACCCATTATAATCGAGAATTATTCAAAATGAAAGGGAAAATAAACTGCTCTATCATTCCATGAATGACCAACCTGATATAGTATGGAGTATGAAAAACACCATATCAGCCCTGGGGGCCAGGTTTTTATCGAAGTTTGACGGGTCCGTAGACCAGATGAGGTCTAAGGACATGGATATTTTTGACCATATCGAAAAAATCGTGGAACTGGCCCAAAAGCATGGCCTGGAAAAATGCCTGGCCAGGGGGAAGGTCCACTGCTCCTATATCACCGAGAAGCTGGGCATTAGCCCCCTCCAGGCCGTCTTGTTTTCCCTTTTTATGGAGCACTCTTCCAGCAATAATATTCTCTTAAGCGAGATAGCAGAAACCATTCATGCCAGCCAGATGAAGGTCATTAAATATATGACCGAATGTGAAGAGCTGGAAAAGAAAAAGCTGGTCCGCTGTTCCAGGGGAGATTATACATCCTACCGGATCCCCCGGGAAGTAAGGGAGTCTTTGAGGAAAACTAATTGTTTTACCCCCGAGGAGCTTGGGAATCTTTCTATAGAAAAATTCTTCATCCACCTCTCTAAGCTTTTTTCGGAAAGGGGAAATGATGAACTTACCTATGAAGCCCTTTCGGAGGAGCTTTTGGACCTGTTGAACATGAACATGCATCTGGGTTTTTGCAAAAAGATAATGAGCTTCAATCTTGATGATGATAATCTGATCCTCCTCCTCTGCTTTTGCCACCTGGCGGGTAATAACAGCGATGACAACATTGGGTTCTATGACATTGAATTTCTGTACGAGGACAAGGGTCATGGGTTAAGCCATAGAACAGCCTTAACCAAGGGTAATCACATTTTTATTGAAAAGAACCTGGTGGAGCATAACCAGGATGACGGTTTTCGGAACAATGAATCGTGGAAACTCACAGACCATGCCAAAAAAGAATTGCTTTTTGAGCTGGATCTGGCGGTTAATCAAAAGTTCCTGAAAAACATGATTCTCCATGATACCATTAAAACGAAGAGACTCTATTATAATGGGAGGGAGAAAAAAGAGATCTCTACCCTCACCAACCTTTTAATCGAACCTAACTTTCGGGAAATCCAAAAGCGGCTCGATGATAAGGGTATGAGGAATGGCTTTGCCTGCCTCTTCTCGGGGAGCCCCGGGACGGGGAAAACCGAGACGGTCTATCAGATAGCCAGGGAAACGGGCCGTAATATTATGATGGTTGATCTATCCCGGATAAAAAGCATGTGGGTAGGGGAGAGTGAAAGACGAACCAAGGAAGTTTTTACCACCTACCAGAAGGCCCTGGAAAAATCAGAGATAGCTCCGATCTTGCTTTTCAATGAAGCGGACGGGATCATAGGTGCCCGAAAGGAGTTTAACCCCAACAGCAGGGCGGTGGACCAGATGGAAAACACGGTGCAAAATATCCTTTTACAGGAGATGGAAAACCTAAAGGGAATAATGATCGCCACCACCAACCTGACCAAAAATATGGACAGCGCCTTTGAACGCCGCTTCCTGTACCGCATAAACTTTGACCGCCCCAGCACAGAGAGCCGCCAGGGAATCTGGACCTCCATGATGCCCAGCCTGGGGGAAGAAGAGGCCGCCGGTCTGTCCCAGAAGTATGATTTATCGGGGGGCCAGATTGAAAACATCGCCCGGAAGGCCGAGGTGGATGCCCTCCTCCAGGGGCAAGCCCTGGACATGGAGACCCTTCACCAAATATGCGCAGAAGAATTGAACAGCAGTTTTTACCAGAAGCCCAAAGCCATGGGATTTGGTACCTAAAGAAAAAAAAGGAAGAGGAAAGGGATATGATGAAAAAAGAACAGAGAAGCCCCAGGGCCTTAACCACGAAAACGGCCCTGGCCAGAATTTACCGGCTGGATGCAGAAATAGCCGCTGGGAGGTACCCCAATTCGGATTACCTTGCCCAGGCCTGCGAAGTCAGCATTTCTACCATCAGCCGGGACCTGGATTTTATGAGGTACCAGCTCGATGCCCCCATTGAATACGATGCCCTAAGGAGGGGATTTTATTATTCCGAAAAAACCTTTCGGCTCCCCGCGGGCTTTACCGGGGCCGATGAACTTCTGGCCCTGGGGATGGCCAAGAATATTCTTACCATGTACCAGGACACCCCGATTTATGAAGCGGCCAATAATTTGTTGAACTGTATCATTGCCCCCCTTTCGGCCGGCGGAGACGCCCAGTGGTACGAAAACCGTATCGTCGTACCCCGGCTCCCCCCTTCCCCCATCGCCCCCGGTATATGGGACCCCATCACCGCCTCTATCAAGGAAAACCGGGTCCTTACCTTTGAGTACCTGGGAACCTATGATGAAGATTACCAGCTTCGCCGGGTCAGACCCTACCAGCTCCTTTTTGATAACGGCCTGTGGTACCTCTATGGATATGCCGAAGAGAGAAAGGGAACCCGCATTTTTTCCTTGGCCCGGATGCAAAAGGTCACTCTTACCACAGACCGGTTCACCCTGCCGGCAAATTATGATTACCGGGCTAGCAGTTCCGGCTCCTATTTCGGAGTTTTTATGGGCCAGGAAACATATACCTTTAAGGTAGCCTTCTACGATTATTCGATGGCCTGGGTAAGGGACCGCACCTGGGCAGAAGATCAAGAGATTTCCGAAACCGGCGAAGGGCTCATTATCACCTTCACCAGTTCTCAGTTCGAAAAGGTGTATGAGTGGGTCCTCTCCAGGGGCTCCACCGCCCAGCCTCTGGAGCCGGAGCTCTTGGTTCAGCTATGGGAGGAAAACATCGAAGAAATGCAGAAGATGGTAAACAGCCGGTGACATGAACCAAGGAAAAAGGCAGGGTTGGCAAAGGTATTATTGAAGACCTACTTCCTCTAATAATAAGGAAAAAATATACAATGGACTTTGCCCGTATAGGCCGGTATTATCGTCGGCAAAACATTCCCCTAAGTGGGACTCATAGAAAAGTTTCAGCGCCGCATTTTCATCTATGTTGAAATGCTGCATAATAAGGGGAATGAGGGTTTTTATTGTTGATGCTCGTATAGTTCCGTGGGGCATATTACTCCAAGATTTCCGTTCCCAGGTAGATTATTAAATCTAAGGCTTTTTCAGTGCAAAAACAGTATTGGTTATTGGCAGTCATAAAAACGAGCCTTTCTAATGCAAAATCCATGGGCATTAACCCATCAAATACAGCTTGAATGGTCTCTCCAACATCATCGTTGGCGATTTTTCCAAAAATAATATCATAACCATGGGCGAAATCTGGTAATTTCCGGCTTTTTACTACTAATTCTAGCCATTCAAGAGAATAATCATTGAATAGTTTTATGTTTAAACTGTCTTGTGCCTGTGCTATATCAAATTCATACGTGTTTAAGATTGCGGTTTGATTACGTATCCGGCCCTGTCGTCTTGCCCATTTCTCAGCTTGATCTCGTATGTCTGTGCAATAAAAACCCCTGCCAAAATCACGGCCTAAAACCTGGGGTCTTATCAGGGGTTTTTGAATAATATCAGTTCCGCCGTGGTATAGGGTCATAAACCACCGTTAGTTAAAATAGAATCGATTTCATAGATAACATATTCGAAGCCATGACCGTGCAGGATCTCGTAATCTTCGTCAAGCATTTTTATGATGCCCTTTTGTTCAAAGAGAGTATACACTTCATTGCTTGGGATGGCCTTGGTATCTGCATATAACTCTATACAAAAGGCTTTAAAAGATAGACGGCTCATACTCAAATAGTGAGGTTTTTTATGTGTTGGGTCAATACTCAGGATTGGAGATAGTGATAGTGAAGACAGTGAAGTCCAACCGGTTGGACTAAAGCGGTATAAATTGGGCTCAGGTGATGGCTCCTAGTCCAACCAGCTGTACTAGGGCGGTGAATTTTAGTCCAACCAGTTGGACCAGAGTGCAACTAGCTGGACAAGGGCATCGGAATCAAGTCCAACCAGTTGGACCAGGGTGCAACCAGCACGACCTAGGCGATGAATCTTAGTCCAACCAGTTGGACTTGGGTGCAACCAGCACGACCTAGGCGATGAATCTTAGTCCAACCAGTTGGACCAGGGTGCAACCAGCACGACCTAGGCGATGAATCTTAGTCCAACCAGTTGGATTCAGGGCTTTCAGATGGCCAAATCTAGTCCAACCAGTTGGACTTGGGGTGGTCAAATGGCCCAATCTAGTCCAACCAGTTGAACTAAGTCCCCAACAATCTTCTTGACTTTTCCCTCATTACTATTATATTCATCCTATGGAAACTACCACAAGCAAGGGCATACTTTTCCCTGACTATGCCGCTTCTTTAGACCCCCTGGAGGTAGATCAGGGCATCCAGGAATCAATAAATAATGCGAAAATAGCGATTCTTCATGTAGGTATATCATTAGTAAAAATCAAAAATGAAAAAATGTATCTTCCCCTGGGCTTTAAAAACATGACCGCTTATATGGAAAACCGGGCAAAAAGGTCCAACATGAGCCGGAGCAGTATCTTTAGCTGGTACCGAATAGGCCGGCTCTTCCTAAAATTCCAGGATGAACTGGAAGAACGGGGCTTCTGCGACCATGAGGGGCTCTCGAAGCTCCCCTATGTGGAGAAGGCCCTGGCTCATGGGGCCCCAGATGAGGTCTTTGACAAGCTCGTTTCTTTAAGTTTACGGGACTTTAGGGACTATGCCAGGGGCGGGAAGGCAAGGATTCTCGAGGAACTCCCGGATCTTCCCCCAGTTTCGTCAGGTATACCAAAAGAAGAAGTTTCTGCACCAGGGTACAGCGAAAGCGTTTTCCAGTTTAAAGGCAGGACCTGGGGCTACCGGGGTAACAAGCTCTTCATCATGGAAAAAGAGGTCCTAACCCTGAACCGGAAGCTCCCCTGGAGGATCGAGAACATGATAGGCTTGGCTCTTAGAGCGGCCTGTAATGCCCTGGAGCGAAAGGGCTATCTCCTGGCGGTGCACCTGAGATCCTCCACGGAGTTGGATCTTATTACACAGCAGGCCCCAGCTCTGAGGGAAGAGGTCCGGGCGAGCTTATCGGCGGCGGGCTCTTAGATTCAGGAGGATGGTGTTAAGCTCCTAAAAGGGTCTCCAGGTCCAGGCCAGTTATTTTTTGGATTATCTCGATCGGTATGCCTTCTGCCAGAGCACTCTTGGCACGTTCATACAATTCTTTATCTCTCTCGAGCTTGCCCTCGGCTCTTGCTGCCCGCTTAGCCCTCACTTGTCTACTCTGCATGTCCAGTTCATACTTGAGCTTGCTTAACTGACGGGCCTTTTCATGATCTTCCTTGGTGATGTTCAATAATACCTTACTAGCCATGGCTATGCCCTCCTCATATTGGA
>WRMC01000008.1 GCA_009777335.1 Treponema sp. | reverse complement strand
TGTAAGCGGGTTTATGTGCAAACAACTAATGACAACTGCCATGCTTTTCGTTTCTATCAACGACGCGGCTTTACAATATGTGCGGTCAGATTGAATGAGCTTGATTATTCAAGAAAACTCATCCCGGAAATTCCGCTTATCGGTGATAATGATATTCCGGCATTACACGAAATCGAGTTTGAAATGGCTTTGTAAAAGTAGAAATAATTTTCATTATTGATTAAAAAAAAGGAATATTATATGGATATAAGCAAGGCAATAGACTTTCTTTTAGAAAACGGAAGCGAAATTATTCAATATCGTTTACAAAGGGAGATATTAAAAAACAAAAAAGAGGAAGAAAGACTGTTTAAAAATGTCCTAAAAACACCTCGTTTTAATATTGTAGAAAATTATCAAAAGGAGAATGGATATATAGGGATAAGTATGCATGGTATGGATAGCCTAAAACAAACTCCACTTCAAGATGGGGAAACTGGAGCGAGGCTTTTATGTGATTATGGCATACCAAAAGATTTTCTGATTATTAAAAGGTACATAAAAGCACTTATTAATAATGAAATTTTGGAACAGGAATTTTCTTATAATAATTCAGAAATTGTAAGGTTTAATGAACGGTTGATAGGAAATAGTTGTGGCTGGGGATTACAACTTTTGATAGATACAGTAATTTCAATTCTAGGATATGGAGATAAATATTGTAAACGTTTAATAGATATTAGTTTAAATGCTTTTAATAGTATTAACTCAGTATCATCTATTATGGATGTAGCGAAATTTAATCCTGAATCAAAGAAAAAGTATAATTATCCTTATTTAGAATCTAATCAATTGTGGCCATGCCTTTATCACCTTGAAACTCTTGCCTATACATATTCATGGAGGAACGAAACATCAAAAAACCTTCTGTCAAACGCTATTAATCATTTAAATAAAATAACTCCAAGTAATAATTGGTATCATATAAGACTTGGGGGCCGTTATTATAGTCCATGTGGAGGGTTTGCATATCCGATAACACCTTTTACTAACAATTTGCAAGAACAAATATGCTGCAACAGGAGGGTTTTAACACATATTGCTCTATGCGGTATAGGAAAGGATATAAAAGTTACAAAACAAAACGCTGAAATATTAAATGATCTATTACGAAAAGACGGAATGATTAGTATTAAGTTTAAAACAAATTACGAAAAAAGACGTTTTAAAGAAGGTTTATTGTACACTGGTCCATATTGTGAAGCAGGGCTTTCATCTGGTGATTATCGTACAGAAAATGAGATTATTTGTGATCTTACATTTTGGGCAGTACATTTTTTACATAATTATAATTTATCAGAATAATTGTGAAAATATTTGATGGAATTTAATGTATAAGTGTACCATTTTGGCCCAAGTGGTTTAAGCCTGGCTATCCTGTGATTCCCTGGCCTTGCGGGCTTCTTCCATGAGCTGCCGCATCCTGGAACCCCATTCTTTCGCGGCATTCGGGTGGGCTTTAGCCCATTCTTTTAATTCATCTTTAGTCCAGGGTCTTTCTAAAGCGTTAAGCTCCTGTTCTCGTTCCTTGGTCATTTCCATTTTAATCTCCTTTATTTTGGTTTCCATTCCCCATTTACCTAAGCATAAAAAACATAGTAAATGACAAAATTGCTATAATTGAATAGAGAATTAAATGTAACATTGTTAATCTCCTTAATAATTATTAGGAAATTTTCTTATGTTTCAAGGCAACGAAAACTATAGAAATACCTGCTATAAATAACAGAACTCCTGGGAAAATCTGGAAAATGATATTTATCATTTTATCCTTCTTGCAATTAAATTTCATTCAAAAAAACTATATGCATTATTTAATTAACGATGTATATGTCTAGAAATAAAGAATCCTCCAAAACCTAAAATAACTTATAATATCTCTAAAACCAATTGTAGCATGTTACCCTCTTAATTCGGATTATTATAAATATACCCCATTTTAAGCAAATTGAATAGCCGCTACTTGTCATTCTGATGGTTTTTCAATCTACCATAAGCCCTGGGCTGGCCTTTACACCTTTCCTGAGATCTATATAAAACGGTATTATTCTACCATCTTTTTATGGATTATTATGGTATTACATAGACTATATCATGCAGGTGGTATTCGATAATCATCTTCTATCTAACTACGCATAGCTATCTGTGCTGGAGCAGGAACTTCGTCCCGGGCGAGCATTTTGAAGCTCGCCAGGGGTGAAGGTTCCTGTCCAGCGTCAGCTGGATGTGCTCGGATGGTCTTAGATTTTGATTTGAGGCAGTATATTTAATCCTATATTATTAATAATCAATCAATACCCCTAATGCGCCGCGAAGGGCACCACTTCAGTGATGTTTACCCGGAAACGGGCCTGGACGGCCCAGCGGCCGGAACTCATGTGGTAGGCGGGGAAGGTTTCCAGGCTTATATAGCCCCTGGCTTCTTTGGGGCGGTTTCGTTCGCTCCCCTGGAGCATGGCTCTGACGGCGGCCCGGGCGGAATCTTCCAGGGCGGCCCTTCGGATGGACATCCAATCGTTGTCATCCCCGGGAAAGGCATAGGGGCCGTATCCTATGGCCTGGGCAGTTCTAATATTTCCCATCCGCCACATCTGCAGGCGCCTATGCTGGGCCTGGGTGGGTCTATAATCTACCCACATGGAAAGGGTCTCGGCCATAAGGTGGGAGGTAATCTGATGGGTTTGGTTTTGAAAATGGGCATTGGTCACATGGAGGCCCGGGTCTCCCCAGGTGATGTCCCCCAGGCTGGAAAGCTCAAAGACCTCATCTATGCCCCTGGCCCGCTCGCCTATGTCGTAATAAAAAGACCAGCCGTAGATCTGGGCAGAGATAAACATGGCCGCCTCTTCCAGGGCCCTTCTATAGGCACTGTCTATCCCCAGGGGGTATTCATCTTCTACAAAGCCCCCGTATATGGGCATGAGGTCCACCCTGACCTGGCCTCGGAGCACATCCTGTCCAATGAGCATAAGGGGCACTGCCATGAGTAGGATTAATAAAACTTTTTTTTTCACCCTTTAATTATCGGCGCATTTCGTACCAGGGGTTTAAGCCAAAACGTACCTGGAAATAGAGCCAGCCAAAGGCAAAGCCTCCCAGATGGGTGATATGGGCCACATTGCCCCCAGAGCGGGTCAGAAGGAAAAACACTTCCAGCCCTGCAAAGCCCAGGACCAGCACCGGGGCCCGCAGAGGGAGGATGCCCCAGATATATATGACCGAGTTGGGAAAAAATGCGGCATAGGCCAGCTGGACGGCGAAGATGGCCCCCGAGGCCCCCATGAGGCTGATCCAAACTTGATTGGTCAAAAGATAGATGAAAAAAGAAAAAACCCCCGCCAAAAAGCCCGTGAGCAGGTAATACAAAAGGAACTCCCGGCTTCCCATCTTCCATTCCACCTGGCGTCCAAAGATAAAGAGGGCGAACATGTTAAATAAGATGTGGTTTATGGTCCGGGGATCGTGGATGAACATGTAGGTCAGGAATTGCCAGTACCGGTTTAAATAGATCACCGCCACGGGGCTCATGGCAAAATATTGAATTACCGGCAGGGTCCTAAAAAGGTAGACCCCCAGATAAATGAGAATGTTTATTCCAATAAGATAATAGACTACATTACTTTGCCGGTAGCGAAAGGGCTGCCTCATGATGTTCATATTGCTAAGGGTACTTTTAGGAATGATGGTTGTCAATTACACCCTATGATACAATGGAAGAAAGGGTACCTATGGAGGGCAACATGGCAGAAAAAGAAGTAATCCAGGTCTTGGATACGCTGCTTCAACAGCATAGAAAGCTCATTCTGGATACGGGGGAATATATCTGGCAAAACCCCGAAACAGGATACCGGGAAGTCAAATCTTCAGCTTACCTACAGGAGCGTTTTATCGAGTTGGGCTATGCTCCTGTGCTTATGGATGGGATACCTGGCTTTTACGCCGACCTGGAAACAGGGCGCCCCGGGCCTATCCTGGCGGTCTTGGGCGAACTGGACAGTGTCATCTGCGCCAGCCACCCCGATGCGGACCCCCATACCGGGGCCGTCCATGCCTGCGGGCATAATGCCCAATGTGCCTGCCTGGTGGGCACGGCGGCCCTCCTTCGGGACCCCCGGGTCCTGGCTACCCTAAGCGGCACCATACGGTTTGTGGCAGTCCCCGCCGAAGAACTTCTTGAAGTCCAATACCGCATGTCCCTCCGCGAGAAGGGGATCATTACATACCTGGGGGGAAAGGTGGAGTTTCTATACCGGGGGGTCTTTGATGGAGTCGCCGCGGCGGTGATGATCCACCTCAGCGGCAATAAGGAGAAGCTCCTTTCCATAAACAATAGGGGCCAAAATGGTTGTTTGCTTAAATACCTTTGTTACACCGGCAAGGCCGCCCATGCCGGCGGGGGGCCCTACAATGGGGTGAATGCTCTGTATGCGGCTACCCTGGGTCTTAATGCCATCAATGCCATCCGGGAAACCTTTAGGGAAGAAAACCTGACCCGGGTGCATCCCATCCTTACCGCCGGGGGAGAGGCGGTAAATGTCATTCCCGATACGATTAAACTGGAAGCTATGGTCAGGGGCTCAAGCCTGGAGGCCATGATAGGCGAAAACAAAAAAATCACCCGGGCCCTTTCCGGGGCGGCCCTGTCCATGGGTGCGAGCCTAAGGGTACAGGATATCCCCGGCTATATGCCCCTCAAAGTGTGCAAAGAGCTTATCGCCCTAAGCCATCAGGTAGGGACCGAACTATTTGGAGAAGAAAAACTCCAGTTCTTCGATAGATGGGAACCCTCTTCCAGCGATATAGGGGACCTAAGCAATGTGATGCCCGCCATAGAGCTTAGCTTTGGGGGTGCCGAAGGTTCGGGCCACGGCAACGACTACCGCATCGCAAGCCCCGATTGGGCCTATATGGAAAGCACCCGGTTTATTGCCGCCCTCTCGTGCCGCCTCTTGGCTTCCGGCGGGGAGGAACTCATGAACATCAAAAAAAACCACACTCCGGTCTATGGATCCTACCAGGCCTATTTTGAGGCCGTGGACTCCCTCTTTAGCGATCGGGAGCTGCTTTCCTACGATGGAGATTCAGCGAAAGTTTCCTGGTAGGCGGGACCTGTAAATTAAACCTTAATATCCGCCCACTTGCCCCGCCTAAACCGGGTCCAGGCCAGGAAGAAGCAGACGAGCCCGTCGGAGACCAGGGCTATCCAGACCCCCGTAAGACCTATCTGAAAAGGAAAGGGCGGAAACACCAAAAGGATGCTCACGATGGGCCGGATAAGGAGGATCCCCACAAAGGTAATCGCCGCGGTATACCGGGCGTCTCCGGCCCCCCGCAGGGCAGATACAAAGACAAAGCGGGAAGAGGAAAAGGGATTCGCTATGGCTATGATCCTCAGCATGCTGGCCGAAAGGCGGACCAGTTCGGCATCTTCGGAATAAAAAGAGGTGATATACTCTCCAAAGAAAAAGAGGAGGAGGGTGACAAATACCGAAACCATCACATTCATGTGCTGGGTGAGCCGCACATAGACCCTTGCCAGGTCCGACCTCATCCTTCCCAGGCACTGGCCCACCAGGGAGGTAGAGGCAGTTCCGAAGGACATGCCGGTCATAAAGGCCACTTGCTGAACGTTCATGGCGATCATGTGGGCCGCATAGGAGTAGTCCCCCAGGGAGGTGACGATGATCGTAAAGAGCATCATGCCGGTCCGCATAAAGACCTGCTCGATGAGGGCGGGGATGCCTATGCGGAGGATCCTTCGAATCATTGAAAGATCAATATGGAAGAGTTTTTTCAACTCCACCTGGATGTATTCCCTGCCTGATATGACCTTGGAAAAGGCCATGGAAAAAGCCGCAAACTGGGAAATAACCATGGAAAGGGCGGCGCCGGTAAGACCCAGGGCGGGGAAGCCCAGGTTGCCGCCGATAAGACAGAAGTTAAAGAAGATCTTGACGATGTTGGCGACCCCGTTATTGTAAAAGGCCGCCCTGGTGTTTCCCACCCCCCGGAGGGCGGCGTTAATCGTAAAGGTAAGGGCCAAGAGGGGGAAGCTAAAAATCTGTATCCGTAGATACGAGTTAGCTCCGGCAATCATGTCCCCTGAAATATTGGACCCCGCCAGGAAGCGGATGAGCCCGGGGCCCCCAAACCACATGACCACGCTTAAGACTGTAGAAATGCTTATGCCTATGAGCAGGGCCTGGTTAAAGACCATGTTGGCACTTTCCCGGTCCCGGGCTCCCCTAAAGCGGGCCACCATGGCGGTGGCTCCTATGTTGAGGGCCATGAAGGCGGCGAGCATGACAAAGCGGGGCTGGGCGATGAGCCCTACGGCCCCTATGGCCTGGGCCCCCAGGGCCGAGACCATGATCATGTCTATGATTGAGGATATGGAAGTAAAGAGGTTTTCTGCCAGGGCGGGCCAGGTAAGCCCAATTATTAGTTTACGTTTCCCCGAGTTGGATTCAACTTCCAGGTTCAGGTTGGTAGCGCGGCCTCCAGGCCTCATGCGCCCCGACTGCCCCTCATTGGGTTCAGCCTGTGGTTCCTCCCTGGAACCGCCAGGTGATGTCCCCCGGGATTCATCATTATCGCTCAACCATTTGCTCCAGATTGTATTATCAATAGTATACTATTAAATTTAGAATCTGTATAGAGAAATTTTTCCTCCTCTGGGATACCTGGATAGAATGTGGTACCATGGGGGCAGGGTATCTAGCGATTTTTGTGTAAGGAGTCCATATGGGAGTGACCTTGGTAATGGGAGTAATTGGGGCCGATGTCCATGCGGTGGGGAATAAAATTCTCGAATATGCCTTTACCCAGGCGGGGATTAATGTCATCAACCTGGGGGTCATGGTGGCCCAGGAAGAATATATAGCTGCGGCGGTAGAAACCAATGCGGACATCATCGTGGTCTCTTCCCTCTACGGACATGGAGAGATAGACTGCCGGGGGCTCCGGGAAAAATGTGATGAGGCGGGCCTAAAAAATATTCCCCTCTATGTGGGGGGGAACCTGGTGGTTGGGAAGTCCGATTTTGCCGAAGTGGAAAAACGCTTTATAGAGATGGGCTTTACCCGGGTCTACCCCCCCGGAGCCACTCCCGAGCAATGCATTAAAGACATAGAAGAGGACCTGGGTAAAAAGATATAGAGTTTATCTAAGTAAAAACTCGGTGTTTCCCAGGAGCTGACCCCTCTCGTTAAACTCCAATCCATAATCTGCATAAAGCCGGCGTACATTGAGGATCTGAATGACCGGCCGCCCCGCCCGTAAAAAGGACTGCATAAGGCCCGGGTCATCGTAGTTCTCGATTTCGTTCGGGTCCAGGACCCCAGCCAAAAGATAGAATTCTAAACTTTCCCCGCTGGCCGCATGGTTCCCCCCTACGTTTACCAGGATGGTGCTGCCAACCTCCCTAAAAAGGGTTTCCCGCAGCTCTATGGCTTCTACCAGCCCCTGGGGCCGGTAAAAAGGGATTCCTGCATTCTGGGCCATCCGGGAAACCCTATTAATTTCATTCTGGTCCATGCTGAGGCCCCGATCCCGGGAGCCCCCGGGGGTAAAGCCCAGGATGCTATGGCCCAGGCTTTGAACCGAATCTTTCATGAGCATGTCCGCTATGGTGGCTCCCGGCACATTGGCCCCAAAGGTAGAGGAGCCTATGGAGGCGATCACATGGGCTTCTAATTCCAGGGCGGCACAGGCTGCCAGGGCGGCCAGGGTAAAGCCCGGGAAGGAGCCCGAGGCGTTAATCGCGATGACCGACCCTTTCGCGGCCCCCGCATCCTGGAGGATCCGGACCATGAGGGCGGCGGTGATCGGATCTTCTGAGACCCTTTTGGCGGGGTAGTAGCCCACGGTGGTGGTGAGGGAAGAAAAGTCTACCCCAACGATGTTTACCTCTTTTAGGATTTCGGTATAGAGGGAAACAGCCAGGGCCGCCTCACTGCTTGGGGCCTTAAAGCGCCATAGATTAGAAACCAGGATGGCAGCGATGATGATGGGGAGGCATATAAGGATGAGCTTTTTATCGATCCTAGTTAAGGACAAAGGCGGCCCCCTGGGCGATTAAGAATACCAGGGAAGTGACCGTCCCCGCCGCCAGGAGGGTTCTGCCTATGCCCTGTTTGTAAAAATCGTGGGCAATGATGCCCGGTATAAGCCAGCCTATGATCTGTATACCCCCCAGGGTGGCGGGGAGGCCTGAGATCCCCGGCAGGGCGGCGAGGTGCTCGATGAGGAGCTTAAAGCATAGGCCCAGGATCAGGGCCAGGGCATAGCGGCGGCGGCCAAAGATGAAGAAGAGCCGGGAGAGGAGGTGAAGGCAGAGCATGACGAGGGCGGCTGCCGCCGCCGTGAGGAGGAGCTCCAGGGGCCTGGAGAGGAAGAGGGCCAGGTAGCCGGGGACTATGATTCCCCCGGGAGAAAGGCCGGCGAGCTCCGTAAAAAGCAGGCCCAGGATGATCCCGGTGACTATATAGGCTTCGATGCTCATAAGGGCCCCCTGGTTTTATCTTGTAACCACCGGGAAAGGGGGAGGGCCGGGCCGCCGTAGTTCCCCGCTGCCAGGATAAGGAGATCCCTCCCTGGGTTTTCTCCGGCCCATCGGGCTATGAAGCAGTCCAGGTCTTCCAGACCCTTTAGGGCCTGAACCTTAATTCCCCGCCGTTTTAGCCTAAGATAAAAACTTAGGGGAGCGGGGCCCAGACAGAGGTATTGATCAAAGGGCTCTTCCCTGTGGATCTCCATAATAAAGTGCATGAACTCCCAGGTCCGGTCGGGCCTATCCTGGCGGCTTGTGAGGAGGAGGATGCGCCAGGGCCTGGTCTGACTGGTCCTGTCCAGGGCTGTTTGATAGAGCTGTTTGGTAGATTCGGTATCATTGGCCGCTCGGGCATCGGCAAAGGAGATGCTCCCTTCACCGCTGCCTTCGTCTACAGCCTTGCCGGCTGGGGGTCTAGGCAGGGGCCAGGAGTGGATCCTAAAGGCCCCGGCATCGGGCTTAAAGCTCCGTATAGCTTCCAGGGCCGCGGCCCGGTCCATCTTTAGATGATCCGCCAGGGCCATGATGCAGGCCCTGTTCTCCGGGAAATCCCCGGCGGGGGCTTCCTGGGGGTCCACAAAGCGGAACTCCAGGGCCCTTTCCCTGGCGGCCCTTTCCCAAGTGCCCCTATACCGGGCCTCAGAGCTGATAAGCACCGAGCCCCTGGGGGTGGCGGCGGCAAAAGTTTTGGCGGTCTCTTCGGGGCTCCCCAGTTCTCGGACATGGTCGGGCCGCACATTGGTGATGACCGTAATGTCAGGCCTCAGCCAGCGGCTCGAAATCTGCTGCAATTCACCTTGGATGGCATTGCATTCAAAGACCAGGGCCCGCCTTCTGGAGGTCCCGGTAAAAGCTGAATAGAGCATCATGTTTCTCTGTTCCCGCACATTGGCGGGCCCCAGGCGGCCGATAGTTTGTTCAGAGCCGTCAGGGAGTAAAAGGCGGGCCGCAGAGCCGGTGGTTTTTCCATAGACATCCAGACCCTGGCTGGCAAGCAGGGCGTGGATCATCCGGGTAAGGGTAGACTTTCCCCTGGTTCCATTTACATGGATGACCAGGGAAAAGCGTTTTCTGGCGGCCCCCAGAAGGGCCAACTCAGTTAGAAACAGGAATAAAAAGATCAGGACTGCTATAAAGGCCATCTGTCCTTGGATACAACAGGCTTATCGCAGGTATGCGCCAATACCCCGTTGTAATAAACTGCTGTGCTGGGGAATGTCCCTAATAACCATGGACTGTTCCGGATACTCCCAGCCCAGGAAGAGGGCAAACTCTTCTATGGTGGTGAGGTGCCGGCCTACCCGGTCTTCCAGGGGGTGGCCCGATTCATCATAGGGGACAAAGAGGCGGCCCAGGGCCTGGGCCCGGACATAGAATTTATCCTTTCCTGTAAGGACGAGAGCTTCATCGGTTCTGCCCCTCAGCCGGCCCTGGGCGGGGTTGGTGGTTTCCGGCAGGACCGCCAGGGTGTCGGTAAAGTCACCGAATTCCCGGTGGGTTAGGCCCCGTAGGTTAGTGGGGGAAGATTCCATGCTCACCTGTATGCCCCGGTCTTCCAGGCCAAAAATAATCACCGTGGCTGTAAGGGTGTAGGCCCGCTCGTGGGAAACGATGGCGTTTACCACCGGGTATTCCGGGGAGGCCTCGTGGAGGTCTATCGTAAGGAAGATATCCTCCTGGCGGATTAGCTCGGTGATGGCATAGGCTACCCTTTCGGTAAAGTTGCCGTCGGGTCTGCCGGGGAAGGCCCGGTTCAGGTTCCGGTTTTCGTTCCCCGATAGGTTTTCGCCGCTGGAGGCATGGATGTAGACATCTGGGTCGGGCCACTGATCCAGGGGGTTCGTAAGGCGTGATCCGTAACGGAAACTGCGGATACTGCCGTCGGGTTTGGTAAAGGAAAAATACTGGGGGTTGGCATTCTGGGGTTCGCTGTGGGAAAAGCCCGAGTTGTTGGACCGGGGAAGCACATAGAGGGTTCCCTGATCAACCACCGCATTTTCTACCAACAAGACCGCGCTCAGATAGCCCCCGGGCTCGTTGGGGTGGTTCCCCCCCAGGACTATGATGGATCCCCCGGGCCGGGAGCCCCGGAGTATGTAGACCTCCGTGTCACCCCTGGTTCCCCTTAGGGAGGGGAGCCATTCGGACAACATGCGAATTTCTGTTACCCCCGGGCCGGGAATAATTTCCTCCGGCTGGCGGTGGGCAAGAAATTCTATTGAGCTAAGGATGACTATCGCCAGGAGACAGACACTTATAATTATGGTTGACAGGTGTTTCTTCATGTCATCCTCACTTAATTAGAAATAAACGCAGGAGAAAGGGAATGATAACCATGGCGATGCAGACTTTTTTGGCCCAGCCCTGTTCGGTTAAAAAATTCCAGATGACTAGGGCCAGAAACCCCGCCAGGATAACTAAATATACATAAAACATCATAGACCCCTTATATTATGGAAGAAAACCGCGGATCTGCCGGGAGAAAATGATAAAAAGTATTGCATAGATCGCAATGAATACACCGGGAATAATCAGGTGTTTTAGGACCCTGGAATACTTATCTTCTCCGATTACCTGGGCCGCAAATATGGCTGCCAGGGCGGTGGGGGGCATAAAATCCCCCAGGCCCGCCACCAGGGCCAGGGATGCCCCGACTATGATCTGGTCCTGCCCCAGGAGGGCCAGGATAAAGGGAACCCCCAGGACGCTGGAAGAACCAAAGGCAGAGATAGCTCCAAAGAGGGGCATGGAAATAGCAATGGCGGCGTAGATGAGGCCAGGGTTAATGGCCTGGGCCGATAGGGAGTTTATGACGATAAAACCCCTCACCCCCGTCAGGGTCATGACCTGGAGGATCATTCCAACCCCTGCCAGAATTCCCAGGACCGGGAGTACATCGTTCACCGCATTCTTGGCGGTGGTAAGAAGGTTAAACTTCTTGCCAATAAACAGGGTAGGTACCGCACTTAAGAGAAAGGTTAAGGGAAGGCCTATGCTCAAGAAAGGAACAAGCTGACCCAGGATCATGAGGACGATGAGGGCTGCTATGGGTATAAACAAGAGCCATCCGTGTTCTTCAAATCCCTTGGTATTCAACTTTAAGGAGATCTCCTCCCAGGAGACCTTTTTGGTGTGTTTAAGGGCGAAGGTCCAGGAGAAGACGATCCCCAGGGGAAAGGTCAAGAGGAGGAGTGGGAGGGTGAAGCCCACATAGGGCATGTCTATGCCCCCGCCTATGATCATAACCGGCAGGTTGATGGGGGGGGCTATCATACCCAGAACCCCCGCCATGGCGATAAAGGCCCCTGCAATGGTGGTGGGAACCCCTAGGGTAATCAGAACCGGGGCAACGATGGCACCGGCGGTGAGGACCGAGGCGGTGGAACTTCCGGTGATCATCCCCGGGAACATGGCAAATATCATGAGCATGGGGAGGAGGAGGACCGGGTAGTTGCGCAGGTACTTGATGATTACCACCGTCAGGGCATCCAGGCCCCCGTTCTCGGTCATGAAGCGCATGAAGATCATGGCGGCGATGATGACCAAAAAGGTATCGAGGAAGGAAAAGGATCCTTCTACCAGGTGTCTTATGGCAAGACCATTCCCCGATACCAGCATGGTGAGGTAGGAAGCTATCAGCATCGAAACCGACACGGGCAGCTTAAGGGCAAAACAACCTACCAGAAAGGCTCCTGCCAATACGAGGAAATAAATCAGTTCAATATCAAAGGGCATAGCTTACCTAAAAGCTGCGGCTAAGGGGGTGCCTATGGCCTGTAGTCTGTCTACAGAATCAATAGGAATCCTGGCCTGGTTGGTAAGGGAGGTAAAAAGACCATCCCTATTGCCTTCTGCTACGACGATGACATAGTCCGCCAGGGGTACGGCTTGCCGGATAAAGCGGTCAGTCAGGTCACCCCGCCGGTCTTCGCCGCCCACGTGCAGGGCTATAACCTGCATTCCCAGTTCCCTGGCCCGGGCAATAAGGGCATCGGAGCGCCGGAGTTCATCTTCGGGGCTAATCCCCGCGGCCCCAAGACCCTTGGAACTGCCGCCAATGACGACGATGAGGGTATTATGCCGGGAAGTAAGCTGGTTGGCGGTGACCAGGGTTTCGGCATCATAGGTGATCCCTGCCCGGGTCAGAAGGATGCTCACAAGCTGCATATCGGGGCTCTGGCCTATGGAGGTCAGCATGGCAGGTCCTTCGGCTATATTGACGCCGTTCTGGGCCCAGGCAAACACTCCGCAGAGAAGCACTACCATTAAAAGGCATATTGTCTTTTTCATGTTCAACTCCTTAAAAATACTTTCCCTTTCGGGATTATAGAATCCACCGGGTTTGACCCCGATGGATCCGCTTAGCTAATACTATCGGCCTACGGCCCTTCCGTCCTGACGGGGATCGGCGGTGCCGAAGAGGGTGCCGTCATCCAGGTACTGGACAGCCTGAACAGCACCACCGGTAAAGGTGGTGGGTCTGTTGTGACCCATGGCCACGAGGGCGGCGAGGGTTTCTTCAGTGACAAGATAGTCTTCAAAGCCCCTCCAGTTGGGTACTTCATAGGTAATCGCATCGTTGGCGCTGGTGTTGTGGATCTTGGGCATGCCAATGGCTTTTTCAAGATCGAAGCCATGGTCTACCACCAGGCTGATTACCTGGGCCACGTTGGCAAAGATCCGGGTTCCGCCGGGGGTCCCCAGGACCATGAAGGGTTTCCCATCCTTTAAGAGGAGGGTGGGGGACATGGAGCTTAAGGGTTTCTTGTTGGGCTCGGGAGCATTCATGTGGTTGGCATTGTTGGTTACAAAGTCATCCATTTCGTTGTTCATGAAGAACCCGTATCCCTCAACAAACACACCGGCACCCCAGTAGAAGTTAATGGTCTTGGTGACGCCCACCATGTTACCGGCGCTGTCGGCGATGGAGAAATGGGTGGTGTTGGTGCTCCGGTCTTCGTAGGCCCAGGGGTCTGCGGGAGCAACTGGAGAAGGAGCGGCCCTGCCAAGATTTATTCTCTGTACCCGGGAAGCTGCATATTCCTTGGAGGCAATGGCGTTTACCGGAACATCCTGGAAGTCCGTATCGGCCATGTAGACACCCCGGTCCGCATAGGCGAGCTTGAAGATTTCGGCCCACATATTGATGTACTCGGGGGAGTTCACCTGCATGGAGGCCACATCGAAGTGCTCAAGCATGTTGAGGATCATAAGAAGAATGGCGCCGCCCGAAGAGGGGGGAGGAGAAGAAATGATCTCTACGCCCCTATAGGTCCCCGAAACGGGGGTGCGGATGGAGGGCCTGTAGTTGGCCAGTTCATCGTAGGTAAAGATACCGCCGATTCCGTTTATGACAGCTCCATTTACCGCATCAACCATGGCCTGGGCAATTTCGCCTGTGTAGAAAGCATTTACGCCTCCATCGGAAATCATCTGAAGGGTTCTGCCGAGGTCGGGATTGGTGATGATGGTCCCCACTTCGTGGGGGAGGCCGTCTTCGTCAAAGTAGACGCTTAAGGCAGAGGGGTCGGAGAACCGGGTCATCCGGCCGTACCCGTCCATGATGGAGCGATAGGCAAACGCGGTCAGTTCAAAACCCTGGGTGGCCATGCGGATAGCCGGGGCCATTACCTGGGCCCGGGTCATGGTGCCGTAGTTTTCCAGCATGTATAAGAGGCCCGCCACGTCACCGGGGATACCTACTGCCCGGCCCCCAAGTACGTTAGTATCCTGGATCCGGTTCCCCGCCGCGTCCATGTACATCCGGGGATGGGAGTTGATGGGGGCGATTTCCCGGAAGTCGACAAAGTAGGTTTCACCTGCAGCGGTCCGTACGGTGGCAAAGCCGCCGCCGCCCACGCCGTTAGAGAAGGGTTCTACGACACCGATGGCAAAGCCCATGGCGACCGCCGCATCAATGGCGTTGCCGCCCCGGCGGAGTATCTCTGCTCCAACCTGGGATACCTCATACTTCGAAGAAGAGACCATGGCCCTTCTGGAAACGGCACTCCGGTCCGCAGTGGAACGGGTTGTCCCGTCCTCTTCGGTGGGAGAAAAGCCCCCAAGGGAGTATGCGGGACCCGAGGTACCGCAGCTGAGGGTAAAGGCTATAAGAACTGCAGCCACCCCTATAAATGATACGATTTTTTTCACAATTTTCCTCCTAATGAAAATCAGAAAAATGCCCTGAGGATAGCTCCTGGGCATTCATGGATGTGCAATTATCTTATATATAGTAGTATAAGTCAACAAGAGTTAAGAAGATCTGCCTGTGGGAGCTGCCCTGTGAGTTACTACCTTACCCTGGACTTTGGAAGCACCTATACCAAGATCTGTGCCATAGACGGGGCTGCAAAAAGGCTCATAGGTTCCGCCAGGGCCTTTACCACCATCCACAGCGATATACGGGAGGGCTACGAGAAGGCCCTTAAAGAGCTGGAGGCCCAGACGGGGAAGATCCCCTACACCGAGCGGCTGGCCTGTTCCAGCGCCGGAGGGGGCTTAAAAATGATCGCCCTGGGACTGGTGCCGGAGCTTACCGCCAAGGCGGCGGCCCTCGCAGCGGCCAGTGCGGGGGCCAAGGTAACGGGGGTCTACTCATACGAGCTCAACCACCGGGAGCAGGAAGAGATTTTCCAGGCCCAGGCGGATATTATCCTCCTCTGCGGGGGCACTGACGGGGGCAATAGGGAGGTGATCCTCCATAATGCCCGGATGATCGCCGAAATCGAGGGCAATTTTTCGGTAATTTATGCGGGAAACAAGGCGGCCGCCGACCAGGCCAGCCTCATTCTGGCAAAAGCGGGTAAGGATCTGCGGATTACCGCCAATGTGATGCCCGTATTCAATGTCCTTGATACCGCTCCCGCCAAAGAGGCCATCCGTTCCCTCTTTATCGAGAAAATCATCCATGCCAAGGGTTTATCGGCCATACAAAAGGAGATGAGCGCCGAGGTAATCCCCACCCCCCTGGCGGTCCTCGAGGCGGCGGAGCTATTTTCGAGCCGTTTTGGGGACCTGGTGGCCGTCGACCTGGGGGGGGCCACCACCGATGTGTACAGCATCTGCGAAGGAAGGCCCGCCATGCCCCAGGTGATCATCAAGGGTCTCCCCGAGCCCTATGCAAAAAGATCCGTGGAAGGAGACCTGGGGATGCGTTATAATATAGATACCTTGGCTAGTTCCGCGGCTGCATCGGCCATAAGAGGCCCGGCGGGGGGCCTGGACCCGGAGGATCTGGCCGAATGGATCCGGATCTGCAAGGAGAACCCGGGGATCATTTCGAAGCCCCGTTCCAGAGAACGAAGGATCGATGAGTTCCTGGCCCGCCATGCGGTGGGTCTGGCGGTGGAGCGGCACTGCGGAACCAGCAGTACCATGTATACCCCCCTGGGGGAGGTGACGGTGATAAACGGCAAGGATCTCAGCCAGGTCCCGGGGGTCATAGGCATAGGGGGCGCTCTCATCAATGCCGATGAGCCCCAATGGATCCTCAGCGCCGCCGCTTTGGACCCCACAAAGCTGGAATTCCTAAAGCCCGCCGGGCCCAGGTACTACCTGGATAGATCATATATTTTTTCCGCCATGGGGCTTTTAGCCAGGCGGGATCCCGCCCTGGCTCTGCATATCATGGAAGAAGAAATTAAGGCCATAGAGGAGGTCGTGTAATGGAAGGAACATTACAGAACAAGAAACTATCGGATGATGATTTTTACCGCATCCAAAAAGAGGTGCTCCTCCAATGGCCCACCGGGGCTGAGGTCGATTTTAAGGATGCCCTGGACTTTCACGCCAAAATCCCCAGGGAAAAATCCTTTTCTTTGAAATTGGCAGAAGCCAAGGAACAGGCCATGACCCTTATCCAGCCCCGGGCAGGGGTGGCCCTGCCGGAGCGGCACATAGAGCTGCTCAGGTTCCTGGAAGATGAAGGGGAGGCGGATCTTCTGCCCACCACCATAGATAGTTACACCCGGCTTAACCGGTATAAGGAAGCAGAGACCGGAATAGAGGAGAGCAAGACCTCGGGGCGTTCCATGCTCAATGGCTTTCCGGCGGTAAACTACGGGGTGGCGGTCTGCCGCAATGTTACCGGGGCCCTTAAAAGACCGGTCCAGGTCCGCCACGGTACCCCCGATGCCCGGCTCCTGGCAGAGATTAGCATAGCCGGGGGTTTTACCTCCTACGAGGGGGGCGGTATTTCCTACAACATCCCCTACTCAAAAAACTATTCCCTGGAAAAAACCCTCATAGACTGGCAGTATGTGGACCGCCTCATAGGCCTTTACGGTGAAGCGGGGGTCCTTATAAACCGGGAGCCCTTTGGGCCCCTGACCGGAACCCTGGTACCCCCCTGCGTCTCCCATGCGGTGGGGATCATCGAGGCCATCCTGGCGGCAGAACAGGGGGTAAAGGATATCACCCTGGGCTATGGCCAGTGCGGCAACCTGATCCAGGACGTGGCGGCGGTGATTTCCCTCAGTGCCCTGGCGGAGGAGTATTTGCAAAAGGCTGGGTACCAGGGGGTGAATATCACCACCGTCTTCCACCAGTGGATGGGGGGCTTCCCCTCCGACGAGGCTAAGGCCTTCGGGGTCATCTCCTGGGGCGCCGCCGCGGCAGCCCTCTCCAAGGCTACCAAGGTGATCGTCAAGACCCCCCACGAAGCCATGGGGATCCCCACCATGGAGGCCAATGCGGCGGGGCTTAGGGCGACCAAGCAGCTGGTGGCCATGTTAAAAGACCAGTCCCTGGCCCAGGTACCGGCAGTGCAGGAAGAGGCGGACATAATCAAGGCCGAAACCCGCTGCATTCTGGATAAAACCCTGGAGCTGGGCCAGGGCGATTTTGCCCTGGGCACCGTCCGGGCCTTTCAGGCGGGGGTCTTGGACATTCCCTTTGCCCCCAGCCGTTACAATGCCGGGAAGGTCATGCCCGCCAGGGATAACAACGGGGCGGTGCGTTTTCTGGACCCCGCCAGCATTCCCCTTAGGGCGGACCTCAAGGATTTTCATAAAGAAAAGCTCAATGAAAGGGGGGCCTACGAAAAACGTCCCGTGAGCTTCCAGATGGTGATAGACGATATCTATTCCATCGGGAAGGGAACCCTTGTGGGCAGGGGGAAATAATGAAAATTAAAGAGCTCCTCTGCAGTGCCGGAAAAACCGGATTTTTCTTTGATGACCAAAAGGCCATTAAGGCCAATGCCATAGCCGATGGGGCGGCTTACCTGGGGGAGCCCCAGACTCCGGGCTTCCGTTCGGTCCGCCAGGCCGGCGAATCGGTGTCAGTCATGCTCATCCTCGAGGACGGTCAGATTGCCTACGGGGATTGTGCGGCGGTCCAGTACTCCGGGGCCGGGGGCCGGGACCCCCTCTTTCTGGCTGAGGATTTTATCCCCGTCATCCAAAAAGAGATGGCCCCCCTCCTGGTTGGGAAAGAGATAGGCACCTTTAAAGAGATGGCGGCCCTGGTCGATCAGCACCTGGATAGCAATTCCAAGCGGATGCACAGCGCCATCCGCTATGGCCTTACCCAGGCCTGCCTGGATGCAGCCGCCAAGGCCAGGAAGACCCTCATGGCCAAGGTTATCACAGATGAATATGGCCTGGAACTTTCCAAAAGCCTGATCCCCATTTTTTCCCAATCCGGCGATGACCGCTACACCAACCCCGACAAGATGATCCTCAAGGGCTCGGAGGTCCTCCCCCACGGCCTTTTCAACAATGTTAATGACAAGGTGGGCACCCGGGGAGAAAAATTGGCCGAGTATGTCCGCTACCTGAACAAGAGGATCCAGCAGCTGCGTCCCATAAAGAGCTATGCCCCGGTGCTCCACATCGATGTCTACGGCACCCTGGGGCTGGTTTTTGATAACGACCTCGCCAAGATAGCCCTCTACCTGGAGACCCTGGAAAAAGAGGCCAAGCCCTTTCATCTAAGGATCGAAGGCCCCGTAGACATGGGCGAGAGGGAAGCCCAAATCGATGCTCTGGCAGAACTGCGGCAGCTTGTCGATTCCAGGGGCATCAATCTGGAAATTGTGGCCGACGAGTGGTGCAATACCTACGAAGATATTGTGGCCTTTACGGACAGAAAAGCCGGCCACATGGCCCAGATTAAGACCCCTGACCTGGGGGGGATAAACAACACCATCGAGGCGGTTCGCTACTGCAAGGCCAATGGCATGGGGGCCTACCTGGGAGGGACCTGCAACGAGACCAACCGGTCGGCAGAGATCTGCGCCCATATAGCCATGGCCACCCGGCCTGACCAGATCCTGGCTAAACCGGGCATGGGGGTGGATGAGGGTTATATGATCGTCTTTAACGAAATGAGCAGAATTCTTGCCCTCGCAGGGATTATGTAGGGAGTATCATTATGGATGAAATGAGGATCTTAAGCCCCACCGCCATATTGGGCTACGGCTTTCCCGAGGAATCATTTAATGAGGGGATGAAAAAAAATCCCCATGTCATTGCCGTAGACGGGGGGTCCACCGATCCGGGCCCCTACTACCTGGGGGCGGGGATCTCTTTTACCGACCGGAATGCGGTAAAGCGGGACCTGGCCATCATGATCCCCGCGGGTCTTAAGGCGGGGATCCCGGTAATAATCGGAACCGCCGGAGGCAGCGGGGCCAAACCCCACCTGGATTGGAATGTGGAGATCATCCGGGAAATCGCCCGGGAGCAGCAGCTCTCCTTCAAGATGGCCATCATTCCCGCTGATATACCCAAGGAAGAGGTAAGGGCCAAGCTAAAGGCCGGGGACATTAGCCCCTTGAGTCCCGCCCCGGACTTGGTGGAAGAAGAGCTGGACAAGACGGGCTACATCGTGGCCCAAATGGGGATAGAACCCTTTATCAGCGCCCTCGAAGGGGGGGCCCAGGTGATCTGTGCCGGCAGGGCCTACGACCCGGCGGTCTTTGCGGCCCTGGCGGTAAAAGAGGGCTTCGACCGGGGTCTTGCCACCCACCTGGGAAAGATCCTCGAATGTGCCGCCATCGCCGCCAGTCCTGGCAGCGGCAGTGATTGCATGCTGGGTTACCTGCGCCATGATCACTTCGTTGTCGAAGCCCTGTCCCCGACCAGAAAATGCACCACCCTTTCGGTGGCGGCCCATACCCTCTACGAAAAGACAAACCCCTACGTGCTCCCCGGCCCAGGGGGGAAGCTGGATCTCTACAACTGCAGCTTTACCCAAGAGACCGAAAGCTCCGTCAGGGTCAGCGGAACCAGGTTCATCCCCTCGGAGGGGGAATTTATTAAGCTGGAGGGGACCAAGAAAATCGGGTACCGGACCGTCTCTTTTGCCGCCTGCCGGGACCCCATCATGATCTCCCAGATAGATGCCATCATCGAGGCCGTAAAGGCCCGGGTGCATTCCAACTTTGCGGGGTTTGGCATAGGGGACTTCTTCTTGGACGTGAAGCTCTACGGGAAAAACGCCGTCCTGGGCATGTTCAAAAACATCCCCAGTGATACGGGCTCAGAGCTGGGGATCATCATCGAGGCGGTGGCCCCTACCCAGGAGGCCGCCAATACGATCTGTTCCTTTGCCCGGAGCACCCTTCTTCATTATGGCTACGAGGGGAGGATCTCTACGGCCGGGAACCTGGCCTTTCCCTTTTCGCCCTCAGATCTAAAGGCCGGGGAGGTTTACGAGTTTAGCCTCTATCATCTTTTAAAAACTGAAGACCCGGGGAAATATTTTCCCGTAAGCTATGAAACATTATAGGGGGAGCCATGCACTATAAACTTCGTGATCTGGCCCAGGTAATTCGAAGCAAAAATTCCGGACCCTACGAGCTAACCTTTGACGTCATGTTTAAAGAAGAGGAGATGTACAAAAAGGTGGCGGGGGCCAATGTACTGGGGGCCCGGAGCTTTGCCAAGCTCTACGGCATTAACGAAGGGGATGTGATGGAGGTGGTCAATTTTGATCCCGCCAAGGCCATTAAGATCACCATAGTGCGGCCCCTCTGTTCAGGAAACCTGGGGGAAACCGATGTGTATGGGGCCCAGCAGCATGGTCCCCTCATGGCCTTTGAATTTGAGATGGAGTAATTCATGCGGAACATCATTCATGGGGCAGCTTTTTATTCGGTCTACTTTGCCCCCAGGGGCCGGGAGCGGCTCCTTTTTTTGGGGGAGGAGATCTCCCAGCGCCATCTCACCTTTGATGACCGGCTCATAGGCATCATAGGAGATGCGGGTTCAGGCAAATCTTCTTTAATTAAGGGAATGTTTCCCGGCCTGGAACTGGTGAATGACGATGAGGGCATTAACCCCCATAAGGTGATGCAGATGCAGGTGCCGGAACAGATGGACAGCCTGGCGGAGACCACCACCTACCACCTGGACATGAGGTTTCAGACCGCCTTTACCCAGATGCACGAGATAGTAAGCTTTGTGCGCCAGGCCCTGGAAAAGGGAAGAAGGGTCATCGTCGAGCATTTTGATATCCTCTATCCTGCCCTTAAGATGCATGCAGAAATAATGATTGGCATAGGGGAAGAAATCATCGTAACCCGGCCCGGGGTCTTTGGCCCCATCCCCAAGGATATAGGCCATGTGGTTCATACTTCCCTTAAGTTTCGAAAGCAGGTCCACACCGCCGAAGACATCTGCACCATGCTCCTCGAAAGGGATCTGCAGATTAAGCATACCTGGAGGAACTCCGATGTCCGCCGGGGTTTTGTCCTGGTCTTTGATCAGCTTCCGGATATCGATCTGGCCCTGCTGGAAAAGAAGATCCTGGAAACCATTGCATCGAATTTGGACGTAGCTTACTATGACGAAGATCATATCCAAATCGGTAATTTTGAGCCCGTTAGGTGTAATGGTCCCCGGATCCATGTCCGGAACACTTCCGAAATAGATGGATTTAAGCTCCTGGATAGTTTTACCTATGACAGGATGAACGATACCTATTCCCTGGTTGGCCTCATCGGATCAAACCACCGGGAAATTTTTAATTTAAACAGACCGGTAATTTTTTAGGAGCAGCCATGAGAGAGATAAACGTCGGGACCATTACAGACCTGGTCAGTGAGCTCTGCATCCGGGCGAATTGCGATCTTAACAAGGATATCGAAGAGGCCTTTCAGGAATCCCTTAAGACCGAAGAATCACCGGTGGGCCGGGATGTCTTGCAGACCCTGATTAGCAATGCCCAGGTTGCCCGGGAAGAAGGGGTGCCCATCTGCCAGGATACGGGGATGGCGGTCATTTATATTGAACTGGGCATGGAGGTTCATCTAACAGGGGGTGACCTGGAAGAGGCCATCCAGGAGGGGGTCCGCCAGGGTTATGCCAGGGGCTACCTTCGAAACTCGGTGGTTAAAGATCCCATTAGGCGGCAGAACACGAACGACAATACCCCGGCGGTCATTCATTATTCTGTCGTGGGGGGGGACAGGGTAAAGATCATCGCCGCCCCCAAGGGCGCCGGGAGCGAGAACATGAGCACCCTCAAGATGCTTACCCCCTCGGCGGGGCTCCAGGGCTTAAAATCCTTTGTGGTAGAATCAGTGTCCGTCGCGGGGGCTAATCCCTGTCCCCCCGTCATCGTGGGAGTAGGGGTAGGGGGAACCATGGAGAAGGCAGCCCTTCTGGCCAAGAAGGCCCTGCTTAGACCCCTGGGTTCTGCCCCCGCCGATGCCTTCTGGGGCGAAGTAGAGGCAGAACTTCTTGAAAGTATCAATGCCTTGGGCATAGGGCCCGGGGGCTTTGGGGGCAGAACCACCGCCCTGGGGGTTCATATAGAACCCTTTGCCACCCACATTGCGTGCCTTCCGGCGGCGGTAAATATGGGCTGCCATGTAACCAGACACAGCGAGGGGATCCTATGAGAGAACTATTTACCCCCATAGAGGACGAAACCATAGAACTGTTATCGGTGGGCGAAACCCTATACCTTAGCGGCACCATAATCACCGCCAGAGACGCGGCCCACCTAAGGCTCGTCGAGATGATAGAAAGGGGCGAAGAGTTCCCTCCCCATCTGGAGCTTCAGGGCAGGGCGGTGTTTTATGCGGGACCCTCTCCGGCGAAACCGGGCAGGCCCATAGGTTCCATAGGCCCCACCACCGCGGGGCGGATGGATCTTTATGCTCCCCTTTTGATGTCCAAGGGCATTAAGGTGATGATAGGTAAGGGCCTGCGGTCCCCTGAGGTTATTAAGGCCATTGTTCAGTACCGGGGCATTTACTTCGCCGCCATAGGGGGCGCGGCGGCCCTCATGGCAAAATGTGTGAGATCCGCTAAGGTAATCGCCTTTGATGACCTGGGCACCGAGGCGATCCGCGAACTGGTGATCGAAAAATTCCCCGTCACCGTGGCCATAGACTCCCAGGGCAGAAACCTCTATGAACAGGGCCGCCGGGAATACAGCCGGGTCTAGTGATGGTGCCCTATCCCCTGAATTATCGCCTCCAGGAGCTCCTCTGCTGAAGCAGCATTGAGGATCCCGGACCGGATGTTCTCGTCTTTTAAGAGGGAGCTAAGGGCCGATAGGACTTCGATGTGGGGCCCCATGACATTCTTTGGGGAAACCATGAGGACGATGATTTTTGACAGATCCCCCTCCATGGATTCAAAATTAAGGCCCTCTTTTTTGATTCCCAGGGCGGCTATAAATTTATTGACCCCATCGGTCTTTGCGTGGGGTATAGCTACACCATGACCCATGCCGGTGCTGAAGCTGCTTTCCCTTTCTATGACGTCCTTTATAACCCGTTCCCGATCCAGAAGCTTTCCCTGGGCGTCCAGGAGATCGACCAGCTCTATGATCACCTCCCCCTTGGTCTGCCCCTGTAAATCGAGGGATATGCACTTCGGATCGAAGAGGCCCGCCAGATCGAGGCTGGTCCGGGCTTCTTCGTCCATCTGGTCTTCCTGGTAATAATCGGGGTGGGCCGACTCCTTTAGCATGTGGACCGCCTCATAGAGTTCGGCGATGACTTCGTAGACCGCGGTTTTTACAAAGGGCATATCTGTCCTGGCAGTTTCTATCGTAAGGATGTTCTCCTCATCTTTAATCGAAAGGGAAACATCATTCTTTCTGGCCTGGGAAAGACCCTTCTCGAGATTCATGCTCTGGATGTAATAGCCTTCGTCCCTAAGATCTGAAAGAAGGGTATTGGTTACTATCACGGCGATCTCCCGGGAAGGGAAGTCCCAGCTTGCCGAGGCCGATTCATCCCCCTTGGCGGGCCTTCGGGTCCCCGATCCGGGGCTCTTAATGACCATGTTCAAAAGCGGGGGACCCACCAGGGTGGTGATGAGGGTCATAATAATGGCTGCCGAAAAAATTTGCTGGGTAAGGATTCCCGAAGTAAGGCCTATGCCGGCGATGATGATAGCTACCTCTCCCCGGGGCACCATCCCAAAGCCAATGCGCAGGGCTCCCTTTATATTAAACCCCATTAAAAGAGCCGGCCCGCCGCAGCCTATGATTTTTGCCAAAACTGCAAGGCCTGTGTAAAGGGCACCAAAGGTGAGCACCTGGGGGTTTAGAATTTCCCGGATGTTTACCATCATTCCCATGACTGCAAAAAAGACGGGGACAAAAAAGCTGTAGAGGATCTCGGTTTTTTCCTGAATCACCGGTGCTATATCGGTTTTAGAAAGGGAGAGCCCGGTAATGCAGGCCCCTATGATCATGGCCAGGCCCTGCTTCTCAAAAAAACCTGACAGGATGAGGGCTATCCCCAGGGCCATGATGGAAAAGTCGCTGCTGTCCTTGAAAATTTTAAGGAAAAGCGCCACTTTTTTTGCAAAGACAAAACCCAGGACCGTAAAGCCCAGCCAGATTCCAAAGGCTTTACCTGCTATCCCCAATAGGGCTGATCCGCTAAGCCCCCCGCTGCCTCCCAGGGATCCCACGATGCCCATGACCACCGCCAGGATTATGATACCCAGCACATCATCAAAGACTGCTGCCGCCAGAATGGTTACCCCTTCCGGGGAATCCATCTTTTTTTGATCCGAAAGAACCCTGGCGGTAATGCCCAGGGAGGTGGCAGTAGATAAGACTCCAAGAAAGAGAGTCATGGGATCTGAGAGGGATGTGCCGAACATGAGCATCCCTATGGAGACCCCTGCAATAAAGGAGAAAACTATCCCCCCCAGGCCTATGATGCCTCCGGCTACGGAGTAGCGCAGGAAGAGCCCTATGTCTGTTTCCAGCCCCGATGCAAAGAGCAAAATGACAGAGCCTATGGCGGCGATGGCGTAGAGCTCGTAACTTACCGACAGGGTTCCCTGGCCCAAGGCAAAGAGGCCCTCGGCAAAGCCCGGCAGGGGGATCCCCCCCAGAGCGTAGGGCCCTATGACTATTCCTGCTATAAGCTCCCCCAATACCTGGGGGATTCCTATTTTTTTTGCTGCCCTGCCGAAGATACGGACAGAGAAAAAGATAATACCTAACTGCATTGCTAATACAGCAACCATTTCGGTTAACGATTCTGAATTCATTTTGCTCCATCCTTATTCCAGTTGATATACTTTCATCTCCCGTGTTATACTAGACCCTGCCTGGAGGATCATATGGCTGAACGTGTATTGCACAAGAAGGACAATAAAAAGGCCCCTCAAAAAAGCTTAAAGGAAAAACGGCAGGAAAAGAAAAGCAAGAAGAAGGGTAATAACTCTAATATCCCTTCGGATTAATTTATAGCGAAGGCCGCTCCATCCTGAACATATTTTTCCTCATCCCTATATTGCATTCTCCCTCTTCTTCGGGGCAGCTTAGCCGGGCCCTGGGGTAGACTCCCGTCAGTACATCCGCCGCGGCATTAAGGGCCATCCTATACTGTTCCAGGGGGCTAAAGGCCCGGCAGGCGGGACAGGAACACCAGATTTTTTCCGCCCCCCTATCGGGCCAAAAGTGGTAGACCCCCAGTTCCCCTGCCTTTTTTAGGACCTGCTCCCCCCTCTTTTTTATAAGGGAGATAACCCCCAGGCTGGTGGGGCAAAAATGATGATCTTTTTTACGCCTGCCCTCTTCCATGCGGAAAAAATCACCATGGAATAAAAAGTTTCTTTTGGGGACCAGCAAGGACAGCTCGTGTCCCCCGGCCTCACAGCTTATGCCAAATTCTCCGGCCGCTTTTTTCAGCTGTTCTATCTTCCGCCGCCCCAGGGAGAGGCAGGCGGCCAGGGGCAGGACGAGGGCATCCCAGCCCTGCCGGGCTGCCCAAAAAAAGAACACTTCACCCTGGGATACGATCTTCCTTAGCTCCTTCTTGCCGGCGGGCAGGTAGCGCCGCAGTTTTCCCAGGGGGGGCACCAGGGCCGGGTCTCCCGGGGGGTGAAAGCCCCCGGGATGGGAGGAGTCATGGATCCTGGTCTGGGCCAGGCTCCCCTTCGATTGGGGGATCCTTTCTTCCCCCGGGGAGGGCCAGCTAAAGCCCAGGGCCCCAAGGAAGCTATAAATGCCGTTACAGAGCCCCCGGCCCGATTCTCCCCGGATCTCCACCCGGTCTGTTCCCACCCTCCAGCTATAGCCCCGGTGTTCCGGTCCCTCGCCGTCGCTGGCCAGGTGTACATGGGCCTGCTCGTCGCAGACCAGGGGGCTGGAGGGCTCCAGTATAATGGGCCCCTTATTGGCTTCCCTGCCCAAAAGGAGGCCCAGGCAGCGGGACAGATCCTCCGAGGCCTTCTTCACATGGGGAATATCAGTGGGGAGTAGTAGTACCCAATCCTTCGAGAGGTCGAATCTCTCCATGCAGCTATTATATAGAAAAAAATACTTTCATTATAGTGGAGCTGATTTTATTTCCGGTTCCTGTTATCCTCGTTAAAAGGAGGATCCTATGCCATCAATAGAACTGCCCCCCGGGGTCGATACCAAAATTTTTATCCAGGGACCCGGATGCCTGGCAGAGGTTCCTTCCATGGTCGCCCAGGTTAATCCCTCGTCCCTTCCCCTCATCCTCATTCAGGATGAACACACCAAAGCTGCAGCGGGCCAGGCCCTGGCTCAGATCCTCAGTGAGCAGGGGATCCCCTTCAGCGAACTCCTTTTGGTTCCCGGCTCCCTGGGGGTAATAGATCCGGACCATCAGCGGGTAGTAGCGATCGCAGAACACATAAAAAAAGAGCAGGCCTTTCCGGTGGCTGTGGGCTCCGGGACCATAAATGATCTGGTAAAGCGGGCGGCCTTCGAGCTGGACATTCCCTATGCCTGTGTGGGCACCGCCGCATCGGTGGATGGCTATTCCGCCTTTGGGGCCTCCCTGGTCCAGGGGGGCTATAAGATCACCATGCCCTGTCCTGCCCCGGCGGCGGTGGCGGCCGACACGGATGTCCTTCTTTCGGCCCCCTATGACATGACCGCCTCGGGCTACGGGGATCTCTACGCCAAGCTGGCCGCCGGGGTAGACTGGTTTTTGGCTGACAGGCTGGGGATAGAAAAAATAGATCCCCCCGTGTGGGATATGGTCCAAAAGGATCTCCCCCTCTGGGTAGCAGAGCCGGGCAAACTTAAAGGGGGAGACAGCACCGCCCTTTCGAATGTCTTCCGGGGCCTTACCATGAGCGGCTGTGCCATGCAGATCTACAAGGACTCCCGCCCTGCCTCGGGGGCCGAGCACCTGATTAGCCATATCTGGGAAATGGAACACCTGTCCAAGGATGGTCTTCCGGTTTCCCACGGCTTTAAGGTGGCCATGGGCACCCTTATTTCGGTCTCCCTCATGGAGGCCTTCTATTCCCTTTCACCGGAAGACATTTCTGTCGAAGCTTGCCGCCCCCACCGGGAAACCTGGGAAGAGCGCCGCCTGAGCATCGCCGGGCGATTTCCCGATCCCCAGATCTGCGAAATGGTAGAAAAGGCCAGCCGGGATAAATGGCTCGATGATGATCAGTGGACGGCCCGGATTAGGCAGCTAGGGGGCCTCCTGGGGGAACTCAAAACCTTTGCCGTCCAAAGGCTTGGCTCCAGGGATAAGGTGAGAGCAGACCTCATCGAAGCGGGCTGTCCTGTTTCACCCCAGGATTTTGGCGTGAGCCCCGAGGGCATTAAGGATGCGGTCATAAAGGCCCAGATGATCCGAAAGCGCTATACCATCATGGATGCCCTCTACGAAACCGGTCAGCTAGGTCCCATCCTGGACCGCCTATTTTAGGAAGGCCTTACGTTGACTTTCTAAAAATTGGCTGGTATCATTAAAGGACAATCACTTCCATCGGCGGTCCGTGTATGTATGATGTTGCAATTATAGGCGCAGGTGTTACCGGGACAGCAATAGCCAGGGAACTCTCCAGATACGACCTAAAAGCTATACTCCTCGAACAGGAAAATGATGTCTCCATGGGTACCTCCAAGGCCAATTCCGGTATTGTTCATGCCGGATACGACCCGGAGGGACATACCCTGATGGCAAAGTTTAATGCCCAGGGGAATCAAATGTTCACCGCCATAGCCGAAGAGCTAAGCGTTCCCTTTATCCGAAATGGGTCCATGGTGGTGGCCTTTGATGATGAACAGCTCTCCCATATCGAAGTGTTAAGGCAGAGGGGCCTTGATAACGGCATCCCGGGTTTAAGCATCCTGTCCAAGGATGAGCTCATTAAAAAAGAGCCGGCCATAAACCCCGAAGCCAGGGGGGCCCTGTTTGCCGAAACCGCCGGCATCGTAGACCCCATGCTCCTAACCATCTCTTTAATGGAATCTGCGGTCTTAAACGGCCTGGAGTATATCTTCGGCTTTAAGGTCGAGGGAATAAAAAAAGAGGGAGAGAGCTACCTTATCTCCTCGGCGGATAAGACCGTCCAGGCTGCCTATGTCATCAACGCCGCCGGGGTGTTTTCCGATAAAATCCATGACCTGGCTGCCCCCCAAGCTTTTAAAATCAATCCCCGCCGGGGTCAGTACTTCCTCCTTGATAAGGTCGAAGGCAATGTAGTAAACGCCACCCTCTTTCCCTGTCCCAGCAAGATAGGAAAGGGCATCCTGGTGGCCCCCACCGCCCACGGCAATATCATCATGGGCCCCGCTTCGGATGATGTGGACGATAGAAACGATGTGGGGACCACCGAGGAGATCCTGGAAGAGGCCCGAAGGGGAGCCCGGCTCCTGGTACCCCAGCTAAGCACCCGGAACACCATCCGAACCTTCTCAGGGATCAGGGCCGAGTCAGACACCGGCGATTTCATCGTCCAGGAAGCAGAGGGGGCCCCTCATTTCTTCGATGTGGGTGGGATTAAGTCCCCGGGCCTTACCGCCGCCCCCGCCATCGCTGTCCATGTGGTTTCCCTCCTGGAAGAAAAGGGCCTGGCTCTTAAGAAAAAGCAATCCTTTAATCCCATCATCAAGCGCAAGCTTTTCATCGACCTGGCCGAAGGGGATCAGGTAAACCTCATTAAGCAAAACCCCCTCTACGGCAGGGTCATCTGCCGCTGCGAGCAGATAACAGAAGGTGATATCGTCGATGCCATTAAGCGCAAACCCGGAGCCGTATCGGTGGATGGGGTAAAGCGAAGGTGCCGGGCAGGGATGGGCAGATGCCAGGGGGGCTTTTGCGGCCCCAAGGTGCAGCAGATCCTGGCCCGGGAATTGGGCCTGCCCCTGGAAGAAATCATGTTAGAGAAGAGCGGGTCATACATACTAACGGGAAGAACCAAGTAGGGGGTCCGGATTGGAACATTATGACATTGTTGTAATCGGCGGCGGGCCTGCGGGCCTGGCGGCCGCCATCGAAGCAAAAAAGCAGGGCATAGAAAAGGTCCTCGTGTTAGAAAGGGATATCGAAGCGGGGGGCATCTTACAGCAGTGCATCCACAATGGCTTTGGCATCCATTATTTTAACGAAGAACTCACCGGCCCCGAGTACGCCCAGCGTTTTATCAACATGGCCAGGAAGGACAAGATAGACATACTCCTGGATACCATCGTCACTTCTATCTCCAAAGATAAGATCATCAATGCCACCAACAGCAAGGGGATCCTCACTATAGAAGCCAAGGCCATAGTCCTTGCCATGGGCTGCCGGGAAAGAACCAGGGGCTCCCTGGCGATCCCGGGGGACAGGCCGGCGGGGGTCTTCACCGCCGGGGCAGCCCAGCGCTATATCAACATCGAAGGCTACATGGTGGGTAAAAAGGTCATAGTTCTGGGGGCCGGTGACATAGGCATGATCATGGCCCGAAGGATAGTCCTGGAGGGGGGCGAAGTCATTGCGGTGATCAACCGGGGGGCCTTCGCCAAGGGGCTTACCAGGAACATCGTCCAATGCCTGGAACACTACGGCATACCCCTCATGTACAACCATAACATTACCAAGATCACCGGCAAGGACCGGGTCGAGAGGGTTACCATAGCCCAGACCGACGAGAAAAAAGAGGTGATCCCGGGGACAGAAAAAGAGTACGAATGTGACACGGTTCTTCTTTCGGTGGGCCTCATCCCCGAAAACGAGCTCTCCCGACTCGCAGGGATAGAAATAGACCGCAGAACCAGCGGCCCCTATGTGAACGAGAGCATGGAAACCTCGGTTCCGGGGATCTTTGCCTGCGGCAATGTGGTTCATGTCCACGATGTGGTCGATTTTGTCACCGAAGAGAGCAACAAGGCCGGCGCCAATGCGGCCCGCTACGTGAAGGGCGAAATCGACAGCCAGGGTGAAACCATGAACGCCCGGGTTTCGGGGGGTATCACCTACTGTGTTCCCCAGAGACTGCGCTACTCCGCCATGCCCGACAAGTTCGACCTCTTTATGAGGGTAGAAGAGATCTACGACGAAGCAAGGATAGTCTTTAAAAACCAGGGCAGACAGCTTGCCAGTTTTAGAAAGCAAAACCTTAACCCCGGAGAAATGATCAAGCAGGTGCTTACCAAGCAGCTTTTTAAAGATGCCCAGGGGGACATAGAGATCAGCCTGGAAGTGGGAGGGGCCAAGTAGATGGACAGAGACATTATTTGCATAGTCTGCCCCGTAGGATGCAGGCTCAAGGTAAGCGGTACCATCGAGGACCTAAAAGTAAACGGCCAGCGCTGCGAAAAGGGGCTGGAATATGCTAAGGACGAAATTTCAAACCCCATGCGCATGATCTGCACCACCGTACGGATTAATGGGGGCATCCATCCGGTCCTGCCCGTAAAAACTGACCGGGCCATCAGCGAAAAGTACAAGCTTGATGTGGTAAAAGAGGTAAATAAGATACAGCTTAATTCCCCGGTAAAGATGGGGGATGTAATTATCTCCGATTTATTCGGGACCGGGGTTAACATCGTAGCAGAAAGGGATATGTAATATTAGAGCCGGATTATTCTGGATTCGGTGAGTACTTCGGCCCCCTCTTCGGTAACCAAAAAATCATTCTCCATCCGGCAGCCCCCATGGACCGGATCGTAAAGGCCCGGTTCCAGGGCCAGGATCATCCCCGGTTCCAGGACCCACTCGTTTTCGGATCTATTGTGCAGGGAGGGGGCCTCATGGGCCTGGAGCCCTATGCCATGGCCCAGGGCGTGGGGCATGCTCAGCTTGTTTGACCCAAATAAGCCATCTACCGCCTGAGCTAGTTCCCGGGTGGGAAGACCGCTCTTTATCATCGAAGAGGCGAGGGCATAGGCCTTTTCCACCAAGGAAATCATTTTTTCCTGGCCCTTGCTGAGGGGTTCGGCCGCAAAGGTCAGGGTGATATCGCTGGTATAGCCCCCGAAAACCAGGCCAAAGTCCAGGATAGAAAGCCCGGGCCCCCCAAATTGTTCCCCCGTAAAGGAAGGAAAGGCATGGATTCCAAAGCTCCTTGAGGGCCCGGCGGCGATGGTCTCAAAGCCCATGCCCTCGCAGCCCCTTTTTCGGCCCTCGGCATCTATAAAGAAGGCCACCTCTGCTTCGGTTTTTAACTTCCCCTGGCGGATCCTTTTTTCCAGCAGGGAAATGATCTCGTTGGTTATTTTTGAGACTTTACGGTAGATGGCGATTTCGTCCTCGTCTTTTACCGCCCGGCCCTTCTGTAATTCGGTCCAGACACTGCCCTCCCGGCAGATGATGTCGTAGTCCGATAGTTCTTCTACGCATTGCAAAAACCGGGGGTAGGAGGTATCGCCGGGGATCTCTATCCGGGAACCCCGGGGGACACCAAGGCGTTCCGCCGCCGCTGCCAGGGCCTTCAGGGGCCGCCGGCTAAACTCCCCATAAGGGATAAGGGCATCGGCCTCGGCATAGATCCTGGCCATGTTGATATCCCAGGGTACCAGGAGGGAGCGGCGGTCCGCCGACAGAAAGAGGAGGGCGTCCCCCGGCTGGCCCGTGAGCCAACGGATGGCCTGGTTCCGGCGGCCCTCGCTGTCTTCGATCATGACCAGGGAGATTCCCTCCCCGGCCATCCAGTCGTAGATCCTCTCCCGGCGTTTCTGGTACCAGCTCATTAATAGGTTACGATGACCGCATAGAGGACCAGGGGCTCCTGGCCGGTGTTTTTTATACTGTGGGATTCCCCGTCGGCGGTGATGACCGAATCTCCTGCCTTTACCTGGACCGGCTTGCCATTGTCATCTACTTCGCCGGTCCCCGAAAGGATAAAGTAATATTCGGTTTCTGAATCATGCTGGTGGTACCCTATGGAACAGCCGGGATCCAGGACCAGCTCCGCAAACATCCGGGCGTTTTTTTGGGTGCTCCCGTCTAAAAGGTAGGTGAGCTTGGTGTTTCCGTCCCCCTCCCTCATGCGTTCCCGTACTTCCGTCTTCATTTCATTCCTATGGATAACCATGATCTGCTCCTTATTTGGGTGTGTCCCATTATTACCCAAAATACTTGACAATGAATAGACAGTGGCCTTAAATGAAGTATGGGAAGCAGCCAAGGGGGACGCCAAAAACCAGGGTTTCTGGCGGTTCTCTACCGGATATTACTGGTATGTCTTGTCCTGGTGGTATTCATCATCATAGGCGGCACCCTGTTTTCGATTTTTAATCCCCCCTCGGGGGCTCCTCCTCTGGCTCCCCAGACAGTACCGGCGGGGACTGCCGAAATCTTCACCGGCATAGGCAGACTGCGGGTTTCCACCTCGGATCTTCAGCCGGGGGTGGTGATAATCAACGTGGCTTTTCCATACTACCCCGAAGACCTGGCCTTTACTGAGGAGCTGGCCCTGAGGGTAGGGGACTTTAGGGATATCATTAATACCTATATAGCTTCCTATACCATCGAAGATCTCCTGGGGGCAGATGAAGAGCAGATTAAGTCCGATCTGCTCCGGGAGCTAAATGCGGTGTTGCGGCTGGGGCGCATAGAAACCCTTTACTTTACCGATTTTATGGTCATAGGCTAGGGATCCCCATAAGACTAAATAGGGTGCAACTATTTGCATGCCCGGGGGTCAAATTAACGAGGGCAATTTTAAAGGAGGGTCTATGGAGCCTGTCTCTTCATCGGCAGCCCAGGTAATTGTTTCTATCATCCCCATCGTCGGGATAGTCATGGGTTCGGTGGTGATCTTTTTCTACCTTCTCTGGAACCACATACGCCGGACCCTGCTTATCAAGTCGGGGCAGTTCCAGCGGCCCGAATTCGACCTCCTCTCCTTTAGCCTTCTGGCGGGGCTCCTTTTGGCCACGGTGGGGCTTTCCTTGACGGTCTTTCTTATTATAGCCCTGGGGGTAAACTTCGGACTCCTGGGGGGGATCATTCCCCTGGCCGTGGGGACCGGCTTATTAGTGTATTACGGGATTAGGCGCAGCGACAGGAATTCATGACCCTCTGGAATGATGTTTCCCATGGGGATGATGAAGATTCGGTCATAGTCCCCCAGATAGTAGCGGGCCAGAAGGAACTGTTCCGCATTCTGATCCAGCGCTATCAGGCCGCCATCCATGGCATGGGGATGAGTTTTTTCCGTAATGCCGAGGACGCATCGGATTTTACCCAGGAGGTGCTGTTAAAGGTGTACCGGAGTCTATCCCAGTTTGAAGGCAGGTCTCGATTCTCCACCTGGCTCTATAGGATAGCCTATACTACGGCGGTAAACAGCATAAACCGAAAGAAGGAATACCAGAGCCTGGCAGAAGAGGAGCTCATAAGCCCCAATGACCTGCCGGAAGTTACTTTACTAAAAGAGGCGGCCCGGAAGGCAGTCCTGGATGCCCTGGAGGATCTGCCCGAACGGTATAGGATCTGCGTAGATCTCTTTTTCTTCTACGACCGGTCCTACCAGGAGATAGAATCAATTACAGGGTACCCGGTGAATACGATTAAATCCCATGTATTCCGGGCAAAAAAGTTATTGCGGGAGAAATTGGCAGGTTTTGACAGCGTTGAAGGCGGAGGAGTTTCATGAAAAAGCAGATTATGACGGATTGCCAGAGCATTATGGAAGCCCTCTATGAAGACGAGAAGGACCATAACCTGCCCCTCCTGGCCCAGATACGCATACGGCTCCATTTGGTCCTCTGTCCCCGGTGCAGCCAGGAACTGAAGACCCTGGAACAGGTAAAGGAGCTCATGACCAGCGGGTTCTTCCCCCCCTGCCCGGATTTTTCCGAGCCCCTCATGGCCCGGATCCTCGAAGAAGAGGCCCTGGAAACAGAAGAACCGATCTACGCTAAACCGGGATTTTCCTTCAAATTGTGGATTATCATAGGGTTTTTTGTCCTCCTCTCCCTTCCCAGCTCCTATTTTGGGATGAATTACGTAGGTCTCGGCAGGGAAGAGGGGCCTTCCTTTTTACTGCCCCTGGGCCTCACCATAGGGATGGTTCTTACCTGCTACGGGGCCTTTTTCATCGGGAGCCATCTTAAGCAGCTCTCCGACCGCTTTAGGCTCCGCTAGGGCCCCCAATTTTCCAGATAATTAGTTTACAAACAACTCCATTGACAATATTACCATTGGGGCATACTCTTATTCTATGAATATTTCTACCTACACTGTAAAACCAAAACTTCCGAACTCTTTAAAGCCTTTGGAAGAAATTGCCCGGAACCTGTGGCTGTCCTGGAATTTTGACGCCGTCGAGCTCTTTATCCGCCTGGATTTTGATGTATGGATGGCCTCGCACCAGAGCCCGGTTAGAACACTAGGGATGGTAAGTCAGGAGCGGCTCGCCGAAGCTGCCAAGGATGACTCCTACCTGGCGGCTCTTAACGAGACCTATAGCCGCTTCCTCCAGTACAAAAGGGGGAATACCTGGTACAAGGGTTCCCGTAAAGACGTGGTAGCTTATTTTTCCATGGAATATGGTATGGATGTGTCCCTCCCCATCTACTCAGGGGGTCTGGGGATCCTCTCGGGGGACCACATGAAGACCAGTTCCGACATGGGACTCCCCCTGGTGGGGGTTGGGCTCCTGTACCGGCAGGGTTATTTCAGGCAGTACCTTAATGCTGACGGCTTTCAGCAGGAAAGCTACCCCGAAAATGACTGGTACAACATGCCGGTGGAACTAAAGATGAATAAAAATGGGGAACCCATCAAGATCTCCCTGGAAATGGCCGGCCGTATTGCGGTGGCCCAGATCTGGGAAGTCCGGGTGGGCAGAAGTTCCCTCTATCTTTTGGATACCAATATTCCCGAAAACACCCAGGATCTCCGGAACATTACCGCCACCCTCTATGGCGGGGACAAAGAAACCCGGATGCAGCAGGAGATCCTCCTGGGCATAGGGGGAATCCGGGCTCTGCGGGCCCTGGGCATTAACCCCGCCGCCACCCACATGAACGAAGGCCATTCGGCCTTCCTGGGGCTGGAGAGGATCCGGGAGCTCATGGAAGAAAAGAAGTTCACCTTCGATGAGGCCCGGGAAGTCATATGGCCCACCAACATATTTACCACCCATACCCCGGTCCCCGCGGGGAACGAACGCTTTGATATCACCCTGATGGAAAAATACTTCAGCAACTGGCCCCAGATTCTGGGCCTGGCCTGGAGGGACTTCCTCAGTCTGGGCAGGGAAAGGCCCTACGATGATCATGAAACCTTCTGTATGACCGTCCTGGCCCTCAAGATGGCCGCCTATGCCAACGGGGTGTCCCGGCTCCACGGGGAAATTTCCCGGGACATGTGGAAGGCCCTCTGGCCGGAGCTCCCCCTGGAAGAGGTTCCCATAGGACATGTCACCAACGGGGTCCACCCCCGGACTTGGGTTTCCAGTAACATGAGCGAGCTTCTGGCCCGCTACTTTGGCCCCCATTTTGACGAAGAGCCGACGGACCTGGCGGTCTGGAACCGGATGGACCGGATCTCCGACGAAGAGCTATGGCGGACCCACGAGCGCCGCCGTGAACGGCTGGTGGCCTTTGTCCGCGAACGGGTCCGGGAGCAGTTTAAGCGCACCGGGGCCGCCGAACGCCGGATCCGCCAGGCCGAAGATGCCCTTTCACCCTATGCCCTTACCCTCTGTTTCTCCCGGCGCTTTGCCACTTATAAGCGGGGGAACCTGCTTTTACGGGATCCGGACCGGCTCCTGCGGCTGATCAAGGACCCCGAAAGGCCGGTGCAGCTCATCTTCGCCGGTAAGGCTCATCCCCACGACATGCCCGGGAAGGAGCTGATCCGCGAGATCGTCCACTTTGCCGAGAAGCACGATGTGACCAGCCGGATCATCTTCGTCGAAAACTACGACATCACCGTGGCCAAGTACCTGGTCACCGGCGGCGACGTCTGGCTTAACACCCCCCGGCGCCCCCTGGAAGCCTCGGGAACCAGCGGCATGAAGGCCGCCATAAACGGGGTCTTAAACTGTTCCATCCTGGACGGCTGGTGGGACGAGGCCTACAACTCCGAAGTTGGCTGGGCCATAGGCCGGGGTGAGGAATACACCGACACCAATCTACAGGATGAAATCGAAAGCAAGGCCCTTTATGATCTTTTAGAGCGGGAAATTATCCCCCTCTTTTATGCCCGGGGCCGGGACGGCCTGCCCCGTGAATGGATCAGGCTCATGAAGACCTGTATGAAAGAAATTGGCCAGTCCATGTCCAGCCACCGGATGCTCATGGATTACTCCAATTACTTCTATCTTCCGGCCCTTAAGAACTACCGGCGCATCATGAAGGATGATTTCCAGGAATCAAAAGCCCTGGCTGCCTATCTTTCTAAACTGCGCCAGGCCTGGGACGGCATCACCATAGGCAAGCTAGAATCCAATGTCAAACCGGTCATGCAAAGGGGCGATCTTTTGACCGTCAGTACCAGCATAGAACTGGGCCCCCTCTCGCCTGACGAGGTTTTGGTGGAGCTTTACTATGGCTCCGTGTCCAACCAAAGTGCGGGGATAACCAATGCCCGGCGGGCCGAAATGAAGGCCGGCGACAGGGAAGGGAACTCCTACCGCTACCAGGTAAAGGTCGAATGTGCCGATACGGGCATACAGGGGCACACCATCAGGATCCTCCCCAAGCACGAGGCCCTGGTGCACCCCTACCGAAGCAACTTTATTAAGTGGGCTTAATGGAGGATACCAAAGCACCATCCGGAGGGCGCTATATTGATCTGGTGACGGGCCTCTTTGCGGCGGTCATTATCATCAGCAATATAGCCTCCTCTGCAAAAATCGTAGACCTGGGTTTTTCTATTATGGGGGTCCATCTGGCCTTTGACGGGGGGACCCTCCTCTTTCCCCTGGCCTATGTGATCGGGGCCCTCCTTACCGAGGTCTACGGCTTTGCCGCCGCCCGCCGGGTTATATGGATAGGCTTTCTGGCCCTGGCCATCTCGGCCCTCTTTCTCTTCATCCTCTCGGTCCTCCCCGGCGAAGAAACCTGGGAGGACTATGCGGGCTCCGGGGCCTTCGAGGCCATCCTGGGAGGAATGAGCAGCGGCGGCATCATTATTGCCAGCCTCAGCGCCTATCTGGTGGGTAAATTCTTCGATGCGGTCATCCATTCCCGCTTAAAAGTGCTGATGAAGGGCCGCCTGCTCTTCGTCCGGGCCCTGGGGAGCAGTGTGGTGGGCCAGCTTTTGGACAGCCTCATCTTTATTTCCATCGCCAGCCTGGCAGGGGTCTTCCCCTGGGAGCTATTCCTTACCCTGGTATTAACCAACTGCCTCTTAAAGGTAGCCATAGAGGCTCTATTTACCCCCCTGACCTACCTTTCGGCCTGGTACCTAAAGAAAAAAGAGGGCCTTGATACCTATGACAAGGGGATTAGCTACAATCCCTTTAAGTTTAGCTAGGCTATGAACTACACCCTGGTCCTCTTCGAGGCCGACCCTGACTTCCGTCATAATCTTGAAACTGTATTAGAGGGACACCAGGTCCTTTACCTTGCCGAAGGGGAAGGTTCCCTGGAATCTTTGGATCCCGGGATCACCTCTAACACAAAGATCATCCTGGGGAACCCGCCGCTGCATCTTTTGTCCTCCTTTCCCAATCTTATATGGATCCAGCTCCAGAGTGCCGGGGCCGATGCCTACACCAGGGGGGACCTGGACAGGTCGGTGCTTCTAAGCTGCGCCACCGGGGTCTATGGTCATACGGTTTCTGAACACATGGTGGCCATGACCCTCTTGCTGCAGAAAAAACTCCACCTTTACCGGGATCAGCAGCCCCAGGGGCTCTGGACCGACCGGGGCTCTGTAAAAAGCATAGACGGCTCGGTGGTCCTTGTCTTGGGCCTGGGGGACATAGGATCCGGCTATGCCCGGCGCATGAAGGCCCTGGGGGCCCAGATCATGGCCCTCCGCCGCTCCTCCCGGGAGAAACCAGAGTATGTGGATCAGCTTATTAGGGCCGAGGAACTGGAAGGGGCCCTGGCTCGGGCCGATGTGGTGGCCCTGGCCCTGCCCCAGACCGACGAGACCAGGGGTTTTATAGGAAGGAAGGAACTGTCCCTTATGAAGCAGGAGGCTATCATCATCAACGCCGGCCGGGGTTCGGCCATAGATACCCAGGCCTTGGTGGAGGCCCTGCAAGGGGGAACCATAGCCGGGGCGGGCCTGGATGTGACCGACCCGGAACCCCTGCCGGCGGACCACCCCCTGTGGAAGTTAGAGAATGCCCTTATCACCCCCCATGTTTCCGGGGGCCGCTTCATGAAAGAAACAGGCCAGTACATGATGGACCTGAACCTCTCCAATGCCCGCCGCTACATGAAGGGCCAGACCCTGGAGAGCCTGGTGGACTACGAAACCGGGTACCGCTCCTTATCCAGGGGATAAAACTGGATGCTCAGCATGGCTCCTAGAAGGATGACCATGGGAATGGGGCCCACCACCAGACGAATAGCATTTACCACCGAAGCCCCCTGGGTGATCATTTCACCGGTCTGGGAAACATAGCCCCCCAGGTCCAGGATGAGGCCCGCGAAAAACACCGCCAGGGCCGTGCCTAATTTCGAGGTAAAGGTCCATATCCCGTAATAGGCCCCCTCTTTTCGTTCCCCCGTTTTGAGGGCCTCGTATTCGATCACATCCGGGACCATGGCAAAGGGGGCCACATAGCTAAAGCCCACCCCTATGCCGGCATAAACCATGATGGCGTAAAAGATACGGATATCCGGCAGCCGGTGTCCGAAGAAAAAGATGAGGGCGCAGGCACTGGAGAGGATGGCAAAACAGATCTGGTAGGTCCGCCGCTTTCCTATCTTTTTTGAAACCAGGACCGATACGGGGATAAAGACCATGGCCGTCAAAAGCAGGAAGATCAAAGCAAAGGTGGTGATATCCTCCCGGCCCAGGACATCCCTGGTATAGAAGGCCAGGATGGTGGTTAAAAATGAGATCCCCGCCATATGCAGGGCATAGGTCCCCAGGAGGATCATAAAGGGCCTGTTCTTAAAGACCCCTCCAAAGGTGGCGAAGAAGCCCTCCTTGGGGAGTTCTTCCCGGGTGTAGACCTTTTTTTCCCTGGTCCCGAAAAAGGTGATGAGGGTGACAATCATCATCACCCCCCCCAGGATGAGGCCCATGAAGGAAAAGCCCCGGGGGTCCAGCATGGGGCTCGGCGAACCGGGCCGGGCAAAGAGCTGTACCAGGGGTTCCACCGCGCCGGCCCCGGCCAGGGTGCCAAAGACGGCGCAGCCGAAGCGGTAGCCATTAAGGGAAGACTGCTCATGGTAGTCGCTGGTTAGGTCCGGGGTGAGGGAAGAGTAGGGGACCCCTATGACCGTGGCGGCGGTATTCAGTAACATCAGGGCTCCTATGGCCCAGAGGATGTGGAGGGAAGAAGGTAGATAGGCGGGGGCACTAAAAAAAAACACCATGGACAGCATCATGGGAAGGGCCCCAAAGAGGAGGTATACCCGCCGGCGCCCCCACCGGGAGAGGGTCCGGTCCGAGATATAGCCCATGGCAGGGTCGGTGATCGCATCCCAGATCTTGCCGACCATGACCGCCATGCCCGCCCAGGCGGGGCTCATCCCCACCGTGTTGGTCAGGTAGGCCAGGGCCCAAAAGGCCATGAGGGTGAAAAACATGTTCCCCCCCAGGTCAAAAATTCCAAACCCCAGTTTTTGCTTTATCCCTAAGGCTTTTTCAGCCATATAGCCCTCCTTGTGTCCCTAGCTGCTCCATGATACCATAGGCCATGGACAAGCAGAAGTATTTAAGTCTCATTAAGGACCTATCCGAAGCCCCGGGGGTTTCGGGTTTTGAAGATCAGGTATTGACCGTACTCCGCAGCCATGGCGAAGGCCTGGGGGACTGGGAAGAAGACTCCATGCGGAATCTCTACCTCCGCCGCCAGGGGAACCGGGGCCAAAGGCCCCTCCTTATGCTTGATGCCCATACCGACGAAGTGGGCTTTATGGTCAGGTACATCCGCTCCAACGGCACCCTGGACTTCCTTCCCATAGGAGGCTGGGTCCCCCATACGGTGGCAGCCCACCGGGTCCTGGTCCGCAATGATCAGGGCAGCTGGATCCCCGGCATCGTGGCATCCCGGCCCCCACACTTTCTCTCCGAGGCGGAACGCAAACAGTCCCCGGATCTTAGCAGCATGGTCATAGATGTGGGGGCCTCCAGCGAAAAGGAGGTCCGGGAGGACTACCAAATTTCTATGGCCGCCCCGGTGGTGCCCGATGTAGCTTTTGAATACCGCCAGGCCCATGACATCATGATAGGCAAGGCCTTTGACGACCGCCTGGGCTGCGGGGCCATCCTGGCCGCCTTGCGTGAGCTTTCCGGGGAAGACCTGGGGGTGGATGTCTGCGCCGCCTTTGCGGCCCAGGAAGAAGTGGGGCTCCGGGGGGCCACCGTAAGCGCCCAATGGGTAAAACCCGACATAGCCATAGTCTTTGAGGGAACCCCCGCCGATGATACCCTGGGGGACAGTTCCTGCATACAGACGGCCCTAAAAAAGGGGCCCATGCTGCGTCACATAGACAACCGGATGATCACCAACCCCCGCTTTCAAAAGCTGGCCCTTAACCTGGCCCGCTCCCGGGAGATCCCCGTCCAGGAGGCCGTCCGCACCGGAGGGTCCACCAACGGCGGAGTGATCCACTTAAGCGGCCGGGCCATACCGGTGATCGTCATAGGGGTACCTGCCCGCTACATCCACACCCATTACAGCATAGCCTCCCTGATGGATTTCCAGAATGTGGTCAGGCTGGCGGCCCTTATCATGCGGGAATTAAACGAAGAAATAATCCGGGGTCTTTAGGGTTCCTCGCCCCCGAGTATGTCGTAGAGCCTCTGGAGGTCTTCCATAGAGTAATAGTCTATGTGTATGCTCCCCTTGCTTAGGTCCCCCGATAAGATCACCTTGGTGCCCAATCGGGTTCTGAACTTTTCTTCCATCTCGTTAAGCTGGCTGTCCCTCTTTGGGGGGGTCTTTTCTTTTTTCTTTCCTTCTTCCCCCAGCTTGGCGGCCCTTTTTTCTGCCTCCCGGACCGAAAGGCCCTTCCTTAGGATCTCCTTGTAGAGTTCTTCCCTTAGGAGGGCCTCCTGGGTCTTTGAGCCCGTCAGGGACAGGATGGCCCGCCCATGGCCGGGGCTCATGTCGCCCTTCTGTATGCTCTCCTGCATGGGCAGGGGCAGCCGGAGGAGCCGCAAGGCATTGGCAACGGTGGCCCGGTTCTTCCCTACCCGCAGGGCGGCCTCGTCCTGGGACAGGTTTCCCCTCTCCATAAGCTGTTTATAGGCCGCCGCTTCTTCTATGGGGTTTAGGTTAGAGCGCTGGATGTTTTCGATCAGGGCTACTTCGATGCGCTTTTCTTCGCTGTAGGATCGCAGGATTACCGGCACCTTTTCCAGCCCCGCCATCCGGGCTGCCCGGGCCCTCCGTTCCCCGGCCACTATGCTATAGGTACCGTCCGGGGCCTCTTCGGCTATGATGGGCTGAATGATGCCCTGCTGCCTGATAGAATCGGCCAGCTCGGTGAGTTCTTCTTCATTAAAATGCTTCCGGGGCTGGGCCGGGTTAGCCTTGAGGATATCCAGGGAAACTTCCAGCTCCCTGGCCGGCCCTTTTCCCCCCAAGAGGCTTTCTGCTGCGGGGCCCTTTTCTTCCCCCTTGGGTGCAGGGGGAGCCTCATTGGGCAGCAGGGCAGAGAGGCCCTTGCCCAGGCCCTTCTTAAGGGCCACGGCTTAAGACCTCCTGGGCGAGGCTCTTGTAGGCCCTGGCTCCGGCGCAGTTGGGATCGTATTTGGAAACCGGAAGACCGTGGGAGGGGGCTTCCGAAAGCCGGACATTCCTGGGGATTATGGTCGCAAAGACCTTGCTTTCGAAGTAGGCGCTTACTTCCTTAACTACCTGCTGGGCCAGCCTGGTCCGGGGATCGTACATGGTAAAGAAGATCCCCCCTATGCTGAGCTTGGGGTTAAGGCTTAGCTGGACCCGCTTAAAGGTCTCTAATAGATGGGTAAGCCCCTCCATGGCAAAGTATTCGCATTGCATGGGGATAAGGATGGAGTCGGCGGCGGTGATACCGTTTAAGGTGAGGACCCCCAAAGAGGGGGGACAGTCGATTAAAATATAGTCAAACCGCTCTTTTACCGGAGCGAGGGCATTCAATAAAAAGTAATCCCGTTTTTCCTGTTCGATGAGTTCCACCGCCGCTCCCGAAAGGTCCTTGTCGGCGGGGATCACCTGGAGCCCTGCTACCTGGGTAGGCCGGATTGCCTCTTCGATGGGAGCCAGGCCCGATATGAGCTCATAGACCCCTGGTTTTGCGTCCTTCTCGCTGACCCCCACGCCGCTGGAAAGGTTGGCCTGGGAATCAAAATCCACCAGGAGAACCTGCTTTCCCGCCTCTGCCAGGTAGGCACCGATATTAATGGCGGAGGTAGTCTTTCCCACTCCCCCCTTTTGATTAACAAAAACGAAGGTTATTCCCATCCTGTTCATTCTATACTATTGGTTAATTAAATGCTATTGGAGTAGTTCGGATATAGGCTGGTTTTTTGGGCGGTACAAGACTCGAACTTGTGACCCCTAGCGTGTCGAGCTAGTGCTCTAACCAACTGAGCTAACCGCCCCTGGTAGGGTTCTTACGAGGGCCCCTTCCTTCTTTTTTTTAAGAAAGGAACCCATGTAAAAGGATATCTAGACCCGTTCCCGGATCACGACATTAATTTCTATCTTGCTGCCCTTGCCGGTTCCCAGTTCCATGGGGACTATCAATGCTTCCACATCCATGTTGTTGGCAATTTCCATGTTTTCACCGGTAAAGAGAGCCGGGGGGGTAAGATCGAACTTAAAGCCTAGTTCGTGGAGCTTGGTAACCGCCTGGGCGGTGATCATATTGGCTAATTCGGTAATGGTGGCCTTTACCAGGTCATCAAACACCGTCATCTCTTCGTTGTTCATGCCGCTGGCCACCGACAGGGCGGTATCCTTGGTCATATCAAAAAGTACCCGGCCCTCTACATCCCCCGCGAGTCCGACCAGGGCGGCGACCCCCTGGATCTGCATGGTGGAGGATTTTAAGTAGAGATCCCCCCGCTTTACTTCCGTATTCAAGACCTCTTTTAATACGTTAAAGGCGGCCTCAACAAAGGGATTGATGTATTCAACTCTCATACCATTGCTCCTTATCTATTTCTTATTCTACTCGGCATGCATAAAGAGGGATACCGGTTCTTTGCCGATAAATTCCCAATCTGCTCCGGACAATACTTCGTTTCTGCCGGTCATTACCATACCCCGGCCTTTCAGTTTGTCCGCAAAGCCCCGGATTATCCGTTCCTGATCCTGGACCGGAAGGAAGCTCAAGACATCCCGGACCATGATTATATCCAAATCCGGCAATGGATTCTCGTGCGAAATATCATGGTATTCAAATACGATTGAATCCTTGATGGCCTTGTTAAAACTGTAGCCGGTTCTGCCCTTGGTCATGTAGGGTTTGCAGTAATCCGGCACCCCCTCGAGCTCAAAGGTCATGTTTGGGGCCTGTGAAACCGCCATAAGGTCGTTATCATTGGCCCAAATCTTTATGTACCCATCGGGGTAACGCGATTTTAGTATACAGGCAAATGAATATGTTTCATAGCCCCTTCCGCATCCTATGTTCCAGACCTGTATGCTGTTGGAGCTTAAGGTGGGCAAGAGGCTCTTTACCAGGGCCGCATAATCTTCGCTCCAGAAACGGCCCGTGTCGGGGGAATAGAAGCCCGAAAGGTACTCGTCTGCCTCGCCGGCGGTCTTTAGCTGCAGGGCCTCTCCGGAACGGGTCCCGCTCCAGTCGGCGAAGCGGCGGCGTATCCATTCCTCGTTAAGGCTCCCCGGGTAGAACTGCCGCAGGGCCGGGAGGCTTTCTTTGATAAAGTTTAGGACCGTATCAGCAGAAGCTGCCCTGGATTCCTGGGTATCCGGGGTGTCCATGGGGGGGCTGAAATAGGCGGGCCCTGCAGCGGCCTCGGCGACCACTCCCCTGGGCTTCTGCTTATCTTCTTCGGTCTGGGTAAAGATCCGGATCACATCCAGGATGATGTAGAGATCCCCCTCTTTTTCTACCACCCCGCTGATGAACTTAATGTTGATGTCCCCAAAGATGGGGTGTGGGGGCTGTATGCTTTCGGAGTTTATGCCCACCACCTTGTCGATCTTGTCGACGATGGTGCCGTAGACCCGGTCTTCGATCCGGAGGATGAGCATGTTTTCTATGCTGTCGTTTTTCTTCTCCACCGGCAGGTGAAAGAACATGCGAAGATCGATGATGGGGATGATGTCGCCCCTCAGGTTATAGACCCCCTGGACGAAGGATGCCGCATTGGGGACATAGGTGAATTTATCGGCCTTGGCTATCTCTTTGACATTCATGATGTCGACCCCGTAGTCCTTTCCGGCCAGGGAGAAGGTAACCATTTTAAAATCAACCGTATCGACCCGCTCTTTCTGCTCCTGGAGATCCGCATTTACCTGCGCCAGGTCTCTCATCATTGCCATATGTTCCTCACTATGTGTTGCATCTGTCCTTGTCTACCAACGGCTGGACGATTCCCGGGTCCGGCGGTTTTCCATCTCTTTTTTTAGACCCAGTTCCAGAAGCTGCCCCACGTCTATGATGAGGGACACTGAACCGTCTCCCAGGATGGAAGCCCCGGCTATGCCCGGCGAGTTGGTAAATTGATCCCGCAGGGGTTTGATTACCACGTCCTCCTCGCCGATGAGGCTGTCTACCATAAAACCCATCTTCTTTTCGGCGGTACCGACGATGACGATGAAGTAGTACTCCTGCTGTTCTTCGCTTCGGATGCCGAAGAGCCGGTTAAGCCGTAAAAGGGAGATAACATCGCTGCGGATGTTAAAGACCTCGTTACTGTCGATGAGCTTAATATCTTCGGGTTTGATCCGTAAACTTTCGATGACCGAGGTGATGGGGATGGAGTAGATCTCCTGTCCCACCCGGACCAGAAGGCCCTGGATTATCGCCAGGGTAAGGGGCAGTTTGATCGTAAACTTGGTTCCCTTCCCCTTTTCGGAGTTCACCGTCACCGAACCGTTGAGGCTCTCGATGGAGCGGCGGACCACGTCCAGCCCAACCCCCCGGCCCGAAATTGCGGTAATCTGGGCGGCGGTGGAAAAGCCGGGCTCAAAGATGAGCTGGAAGGCCTCCACGTCGGTCAGGACCTTGTTGGGGTTAAGGATTCCCCTCTCCACCGCCTTGGCCTTGACGGACTCCACATCGATGCCCTTGCCGTCGTCGGCAATTTCGATGACGATCATGTTCCCTTCGTTGGTGGCCTTAAGGAGGACCATGCCCTCTTCGGGCTTGCCTGCGGCGATCCGGGCTTCGGCGGTCTCTATACCGTGGTCCACCGAGTTTCGTACCGAGTGCATGATGGGGTCCAGAAGGTCGTCGATGACCGACTTGTCCAGTTCGGTCTCTTCCCCTTCTATGACCAGGTTGATTTTTTTGTTCAGGTTCTTGGAAAGATCCCTTACCAGCCGAGGGAAGCGGCTGAAGATCTGGCTGATGGGCACCATCCGGATCCTCATGACCCCCTCCTGGAGTTCCCCGGTAATCCGGCCCAGGTTCTGGGAGGTGGAGCGGAACTTGCCCACCAGGGTTTTTAGGGAGGCCTCAAAGCCGTCGAAGAGGGTAAAGATGTCCCCGTATTCTTCGCCGATTTCTTTCCGGACTTCCTTTACCGATTTTCCGGCCTGTATGCTTTCCAGATGTTCCGGCAGGCTGTCAAAGAGATCCTTGATTTTTTCCCGGTACATTCCTTCCAGGTTGTGCAGTTCGGTCTGGATGTCCCCAAACTGGGTGCTGATCTGGTTGAAGGTGGCCTTGGTGATAACCGTTTCGGAGACCAGGTTTAAAAGATCGTCTATCCGCTTGGAATCGACCCTGAGGATGGACCCCGCTTCTTTGCCGGCTTTTCTGGAATCCTCCGAGGAAACTCCTGTTCGGCCCCCTCCCTCGGGGGCGGGATGATCCTCCGCCGGGGCCGCTGGAGCGGCTGTCTGAGCCGCAGGAGCTGCCGCAGGGACTGCTGCTGGAGCCGCGGCGACCGGGGCGTTCTGGACCGGAGCCTGAACGGGCTGGGCAGCGGGGGCAGCACTCGGAGCGGAGCTGCCTATGTCACTTACATCGGAGCCCAATGAGACATCGGGGATAAGGACTATCTTTTTTAAGTCATCGGGCTGTTTCGTTGTGGCAATATAGTAATCAACCACGGGGAAGAAGTTGTCTTCGTAGAGCTGTTCAAATTCCGGCACCGTCTTTAGGACCGTTCCTGATCCCTTCAGGGCCGCATAGACCTGTATGCCCCCCACGGTGTTCATCAAGCTCGATTCATCGAATTTTACCGAGACCCGGTATATGGGCATGCCGCCGTCCACCGATTCCCTTAGTTCCTGAAGATCGTGTTCGCTCAAGCTCCCCGCAGATGCGGCGGGGGCGGCTGTTGCTGCTGCTGTTGCTACCGGAGCCGGTGTTGCTGCGGGGGCCGCAGTTTGAACCGGGGCTGCCGCTGGAGCCGCCGCGGGGGCCCGTTTGGCCTTGGGATCCGCGGGGAGCAGGGCTTTGAGTTTCCCTTCGATGTCGGAGGTATTCTCGTTATACATCGAACCGCTCATCCGCTCTTCCAGCATGGCCTTGATCACATCGATGGCCTGGAGGAGTATATCGACCACATCGCCGTTTACCCCAATCTGGTTGCTCCGGATCGCATCCAGGACATCCTCTACCAGGTGGGTAAAATGGGAGAGTTCCATCATCTCCACCGTGGCGGAGCCCCCCTTAAGGGTGTGAGCCGCCCGGAAGATCTCGTCCACCGCGTCCTTGTTGGTCCCGTCGTTCTCCAGAACCAGAATATTCTGTTCCAGGGTATCGACCTGCATCTGGGCTTCGCTGAAGAAGTCTTTTAAAAGCTCTTCATTATTAGGGTCTAAATAATCACTCATGATATGTTAACCATATACTATAATCTTCGGTGGATCAAGGTTTAAGTTAAAATTACAGGACATTTGAATTTTCTTCCTCCAGGTAGTACAATGCTATATATGAGGTATTGTAAGCTGGGCAGGTCCTTCCCCTTCCTTGGGGCCCTCCTGACCATATTGGTCCCCCTTAGCCTTTTTGGGGCGGAGATCACCGTCCCCCGGATAGAAATGGCCAGCCAGGGCTGGGTCCAGGAGGAGGAATTCCTCGTTTCATCCCTGGTCTCCGCCGATATAGCCCTTTTGGGGGGGGATCGCTACGGCTTCCTCCTGGGTTTTGCCCTGGCAGCCCCGGATCTGGGGGGGGCCATGACCCTGCGCCAGGGAAACGAGGCCTATCTGGGCCTGCGCCTCGCCCGGGCCAGCATCTACGGGCTGGGGGGCCTGCCCCTGGATTTCTCCTATTTTATAGGAGCCGGGGACAACATAGGGACCGGAGGGGAGTTCCCCCATTACTTTGGCAGTACCCCCTTCGAAACCGAGTATAGGGGCCCCTCCTTTTTCCCCCGGGGAGTGGGGGGCAATGTAAGCCGTCATTACCAGGGCATCCATGGAGTCCGGGGCACGGGTTTCCAGGGGGCCTTAAGGAATGGGGAGTACCTGGTTCCCATCCTCTACCTTTACCATGACTTTGCCTTCTCCCCCGAACTGGGGACCCTCAGGGACTACGATGATGAGGGGAGGGAAAACTACCTCTCCGCCGATCTCCGGGTCCTCTTTAGCCGGGGCTGGTTAAACCTGGAGGCCTTTACGGGCTATTCGAGGAACGGCCCCCGGGATATACATAAGTTCCGCTGGGGCCTCATGGCCCACCTGGCCGGAGAGGGGGTGGAGTTCTACGCCCAGGCCGGGGTCCCCGGGATCCTCCAGGGGGACAGCCTTACCATCGATCACTTCTATGTCCTCATAGAGCCCCGGCTCTTCCTGGGCCCCTTGAGCCTTTTTATGACCTTCTTTTACCACCCCGTGGAGTACCACCATGTAAAGAACCCCAGCGAGCAGGGGAGGGCGGAGCTAAACATCCGGGCCCTCTTTGGAAACCGGGCCTCGGGGCTTTCGGGGGGCCTGGAATGTTCGGGGGAACTGGGGGTCCATAGGCCCGAGGAGCTGAACTTCCGCATAGGCCCGGTCCTTACCTATCATACCGATGGCATCCGCTGGGACGCGAAGCTCCGCATCCGGCCCCAGGCCCACAAGGTTCCCGCTGAAATGTTTGAGATCCTCATCGGTGTAAGGACGGCCTTCTAATGGCTCCCCCCAGGGCTCCGGCTCTTTTCATCCTGGGCTTCCTCTTTTTCTTTTCCCTGGCCTCTGCCCCGGCCCTGGAGCTGGAAGTCCAGGGGGGCCTGGGGAACCTCTCCTTTGATCAGAGCCGAAGGAGCTCCTTGAGTGCCCAGGGGGGAACCTTCGATGCCGCCCTCAGTCCCCTCTTCCTCCTTAGGGTTTCCCATAACCAGGGGGGACTGCTCCATAACCTGGGCTTTCAAAGGAACCCCATCACCGGTAACAGGCTTTCCTATACCCTAAAGACCGACCTGGAGTACCTAAGCCTGGAACTGGGCCCCTTTCTGGGCCTCTTTAATACTCCCGAACGGACCATGAATCCCGGAGCCTCCGGGGATCTGAGCCTCCGTCTGCCGGGGATCATCTTTACCCGGGGGGCCCTCTCTTCCACCTTTTCCCAGATCGATAATAAGCGGATAGGAGACTATTCCCAGTTTAGCTCCGACCTCTCCCTAGGGATCTGGGTCCCCCATGTGGTAGCTTCGATGAACCTGAGCACCCGCCGCCACCTGGTCCGCAGGGGAGCGGATCTTCTTATCGAAGATGAATCGTACCGGGTCTTCTTTCGGGGCCAGGTCTTTGAGGAGGGTCAGCCCTATAGGATGGTCCTGGACCTGGGCTACCAGCGGCTGAGCCGGATCTATACCCAGGCCCTCTGCGAACTGGTCGACGAAACCGAGACCGATGCATTTAAGAGTTACTTTATCGGATTGGAGGGGACCTTTCGGCTGAGACCGGCCTTCTACCTTATCCTGGGGGCCGAACTCCCCCTCTATTCCTGGGGTTCCCGGCCTCTTCAAGACCCCCCCCGGGGAACGGCCCTCTATAGGTTCTGGACCGGGATCCGCTGGACCGGAAGCTCAGAAGAATAAAAACCTACTCTAAGGGAATAAAAGAAATTTCCCCTTCGGGGATCCTGATGGCTCCCAGCTTTAGGCTGAGTTCCTGGTTGGGCTCCCCTCCACCCCTCAGGCTCACCTGGGTTTCCAGCCCCAGGGGGGGGATCATCACCGTCCCCCGGGGGCCCCTTTTATCCAGGATGATCCCCGGGTAGCTCTGCTCTGATCCGGCAGACTGGGCCAGGTAGACCCCCATCCAGTGGGTCCGGGAAGCCCGCTCACAACGGACCCGGGCGGCGGCGGCGGCCTCGGCGGCGGCGGCCCTGAGGAGGACCTCTTCTTCATCCAGGGGCTTAATGTCCCGGTAGGCCCCCTGGCCCAGGCGGGCCCGGATCTGCTGGTGGCAGAGGAGGTCGGTGTAGCGCCGCAGGGGGCTCGTCACCTGGGTGTAGGCATCCAGCCCCAGGCCCCAGTGGACCCCCGGCTTGGCCGAGAGGCTCCGGGCCCTCATGCTCCGCCGGATCTGGAAGGCCCCGGCCAGGCCCCCCAGCCTTTCCTCCGGCAGTTCCCCCGCCTCCTGGCTGATAAAGGGAAAGGCCAGCTGTTGCTGGAGGGCCCAGGCGGCGGCCCCCTCTCCGGCCCAGATCATGCACTCCCGGACCAGCTCGGCGGAGCGGTAATGGGGGATGGGGTCTACCTTTATTTCCTTGGTGTGGGGAGAGCAGTGGATGTGGACCTCCGGAAGTTCGATGAGCACCGCCCCCCCTTCCAGGCGCCTTTCCATGTTAGCCTCCGCCAGCTCCATCAGCTTCGATAAGACCGGGGAGCCCTGGTCAATGAGGACATCGGCCTCCTGGTAGCTAAGGCTCGTGACCTTCACCAGGGAGGGGATAATCTCGGTGGACTCTATGGAAAGGTCATTTTTAAGCTTCATCTTAAAGGAGAGGGCTTTTCGTTTTTCGCCCCCTCCCAGGGCATAGAGGGGGAGGGCCCCTTCTTCGAGCATCCGGGAGGTCCCTTCGGGAAGGTAGAGACTGGCCCCCCGGTTACGGGCTTCCTGGTCCGAGGGACTCCCCGGGAGGATGCTGGCCGCCGGATCGGCCACATGGACCCAGAGGATCCAGGGCCCCTGAGCCCCCAAGCCGGGCCCCTCCAGGGAAACCGCATCGTCGGGATCATTGCTCCAGGCATTATCGATGGCATAGGCCTCCAGGGAGCCCAGATCCAACCGCTCCTCTTCCGGGGGGGGCGGCACCGGTGCGGCGGCACTGCCCTTCTCTATGCCATAACGGCCGGGGTAGGGGTTCTCCCAGACCGTCCAGGCCCCAGAGGCCAGAAGGAGCCGGTGGGCCTCTTCGGGGCTTTCGCTCTTCCCCAGATCCTTTAGGGTCCGGCTCTTATCGCTTAAGCCCCTGGCCAGGGCCTCCACATCTTGAAGGAACCTCTCGTTGCCGGGGGGCAATTCTTTTGAGCCCTCCTTGGGGGCCTCCTCCCCATCAAGGGGCGGGAATTTAAAGGGGGGCAGTTTTTTTAGCCACCCCAGAAAGGCCTCCCGGTCCCCCGACTCTTTTTGGCGCTCCTCCCGGCGTTTTTCTTCTTCCTCTACCTGGGCCCTTGTTCTGGGCCTGATGGCCTCCGGGGAGCCACTGAAGTAATGTCCCTCTTTGAGGACCTGGTAAGCAGCCCAGACGTTCCGGGCCCCCCCGGTCCCATAGATGAGCTCCGCCAGGTCTCCCAGGTTTATGGCCGGAGCTTCCCCCTCATCCAGAAGCAGCTCCCAGGCCTCCCGGGGGTCCCCCGGTGGAGGGTCCCCCTCCAGTTCCGAGAGGCTGGCGGGCCCCCCATGGAGGAGTTCTATGTCCTTCTCCCTCACCTTCAGGGACTCCCCCTGCGGCAAGGTGATGAGAATCTTGTCATCGTCAAAGCCACTTACTAAGGCGGGTTTAGTTTTGTATAACACTAGGCTATGAAGAGGAATCATAGGGGTACTATAACATGCAGGGTGGGTTTGATCATGCCATACCTATATCTTAGACCAAGACCAACCCAGCACACTCAGCTCACGCTGGACAGGTTTGATCTCGCCACCTAACACATATACACCCGCAAGAGGGGTGGGGGCCGCCATGGTCTAGGAATTGAGATGAACCCGCCTACGGAGCCCCCGGCACCCAGTTTCTAAGCCACCAACATTGCGTTCAGCTTTTCTCGCACATACTGGATGCCGGAGCTTATTTCATTATCCCATTCTGCTCCACCCGCGGTCTCCTCCGGCGGAGAATTCCCAGATATTCCTAGCCCGCAGCGACCCCCACCCCTCTCGTGTTTGTTTTTTTTAGTGGCGAGATCAAACCGGTTTTTGCTTAAAATTATCAATTTATGGATTTCTGAAAACAGGACACATTGAATGTTTTATAAAATGGAAAACATGCAAAGTGTCCTGTTTCTTTTTTCCCTTTTTTCTACCAGCCCTGTGAATATGACACCCTTGTCGTACATGGGCCATTACTATTCTTTACCCACCACACCTGGAGGATAGAAATAAAAGGCTCTTCTTAGTCAAACCACGCATAGTTATCTCAGCTGGAGCAGGAACTTCGTCCATGACGAGCCTCTGGCGGGCAGGTAAGGCCAGCTTAGGAGGCTTAGATTTTTGGGTCAGACCGCCAGCGGAGCTCGGCAGGGATGAAGGTTCCTGTCCAGCGTGAGCTGCGTGTGTTGATGAGGTCTTGTCTTTAATATGCTATTGATCCCCCTTCATTGCCTAAGCTCCCCGTTTTATCTATACTGGGCCCCATGATAGTGATGAAGTTTGGCGGGAGCTCCCTGGCTAATGCAGAGAGGATCCGCCATGTGGCCGGGATCGTTAAGGCCCATCTGGACCGCCAGCCCATCCTCGTGCTCTCCGCCATGGGGGACACGACGGATCATCTCCTGGGGGCCGGGGAGACAGCCCTCAAGGAAGGGCGGCTGAGCTTTCAGGGGATCATCGATCTCCACCGGAGGGCAGCAGAGGATCTCCAATTAGGGGAGGGCTCCATGCAGGAGATTACTTCCCTCCTGGATGAGCTCCGGGATCTCCTCATGGGGATATCCCTGCTCCGGGAACTCACCGGGCGGACCCGGGACTACCTGGTCTCCTTTGGTGAACGCCTCTCGGTCCGCATCGTGGCATCCTATCTGACAAAGGAGGGCCTTAGGGCCCATCCCCTGGATGCCTGGGATGCGGGCTTCCTCTCGGACTCCAACTTCACCTCGGCGGAGCTTCTCGAAGAGAGCTGGAGCCTTATCCCCGCCCGTCTTCTGGATCCCGCTCTGGAGGGCTCCCTTCCGGTGGTGACGGGCTTCATCGCCAAAGACGAGGGGGGGAACATCACCACCCTGGGCCGGGGGGGCTCGGACCTTTCGGCCACCATGATAGGAGCCTCCTGCGGGGCCGAGGAGGTCCAGGTCTGGAAGGATGTGGACGGGATCCTCACCGCCGATCCCAATCTGGTAAAGAAGGCCCGGGTGGTGGATACCATCAGCTACGAGGCCGCCTCGGAGCTGGCCTACTTTGGTGCCCAGGTCCTGCATCCCCGGGCCATGCAGCCCTGTATCAAAACCGGCACCATGGTGCGGGTAAAAAATTCCTATAACCCCTCGGTGGAGGGGACCCGGATTATGCCCGCCCAGGGGGGAAAGATACCCCCCATCCAGGCCATCACCTCCCGGAAGAACGTCACCCTCATCGACATCGTGTCTTCCCGCATGCTGGGCCAGCATGGGTTTTTGGGCGAAGTGTTTACCATCTTTGCCCGGGGGGGGATCTCGGTCGACATGGTGGCCACCAGCGAGGTGTCGGTCTCCCTCACCGTGGATTCCCATTACGACCTGGCCCAGGTAAGACGGGAACTTCTGGGAATCGCCAGCGTGGAGATCAAGACCGGCAAGGCCATAGTCAGTATAATAGGGGATGTCCGGCGTTCATCGGAGATCCTCTCCCGGACCTTCAGAATTTGTGAGCTCCTGGGCATTCAGGTCCAGATGGTCTCCCAGGGGGCCAGCAAGGTGAACAACAGTTTCATCGTAGACCAGGGGGAAGCTGCCGAGGTAGTCCGGGGGCTCCACGAGGAGTTCTTCGAAGAAGACCCTGATTCTCCAAAAGGAGTTAAGTAGAAATGAAGGCTTTGATTGTAGGGTACGGCAGGATGGGCCGTCTTATAGAAGAACGTTTATTACAGGGGGGGCACCAGGTGCCTCTCATCATAGAACCGGTCCTCAAGGGCAGCCCCTCCTCGGGGGCCCAGGTTTTTCCTTCCCTGGAAGAGGCCCGCAAAGCCGGGGCCCTAAAGGACCTGGACCTGGCCATAGAGTTCAGCCTTCCCAGCCAAAGTGCGGACAACCTCATCCTTCTGGCCCAGGAAAAGATCCCGGCGGTCTGCGGCACCACCGGCTGGTACGACCGGCTGGATGAGGTCAAGGCGGCGGTAGAAGCAGCTTCCTGCTCCCTGGTCTGGGCTTCCAACTTTTCCCTGGGGGTAAACCTCTTTTTCCGCATCGCCTCCTTTGCGGCGAAGCTCATGGATCCCTTTGCTGAATACGATGTGGGGGGCTTTGAGGCCCACCATAACAACAAGGCCGACAGCCCCTCGGGGACCGCCAAGGTCCTGGTCCAGGGGGTCCTAAAAGAAATGACCCGGAAGAAACGGGGGGTCTACGAGATGCTGGACCGGAAGCCCGAAGCGGATGAGCTTCATTATGCCAGCCTCAGGGTGGGCTCGGTCTTTGGAGACCACAGCCTTATCTTTGATTCCCCCGCCGATTCCATCGAGATCAGCCACAGGGCCCGGAACCGGGACGGTCTGGTCTCGGGGGCGGTCCTGGCGGCCCAATGGCTGGTCGCAGAAAAGCGGACAGGTACTTTTACGGTAGATGATGTTTTGGAGGATATACTATGACCATCTTACAAGGGGCCTATACGGCCCTAATCACCCCCATGTTGGAAAAGGGGGAGGTCGATTACGAGGGCTTTAGGAAGCTCATTGATTTTCAGATCCAGGAGGGCATAGACGGCCTGGTACCCCTGGGCACCACCGGCGAAACCCCCACCCTGGATGAGGATGAAGAAGAAAAGCTCATCCGCATTGCGGTGGAAGAAGTAAAGGGCCGGGTCCCCCTGATCATAGGGGCCGGTTCCAACGACACCCGTCACATGGTGAAGTACGTCGAGCGGGCCAAGGCCCTGGGGGGGGATTATGCCATGGTGGTGACCCCCTACTATAACCGGCCCAACGACGAGGGCCTTATGCAGCACTTTGCCGCGGCGGCGAAACCGGGGATCCCCATCATCGTCTATAATATTGCCTCCCGGACGGGGCGGAATATTCCCACGGCCCTGATGGAAAGGATAGCCAAGATCCCCGGCATCGCGGGGGTAAAAGAGGCCTCCGGCGATCTGGGCCAGATGGGGGAGGTCCTCGAAAAGATAGGTCTTCCCAGCCATGGGGGCTCCCAGCCCTTCTCGGTGGTCTCCGGCGACGACCCCATGACCCTGGCCCTCATGGCCCTGGGCGGACAGGGGGTGATCTCTGTTATTTCCAACCTGGTCCCCGGAAGGGTAAAGGCCCTCACCAGGGCCTGCCTGGCCGGAGACTTCGCCGAGGCCCGGCGGGTTCACTTTGAGCTTCTTCCCCTCATGAGGGCCGCCTTTATCGAGACCAATCCGGTCCCCATTAAAAAGGCCATGGGCTGGGCGGGGCTCCCCTCGGGGCCGGTGCGGCTCCCCCTGGGTCCCCTGGACCCCAAGAACGAAGCCCCCCTTAGGGCCGCGGTAGAGAAGCTGGTAAAAATTTCGTAAGGCCCCCTGTGCCGCTGTGTCTCTGTGAGAAATTATTTTGGAGGATTTCATGTCTAAAATTCCCGTAGGGATCCTGGGGGCCACCGGCATGGTGGGCCAGCAGTACCTTTATCTCCTATTAAATCACCCCTGGTTTGAGGTGACCTATCTGGCCGCTTCTCCCCGTTCTGCCGGGCAAAAATACCGGGATGCGGTGGCCGGAAGGGTCCACTTTCCCGGGATCCTCGAAGCGGCGGGGGACCTCATCGTCGCCGATGCCAGTGATATGGACGCCGCTGCCTCAGCCCAGAAGGCGGGGACCTTGAACTTTGTCTTTTCGGCGGTGGAGCTGGGAGACAAGGAAGCCACCAAAAAACTGGAAGAAGCATATGCCGCCGCCGGGATCCCCGTCCTGTCCAACGACTCGGCCCACCGCTGGACCCCCGATGTGCCGGTCCTCATCGCCGAGGTAAACCACGGACACACGGGGATCATCCCCCTCCAGCAGAAGGCCCGGGGCTGGGACCGGGGCTTTATCGCCGTCAAACCCAACTGCTCCATCCAGAGCTATACCACCCCCCTCTATGCCCTCATCCAGAGGGGCTTCCAGATTAAACAGCTCATCGTCTCTACCCTGCAGGCCGTCTCGGGGGCCGGCTACCCCGGGGTGCCCAGTTTGGACATGATAGACAACATTGTTCCCTATATAGGGGGGGAGGAAGAAAAGTCCGAGGAAGAGCCCCTGAAGATCCTGGGGAGCATACAGGATGGCCGCATAGCCAATGCCCAGGGCATCAAGATCGCGGCCCATTGCAACAGGGTTCCCCTCACCGACGGCCACACCGCCTGTGTCAGTGTCCTCTTTGGGGATAAGAAACCCACCATAGAAGAGGTAAAGGAGATCTGGGGGAGCTTTAAGAGCCTGCCCCAGGAGCTGGAGCTTCCCATGGCCCCCTTAAGGCCCATCATCATCCGGGAAGAAAACAACCGCCCCCAGCCCCGGCGGGACCGGGATGCCGACAAGGCCATGGCAGTGACGGTGGGGCGAATCCGGCCCTGCCCGGTCTTTGACCTCCGCTTTGTGGGGCTCTCCCATAACACCGTCCGGGGAGCCGCCGGAGGGGGCATCTTAAATGCCGAACTCCTCCACCGCCAGGGCTATATTAAATAGAGCTCCTTACTCACCGGTGATATCGGGGTCCTTGATCATGATCCCCCGGATCACCCCCAAAAGATCTGCATAACCGGCCAGGAAGGCCAGGATGGTCCGCCTAAAGGAGCCGTAGTGCTCAAACTCTTCGGGCTTCTGGCCATCTTCGTGGTAGGCGGCCCTAAAGTCGGGGAACTTCTTTTCCAGCTCCGCTATGATGGCGGGGTCTACCGGGTCATCCATGCGGTTCTTCACTTCCACGTCGCTGGCGTTAAAGCGTTTTTGCCAGTCATTGACTATGGTCATGGAGAGATCTCCCCCTATGAACTGGGACCAGTGGAAGTGGTTCCTATAGGCGGCGATGAGGATCCGGGTTCGGTAGGACCGTTCCTTGTAGAGCTTGTAGGCCTTCTTGGCTATGGCCACCCCCGCCCATTCAAGGTAGGCCGGGTCGGTGATGATCCCCTTCCGGGCCATGATCACCTTGAGCCAGTCATCCATGCGGCCCACCATGATGGTGCAGACGGGCCCCATGGTTTGGACATCCTTTCCTTCCTTCTCCCGGCGTTTTAGGCCCCGTTCTACCGCTTCGGCCACCTCAATAGACTGGGGAAGGGTGAATGAGACCGTGGCATTGATGCTAACCCCCTGGTAGCTGAGTTCTTCAATGGCCTCTACCCCCGCCTTGGAGACCGGGAGCTTGATGTTGTTGTTGGGATAGAGGGCGTCCAGTTCCAGGGCCTGCTGGACTATGGCCTTGGGATCCCTATAGTACTTGGCATTGGTCTGTATCGAAAGCCGGCCGTTGCGGCCCTGGTTTTTGTCGTAGATGGGTTTGAGGAGCTTCGATGCGCTGACCGTTACCTCCTCCATGATCCGCCAGGCTATGTCATCCTCGGTGGCGGTGGGATGCTCCTGAATAAGGGAGAGGATCCGGGGCCGCCAGGTGTCCATTTCCTTTTTTAACACTTCCCCTACGATGATGGGGTTGCTGGTGCCGCCGGTGGCGCCGTGTTCGATGGCGTAGGCCAGTTCGGCGGCGGAACAGGAATCGTTCCAAAACTCCGTGGGGCTCGTGAGGGTCATGGTATGCAGGGGGCTTTTTCCGGACATAGGTATACTCCTTGGGGGGACTTGGTAATAATCCATGGTAACCCGGTATTGCTATATTTTCCAGAGGACCTGTGCTAAGCTGGTACCAGGGGCGAGAGCTGCCCCATGGAGGTAATCATGCCAAAAACATACCGGATTGGGGCCATAGGGTTTGCCCATGTTCACATGAAGAGTACCATGGATCTTTTCGCTGCCCTGGGGGACCGGGTCCAGATGGTGGCCGCCGCGGATGTGGAACCCATAGTACCCAGCGTCAGTAAGGAGCGGGGTACCAGGATAGAACAGTACCAATGGGCCCTGGATAAATATAAAGTGAAGCCCTACGATTCCTATATAAAGCTTCTGGACGAAAACCAGATCGACATAGCTCTGGTTTCTTGCGAAAACAGCCTCCACCCGGTGGTTATGGAAGAGATCCTCCGCCGGGGAATCCATGTGGTGGTAGAGAAGCCCCTGTCGGTGACCATGGAGGGGGCTTTGCGGATAGAGCGGGCTTCCCGCGTAAAGGGGGCCAGGGTAATCACCAACTGGCCCAGCGCCTGGTACCCGGGGGTCAGGACCGCCAAGAGGCTCATGGACCAGGGCACCATAGGGAAGCTCTTTAAGTTTAGCTACCGGAACGCCGACTCCCTGGGACCCTTTTCCTACGGTCAGGCGATGAGCGACAGCGAGAAGGGCCAGGAATGGTGGTACCGCTCCGACGCCGGAGGGGGGGCCATGATGGACTACTGCTGTTACGGGGCCTGCATGGCGTCCTGGTTTGTGGGGACCCCCCCTCAGGCGGCCTACGGGATTAAGGCCAACTTCAACTCCCCCTATGGGAGTGCCGATGATTTCTCGGCCATCACGGTCCGCTTTGCCTCTGCCCTGGCCATGCTCGAGGGCTCCTGGACCACCGTGAACAGCGGGGTCCCCAACGGCCCCCTGCTCTACGGAAAGGAGGGGACCATGGTGGTCCGCCTGAACGGGGATGTGGAGGTCTACACAAAGCGGGGCGGCGATACCCCAGACCAGCTTATCAAGGCGGACCCCCTGCCGGCGGGCAGGGACGATCTGGCCAAGGAGACCCTACATCACCTGGATACCGGAGAGCCCCTCTTCCCCATGCTGGACCTGCCCCTGAACATGGCGGCCATGAGCATCCTGGACGCGGGGCTTAGGTCTGCCCAGTCGGGAAAGATGGAAATGGCCAACGACGGCATCTGGTGCGTCGGTGATGATAGCATTTTCCACTAAGGAGGTATTTTATGTCTTTTAACTATTCAGTTCAGTTATATTCGGTTCGGACGGTGTTACAGCAGGATCCCCTGGGGACCCTGCATAAGCTGCGGGCCATGGGTTACACCGGGGTGGAGGGCTTTGGCAGCTTCTCCTTCGCCGCCCAGGATGTGCAGTACGCCCTCTCCGATGCGGGGTTAAAACTGGTGGGCTACCATACCCCCTGGGGGGCCCTGCAGGCTGACAAAATCGACTCCACCATGGACTACTTTAAGAGTGTTGGCAACCGCTATGTCATAGTTCCGGCCCTGCCGGCGGAGCTTACCTCGACCATAGATGACTGGAAGAAGATCGCCGGGGAGTTCAATGTGATTTCCAAGCGGCTCCAGGACCAGGGGATGATCCTGGGCTACCATAACCACCACCAGGAGTTCCAGATGATGGAGGGCCAGCTGCCCTTCCAGGTCTTCTTTGACAATACGGACCCTGCCATAGTAGTGCAGATTGACAACGGCAACGCCCTCCACGGAAATGGAGATTTTATGGCCATGATGCGCCGTTACCCCGGCCGGGCCAAGTCGGTCCATCTAAAGCCCTACTCGGCATCCGGGGGCTATGGGCCGGTGATAGGCGAAGATGATATAGACTGGGGGGACTTCCTCCGCTTCTGCCGGGACCAGGGGGGAACCGAGCACTATATCGTCGAGTACGAGGACGAAAAGACCCACCCCCAGCTGGTGGGAGTAGAACTCTGCATTAAGGGCCTTCGGAGCCTGGAAGAAGCGGGGAAGATCTAGCAATAGGTCTAGACCCTTGACCGGGGCTTCCATAGCTCATTTCTTCCCGTTTTTTCGGCTTTTCTGCCGATAAACTATAAGGAGTGATCGATAGGGTCCATGAAGAAAGCAGCTTTCCTAGGTATTATCATGTTCCTCGGCCTGTCCCTCTATGCCCAGACGGGTCTAAGGATCTTCCTTGAGGAGGATCAGGGGGGGCTTATCATCGTGGGTTCCCAGGGGAGGGTCAGGGAACTGATCATCCCCGACCGGATCAACGGCATGCCCATCGTCGCCATAGGTGAGGGGGCCTTTACCCGCAAGGGCCTGACCCTGGTGAGCATCCCCGACACGGTCCTCGAAATAGGGGAGGCCGCCTTTTCATTTAATGAGCTCAGCACCCTGGTTATTGGGGATAATGTGGAAACCATAGGCCGGAACGCCTTTACCGGGAACAGGATCAACGATATCACCATAGGAACGGGGGTCCGAACCATAGGCATGGGGGCCTTTGCAGAGAACCATATCGTTCAATTGACCATCCCCGAGGGGGTCACCACCATAGAATCCTACGCCTTTTTTTACAACCGGATTAGGGAATTAACCATCCCCAACAATGTGACCTTTATCGGCGAGGGGGCCTTTTCCAGTAACCGCATATCCAGCGTGATAATCGGGAACAGTGTCACCGAGATCGGGGATGGGGCCTTTTTCAACAACCGCCTCACCAGGATTACCATCCCCGGCTCTGTCAGTACCCTGGGAAGAAGGGTCTTTGAGAGCCGGATCACCCGGGTGGTTATGGCTCCCCCGGTGGATTACATCAACGAAGACGGGGAGGTGATCTATACCACTTCCAATAATTTTGATACCTATTTTTCGTCCACCGGAATGCGTCCAGGGACCTATTCCTTTTCCCGGAGCGGCTGGGCCTATGAAAATTAGGGGCTAAGCCCTTGCGAAAGAGCCCATGGGGCAATATAATTATAGAAAGTCAGGAGGACTTGAATGAAAAAGTTTTTTCTTTTGGTAGTGTTGGCGGTCCTAATTCAGGGGGTCTATGTCCATTCCCAGATGCGCCTTCCCGAGCAGGAATCGGAATTTTATTATATCAATGTCCCCATTGAACAAATTTACCTTTATAGAATGGGTTACATAGTCAGTTACCGTTTACATAACCATATAGCCCGGACCTATCTTCCCTATGATTGGTTTCAGAGCCTGGAAGGAAAGGGTGATATCACCCACATCATGAGGGGGGCCGAATGGCCGTCCATGACGGTCTATTATAGGAACGGCGAGTTCTCCCATGTGCGGCTTAGGGTGCGCAGGGATAGGGCCCACCAGACCTGGGCTGTGGTGCCCCTTAACATAGACCTGGATGAATACTTTTTGGGTGTCACCGAGGTAAGACTGGAATTTTAATTTCCAGCTATTGCTTTGAATCAATTGCAGCCCAGCGAAACATTTCTTGATTTTATCCGTTCCGGGGACAGCTTTGTGGTGGCCGGACATAAGGAACCCGACGGCGATTGCATAGGGAGCCAGGTAGCTCTGGCTTCAGTTCTGCGGCGGATGGGGAAAAAGGTCCTCCTCTGCTCGGCGGGCCCCTTTAAGCGCAGTGAAATTATCCCCCACGAACACCTTTTCTCCAAGGTCCACACCGAGCCGGGCTCCTATCGATGCATAGTCGTCGATTGCTCCGCCCCGGATCGGCTGGGGGACGATCTTGAGGCTTCCCTTAAGGGTCTTCCGGTGGCCGTGGTAGACCATCACACCATGGGGGGCTATGCCGACGAGAAGCTTTACCCCCTGCTTCCCCGGTTCATCGATATCAATGCCCCCTCTACTACCTACCTTATCTATATGCTCATAAAAGCCCTGGGGATGGAACCAAGCAAGGAAGAGGCAGAACTGCTTTTTCTGGGGCTCTGTACCGACACGGGCTTCTTCCGCCATATAGACGGGGGAAAGCCTGGGGCCTTCGAAGCTGCCGCGGCCCTGATAGCCCTGGGGGCCAGTCCCAAGGGAGCCCATGATGCCATGTACGGCGGAAAAAGCCTGGGCTCACGGCAGCTAATGGGCCATATCCTAAGCAAGGCCGAATCCCATTACGATGGCAGGCTTATTGTTTCCACCGAGACCCTGGAAGAAACCGAGCGATATGGCCTGGAAAACCGGGACTCCGATACCCTATACCAGCTTTTTAGCTCCATCGCCGGAGTCCAGGCCATCGTGGTGATCCGCCAGGAGAGTCCCGATAACTGCACCATAGGGTTCCGTTCCCGGGACACTGTGGATGTCCGGAGCATCGCCGCATCCTTTGGAGGCGGGGGGCATTATAACGCCTCCGGCTGCAGCATCAAGGGACGCATAGGGGAGCTAAAACCCCAGGTGATACAGGCCTTCGAAGCTTCGTTTACGAAGTAACCTTTAAATTAAGACCTAGGGCAGAAGATACCCTAATAAAAGTAAGCAAATTGCAATTAACCCCATTTTCTATTTTAGAAAGCTGCTGTTGGGTGATCTGGCTTTTTTCGGCAAGCTCCTTCTGGGTTATACCTTTTTTTTCTCTGGCTTTTGAGATTTCATATCCAAGACGAAGGAGGCGGCTTTCTTCCTCATATAGTTTCTTAAACTCCGGGTCTTTAAGTTCCTCATTAAGATGATCTTCAAAGAACATGACTTTTCTCCTTAATTTCTTTTTCAGAAAACCTGCTTAGATAATCTATGCGGCATTCTTTGGCAATGCTTACATCCTTCTTTGGCACTTTATCTGAGTGCTTGTGTAAAACATTGGTCAAAACTATGATGTTTCGATAGCAGAAAAAATAAAGCACCCTTACCTGTGTTCCGGTTAATTTCACCCTAAGCTCATGTATTCCATCTTCTAATAAATCAGCATACGGACGATATAAATTTGGTCCTTACTCCTTTAGAAGACCAATAAAAGCCAACGCTTTTGCTCGTTCATTAACAGGAAGATCCTTAAGATATTTTTCCACAGTGCTCGACCCATCTTTTGCTGTGTAATATGTTACAAGCCATTTTGCTTCCACATTTAAATGATACATTATAAATGATGTACTGTCAAGATCCAGGTTATTTTCGGCCCCAACAAAATTAGAGAAATTCCAGAGAGTAAAGATCTCGCCTCCGCAGACGAAAAAATTTTCAAAAAATTTCGTGACATTTGTCATGGGTATCGAAGTGTTTTCCTCATTTTACTCCGTATTCCAAATGATGGGATGTACCCAGATCCACAATTTTTGGAGTAAGGAGTAAAGGATGAGTGATGAAAGGTACAATGACAAACCATTATCAAAATTGCATCATCAGTACCAGCAGGGGGAACTGGATAGGAAGGATCTGGAGGGAAGGATTTTTTCTTTCCTCCTAAATAATTATGAAAAATACCGCCATATCAGGGCAAGCCATGACTGGTGGGGGGAGTTTCTGTCCTGGCTCTACCCCCGGATCTCCCGGTCCATAGATCTCTATCAAGATAGAGGTTCTTCCTTCGATGCCTACATCATGGGCCTCATCCAGGGGGCAGCCAGGGAGTACCGCTCACGGGAGGCGGATCACTATATTACCGAAACCATGTGGTGGCTCGCCAAGTCGGAGGAAATGAAGACCCACGAGGGGGAGCCCGACTATGCCGATCCTTCCCAGGATGATTCCCTTCCGGAGGATCTGAACCAACGGCAGGTACTGATCCTTCTTTTAAAATCATATCATTTTATAACCGATGAATTTATGCGTATGGCAGCAAAACGTCTTGGCATGGAGGGGGAAGAAATCATGCTTATGCTCAATGAACTGCGCACCCGCCGTTCAGCCCAGGAAGAAAGGATCCGCAAGCTTCGGGAGCAGATCCATTGTCAGCACTACCGCTGCCTGGCCTACCAGAAACGGATGCACTATGCCCAGCCCGGCACGGACTACCACATGAGGATGCAGCTTAGGTACCTCCGGGCCAGGAAGCGGTTTTTTTCCATGAAGAAACGCCTGGAGGGAATGAGCGTCACGGCTTCGAACAAGCTGGTGGCGGATGTGATGGGCATACCCCGGGGAACCGTTGATTCTGGTCTCCATGCCCTCAGAAAAAAGCCCAAGCCCCCCCCTTCCTAAGAGACCCAGACTATGGCTTTCTCTTTTCTTTTGGGGTAGGATAGGACCATGTCCACTCAAGATGATAAAAAAGTTATTTACTCCATGTACCGGGTATCCAAAAAACATGGGACCAAGCAGGTTTTAAAGGATATCAGCCTCTCTTATTTTTACGGGGCCAAGATCGGGGTCCTGGGACTTAACGGCTCAGGAAAGACCAGCCTTCTGCGGATCCTCGCCGGGGAAGACAAGGACTTTACCGGTGAGGCGGCCCTGAACGAGGGCTATACCATAGGCTATATGGAGCAGGAACCCTACCTGGAACCGGGAAAAACGGTAAAGGAGATAGTCTCCGAAGGGGTTCAGGATCTGGTGGATCTTTTGGCCGAATTTGACCGGGTGAGTGAAGCTTTCGGCCAGGAAGATGCGGATTACGATAAACTGGGGGCCCAGCAGGCGGATCTGCAAGAGAAGATCGAAGCCGCCGACGGCTGGAACCTGGATAGCCGCCTGGAACTGGCCATGGAGGCCCTGCGCTGCCCCCCCTCTGAGGAGCTGGTGGATCACCTCTCGGGGGGCGAAAAACGCCGGGTGGCCCTCTGCCGCCTCCTCCTTGCCAAGCCGGACATCCTTCTTTTGGACGAGCCGACTAACCACCTGGACACCGAAACCGTTGCCTGGCTGGAGCGGCACCTAAGGGAATATGCGGGGACCATCATCGCCGTCACCCACGACCGCTACTTTCTGGACAATGTGGCGGGCTGGATCCTCGAGCTGGACCGGGGGGAGGGCATTCCCTGGAAGGGAAATTACTCCTCCTGGCTGGATCAGAAGGAAAAGCGTTTAGCCCAGGAAGAAAAGGGAGAGAGCGACCGGCGCAGGCAGCTTCAAAAGGAGCTGGAGTGGATCAGCATGAGCCCCAAGGGCCGGCATGCCAAGAGCAAGGCCAGAATTAACCAGTACGAAAAGCTCTACCAGGATGACCAGCGGGAGAAGATCCGTGAAAGCAGGATCACCATTCCTGCGGGTCCCCGGCTGGGGCAGCTGGTCATCGATGTCCAGGGCTTAAGCAAATCCTATCCCGCCATAGGGGGCGGCGAGCGGCTCCTTTTTGACAAGATGAATTTCACCGCCCCCCCCGGGGCCTGCATAGGCATCATAGGGCCCAACGGGGCGGGAAAGACCACCCTCTTTAAGATCATCACCGGGGAAGAAGAGCCCGACGAGGGGACCGTCCGGCTTGGGGAGAGCGTAAAGCTATCCTGGGCAGATCAGATGCGGGAGAGGCTGGAGGGTGAAAAGACCGTGTGGGAACAGCTCTCCGAGGGCCTGGACATCATCAAGCTCGGGGCGGTGGATGGCAAGGGAGGCAAGGAGGTTAACTCCCGGGCCTACTGTGCCTGGTACAATTTCTCCGGGGCGGATCAACAGAAGAAAGTCGCCGTCCTTTCCGGGGGCGAGCGGAACCGGCTCAACCTGGCCCTTATGCTGAAGGAGGGGGCCAATGTGCTGCTTCTGGACGAACCTACCAACGACCTGGATGTAAACACCCTGAGGGCCCTGGAGGATGCCATAGACAGCTTCGCCGGGGTTTCCCTGATCATTAGCCATGACCGATGGTTCCTGGACCGGGTGGCCACCCATATCCTGGCCTTCGAAGAGGATGAGGTGGTCTGGTATGACGGCAACTGGACCGAGTACTCCCAGTGGCGCCGGGAAAAGCTAGGTGCCCAGGCAGACCGGCCCCACCGCCATGTCTACCGCAAACTGGAGAGGTAGCCTTTACACTTCGCCGGAGAGAAAAGCCGCATCCTCGTCGGTAAAGGGCTTCCCGTAAATTTTTTCAAAGAGGTAGCGTATATTCTCCGGTTCCAGATCCTGGAACTGGCAGCCATAGTAACTCTGAATACGATCCCTGTAGCGCCGCACTATCTTGGCCTTGGCATTCACTATTCTGCGGGGGCTTATGAGCTTTACCTGAAGCTCGCTGTCGGGCATCAGGGTGGAGGCAAAGGTGGAATTGGGGTATGCAAAGAGGAGCCCCGAAGCGCTGATATCGATGATCTTCCCCTGGAAGGGTTCATTGTGGAGTTTCCCCTCTTCAAAGTAGCCGTTTATTTTTAGGGAGTAGGCCAGGATTTTTGCAAACTGGCAGAGGGTGTCAATCACCAGATAGTCGAAGGGCTTAAGGTCTTCCCTAAAATAATCGATCCAGATGTGAATGTAGCCCACCACATACTCATGGAAGAGGATGGGCACCCATAAATCTGAAAGAATGCCCGCATCGAATTTATCCTTTAAGAATTGCGTATAGATTGTATCAAGAGATTTTTCGATGACCCCCGTGCTTTCCAGGTAGCGTTTAAACCGGCCCTCGGTGACGAGCCGCTTGACGGGGTAGGGGTCATCGGCGGGAAGGCCCTTGGTAGTCACCGGCAGGTAAATGCACCTCCCCGTTTCGGTCAGAAGGATCTCTTCGATCTCGGTTGGCTTGGTATCCTTAAACATGATGAGTTTGTGGCTCGATGCGTAGATCTGTATCCACTCTTCCATCTGTTCGATAAGACCCTTTAAGTTTTGAGGGTCCAGGGCCTCGAAGGAAGGTTCTTCCTCCTGGGTAAACTCGGAGGTCTTGGGGTAGGAGAGGGAGTACCGGTCCCCGTGGAAACTAAACTCCACTTGCAAGTCCGGGGGGGTGCTGACCCGCGAAAAGGACCTGGCCAGGTTCTTGTAGAGCATCTCCGGCATGGGGCAGATGATCTGGGTGTCCCGGACCGACTCGGCCTTTACGGGGAAGGTAATGATCTGCCCGTGGTAGTTAAACATCAATTGAAGGCGGTCATTCTTTTCCAGCCCTTCTATGGGGCGGTCGCTGGTAAAGTGGAGCTGCCCCTTGGCGGGCTTGGTAAGGCTTAAGGTGTATTGGTTTTGGCCCTGGAGGTATTTTACGGGGATAAGATCATCATAGAGGAGTTTGAGGAGGAATTCCATTTCTATGCGTTTAATCGGGGTGGGCATCCTAGTAAAACCTCTCGTAGGGGGAAAAGTCAAAACGATAACTGTCGTCCAGGTCCCCCAGTTCCCGTTTTTCTTCAAGGATCAGGTCGTCGAGCTCCCATATCCCCTCGGTTTCCCTCAGGTAGAGTTCACCGGTGATACTCTCCTGGGGCCCTATGAACCTTAATATAAAGGACACCGACCCATCGCTTTCAAAGCGGCCCCCTCCCAGGCGGACGGTCCGGGGGCTGATGCTGTCCACCACATGGTGGTGGCTCTGGCGGAGGGTGCCGGCGGCTTCTAGCAGAATGGGCGCATCCCCCCGGCCCTGTAAAAGGGCATCGAGAAACTCCCGGGCATAGGCATAGGCCCCATCGGGGCTCTGTCCCTGGCCCAGCTCCCCTATGACCAGATCCTGGGGCAGCCGGGGGCTCTCACCCCCCTCGGGCCGCCTTAGGGCCTCGGGCCTTGTGTGGGAATCCAGGGCTGGGTCCTGGGGGTAAAGGGTAGAGGCACATATTCCGAGGCCCAGGATGAGCAGAACTCTTCGGGGGTCCAGGGATATGAAGGGAGAAATCATATGCTTACATTATATCTCATTTTTGGGGATTTTCAAACAAGGGGCGGTGGTTTCCCTTGCTTTCTCTTGATTTTTGGCATAACCTCATTCCTAGATGAATTTCTTTTCCGAGAGCGCCCTCCATCTTCGGCGCCGGGGGCTTTGGGAGGCCGCCGATTCGGGGGTACTCCTTTGGCGGAGTAATGCAGTCCATTTCATCCCCTTCTTCGCCATCCCCTTCTGGATCATTGCCTGCGGCCTCCGCCTCTTTCCCGAAGCATACAGCGCCTACTCCTACCTGATCCTCTGGTGGCTCAAGCCCCTCTTCGATCGCCTGGTTCTTCATGTGGTGGCCCGGCGATTCTTTGGCCTCCCGGGGATAGAAGAAAAAAGGAGCTTGAGCCGGGGTCTTGGAAGAAGCCTCTGGCGGGGCCTGGCGGGGGACCTCTCCTGGCGGCGCTTTAGCCCTAACCGGGCTGCCCATATGCCTATCCGCCTTCTGGAGGAGATTCGGCCCCGGGAAATCAGGAGCCGCAAGAAGGCCCTTGCCCCCGGGGGCCTAAACTTTTGCTTTTTAATCACCATCCTCTGCCTCCTAATGGAGGGGATGCTTCTTTTTGGGGAGATTATCTTTTCGATCATGATGATCCAGATTATCGTTCCCTCCGCCTTTGAGTATTTCCAGTACGGGTTTCAGAATGCAGAGATTTTTATCTTCGCCGCCTACTGCCTCAACTATTTCCTGGTAGAAAGCCTCTATGTCTGCATGGGCTTTGGGCTCTATATAAACAGCCGGGTAGAGGTCGAGGGATGGGATCTGCAGATCCTCTTTCAGAAGCTGGCCGCCCGGGGGCCAAAGAAGGGGCCCCTCTTATCGGTCCTTGTCCTGGCCTTTCTGCTCCTGGGGGCCCCGGCCCTCTCTTCCAGCGAGGAGGCGGAGAGGCCCCACATCGAGTACTTTAGCGAAGACTTTCCCCTTCTGTCTGAAGAACAAGGGGAGGCCCTGATAGAGATCCTCTCCTCATCAGATTTTGGGGGAACCAGGGAGTCCTGGGGCATTAGGCTCCGCCATGAGATCGAAGAACCGGAGCCCCTGGAAGAGGAGCTTGTGGACTGGCTCATGAGGCTCCGCCAGATTTTTGCCCATGTCCTCCGTTATATGATCATCCTGGGGGCCCTGGTTTTTGTGGGCTTCCTCATCTACTGGCTCAGGAGATCCTACGCCGGGTCTTCCCGGTCCAAAAAAGGAAGGGGCTATAGGGTCCACCAGAACCCCCTCATGTCCTCCGAGAGCCCCGAAAGCCTCTTTGCCATAGCGGAGATCAGTTTTCGGGAGGGGAGGATCCGCGAAGCCTGGGCCGCCTGCCTTTCGGGCTGCCTTGGGGCCTTTAGCCTCTACCATTCCCTTAGCTTTCCCCCCCATGCCACCGAGTACGGCTGCTTACACCTGGTCCGGCAGGCCCAGGGCCAGGCAGCTCCCCCCTTCGAAGATCTGGTCCGCAGCTGGATCTACTTTGCCTACGGCGAAAGGCCCCCCGCCCAGGGTGCCTTTGAACGGGCCCTGGCCTTTGGCCGCTCTTTACTGGAGGAGGGCCGGGATGAACCGTAATTACCTGATTGGCCTTGGGGTGAGTGTCTTTGTCCTGGGCCTCCTTGCCCTGGGGGCCTGGTATTTTTTCGAAATCTACGACACGGTCAGCTATGTAGCCCCCAGCCGGGAAGCCCAAGTTAACGATTACCTGGCCCTGGACCGCTGGCTAAGGGACCAGGGGATTCCGGTCCAGGTCCATGATTCGGGGGACCTCTCCCTCCTGGCCCGATCGCCCCAGGGGCGGATCTTCATCCAGGCCTCCCTCTTCCGCTGGAGCTATGGTACCAGCGAATACCTGAGCCGCTGGATAGAAAGGGGGGGCCTCCTCTTTCTGTCCCTGGACTTTGGCAGGTACATGGATCTCGATCTGGGCCTGGAAAGTTCCGGGGTCTACGCCTTCATCGAAGAGTTTGGGATCTCCCTGGATCAGGGGACGGCCCTGCCGGGCACTACCTATGATTCGGACTCCCCCAGTTATGACCGCAGCCGGGCCTTTAGCCTCCTGGAGCCCCATGCCGATGCCCGGCTCATGCTGGACTGGAGCGGCATAGCCCGGATGGTCGAAGTCAGGAGGGGCAGGGGAGCCCTGATTGTCACCGGACGCCCTAATTTTCTTAGCTCCTATAATATAGAGAGGCCCCCCAATTCCAGGCTCGCCTGGGGCATCTTTGGATCCGGTACCCTGGGGGCCTCGGACCCCCAGGATGAGGGCTGGCTATTCATCCGGGGGCAGACCCGGGTTCAGGGGATCCTGGGGAGTCTTTTCCGGCAGGGGAATTTTACGGTCCTCCTTATCTCGGCGGTGGTCCTCATCCTCATCTGCCTCTGGGCGGTGATCCCCGTTTTTGGCCTGGTCCGGGGGGATGAAGAAGGGTCCGCCAAACCCTTGAGGGAACGCTTTTTGGCCGAGGGCCGCTTCCTTAGGCGCTACAGGGCCCTGGATCTCTACCGCCAGGTTTACATGAGGGAGATCCGCCGGGGCCTGGCCCGCCGAAGGGGCCTAAGGGATGAAGAGGACCAGCGCCTCTGGATGGAAGAAACCATGAAGGACTGTGATATGGGCTTGTTAAGAAAAATCATGTACCATGAGCCGGCGGGCCCGGGGGAATTCCCGGCCCTGGTAGGTTTATATAAAACCATTTTGGAGCGTATATGACAAACGAAGGTGCTTTACAATCCGCCGCCGAGGCCCTGGACAGGGTCCGCAACGAGATAGCCAAGGTCTTTATAGGCCAGCGCCAACTGGTGGACCAGACCCTCATCAGCCTTTTGGCGGGGGGCCATCTTTTGGTGGAGGGGGTGCCGGGCCTGGGTAAGACCCTCCTGGTCCGGGCCCTGGCCAAGGCCATAGGAGGGGAATCCCGGCGGGTCCAGTTTACCCCGGATCTCATGCCCAGCGACATCACCGGCAACATCATGCTGGATGTCCAGAGCGGGACCTTTATCACCCGGAAGGGCCCGGTCTTTACCAACGTCCTCATCGCCGATGAGATAAACCGCTCCCCGGCCAAAACCCAGGCGGCCCTCTTTGAGGCCATGCAGGAGTTTCAGGTGAGCCTGGATGGGAACGAGTATCCCCTGCCCCGGCCCTTTATGGTCCTGGCCACCCAGAACCCCTTTGAGCACGAGGGGACCTACCCCCTGCCGGATGCCCAGAAGGACCGCTTCTTGATGAAGCTGCTCATCGACTATCCGGGGGCAGAGGAAGAAAAGGAGATGGTCCGCCGGGTTCTGGAGGGCAGCACCGGAGCGGAACTCTCCCTGGAGGGGGTGGGCCAGGCCCTCTCTTCCGATGAGTTTATCGCCCTCCGGGACCTGGCCAGCCAAATTCACCTGGCGCCGGAACTCATTGATTATGCGGTCCGCCTGGTCTCTGCCACCCGCTCCCAGGAGGCAGGGTCTTCGGCCCTGGAAACCGGTGCGGGCCCCCGGGGCAGCCTGGCCCTGATCCGCTGTGCCCGGGGCCGGGCCCTCCTGGAGGGCCGGGATTTTGTCATCCCCGATGACATCAAGGCCCTGGCGGTGCCGGTCCTGATCCACCGGATCAGGGTCTCCGCCGAAAGCGATCTGGAGGGCCTCAGCGAGGTCCAGGCCGTGGAGGCCCTGGTTTCCAAAGTGGAGGCTCCCCGGACATGAAAAGCGGCCCTGGCCTGGTAGGGGCAGCTCTGGCCTGGTTCCTCCTGGGGGCCGCGGCCTTCTTCTCGGATCTGATCTCCCTTATATGGCTCTACACGGGGCTCTTTCTTCTATTAATTACTATTATAGAGGGCCTCATCCTCTTCTTTTTTACCGACCGCCTGGGGGCCCGCCGGGAGCACCCCCTTTCACTGGCCCAGGACGAGGGGGTCAAGGTGAGGGTAGAGGTCTTTCGGACCGACCGGGGCATACTCCCCTTCGGGATCTGGCTTTACGATCTCCACCCCCTCTCCATGGAAACCGAGGCCCAGCAGAGCTTCCCCTTCAAGCTGGATAGAAAGCTCCTCCTCCGGGAGGGTACCCTCATCCTCTCCTATACCCTCATTCCCCGCCAAAGGGGCCTCTGGTTTTTCCAGGGCCTGGAGCTCATGCTTAGCTCCCCCCTGCGGTTTTGGCGTCTTAAAGTAAGGCTGCTCCTGGAGAGCAGCGTCCGGATCTATCCCAACTTTAACCGGATAAAGGCTTCCGCCGGCAAGGACCTCCGGGGGCTTTTGGAACGGAGCGGGCTTAAGAATGTACGCCGCCGGGGCCTGGGCATGGAGTTTAACAGCCTCAGGGACTTTCAGGACGGGGACTCCATCCGGGCGGTGGACTGGAGGGCCACGAGCCGGCGGCGGAAGGTGATCATCAAGGAGTACCAGGAAGAGCAGGATCAGCAGCTGCTCTTTCTCCTGGACTCGGGCTATAGGCTCCACCGCCTGGATGCCCCCCGGGGCCGCATGCAGTTTGACAGTGCCCTGGAGGCGGTGCTGCTACTTTCCTGGATTAGCCTAAAGCACGGGGACAGCGTGGCCCTGGGGAGCTTTGGGGCCGACAAGCGCTGGTTTAGTCCCCGCAAGGGCCTCAGCGCCTTCTCTCATCTTATGAACAGTTTCTATGATCTTAACAGTACCAGCTTTCCTTCCTCTCCCTTCTCGGCCCTGGAGGAAGCCCTCTCCCGGCTCCGGCGGCGGACCTTTATCATCCTCATCAGCAATTTCCGGGAGGAGGACCGGGAGTCCCTCTCCTGGATCCTCCGGCAGGTGGAGAAGCGGCACCTCCTTTTGATGGTGAGCTTAAGGGAGCGGGAGTCCGAGGCCCTGGCCCAGAGGAGGCCCCAGAACATGACCGAAGCCCTCGAGGGGGCCGCGGCCTTTTCCTACCTCGCCTCCCGCCGGGATCTCTACCGGTCTTGGGAACACTCGGGAACCCTCACCCTCGAGAGCAGTTCCGAGGATCTCTCCGCCGCCCTCATTAACCGTTATATCTCGGTCAAACGCTCAGGATTTTTGTAAGCGGTTGCTGCACAAGACTTAAGGGATCCGGCGGATGTTCATGGTCCCGCTGGTGTTTAGGTCCAGCTGGGGGGACCCCCTGTACTCGATGGAGCCGGTACCCCGGGCATTGAGGCGCAGGGTTTCTGCCACATGGATGGCCGCAGAACCCACACCTCCAAGATGAACATCCCCCTCCCGGGCCACCAGGTCCCGGGCCTCAAGATTGCTCACCCCTGATATGGAGAGTTCCATGGTGTCGGTCCTCCCCTGGAGGACCAGGTTGCTCACCCCCCCCATGTTTAAATGGAGGGTCTGGACTTCCAGCTCCATGGTGCCCGCTCCAACCCCATTCAAGGTGAGGGAAAGGGCCCCGGTCCTCAAGGGATCATGGGCGGTGAACTCCCAGGCGCCGTTTAGATGAATAGCTTCCAGGCTGGGGCTGCTGATGTGAAGCCGGGGCCTTAGGGTGCTTCCCCCCTGGATGTTCCTATTCATGGTGACCACCAGTTCGTTATCTACAACCTGAACCGATACATACTCTTCCAGGTTGGCTTGAATTTCCAGGATCACCGGCCCTGAAGCTCCTGGGTGATAATGGATGGCGATAAAGCCATCCACCCGGACCCGATTAAATGAACCCAGGGGGTAACTAAAACTTTCCAGTTCCCCCTGGCCCCTGATTGTATTAATCCCAGAAAAATTGAGAAAGACGCAGGAGCCAAGTAGGGGCAGCAGGATGAAGAGGAGGCATAGCTTAGCTATGCCGGGTTTTTTACCGAATGCGGTCTGTTTCATATATCTATCCTTTGTTCGAGAAATTTTGAGGTGAGGATGAAAAGCCCCGCCGCTTGGGCCAGAAAGAGGAGGACCAAAAGGGGAAGCCATTCAAAACCAGGGAAGCTGATCGTGATAAAGAGGCCGAAGCGGGAAACGGTGCCCAGGGGCCCCAGGAGGATCTGGGAGAGGTTTACCCCATAAAGGCAGAGGCAGCCCAGAAGGAAGGCGAAGAAGCCCGGGGCCGGCAGGGATTTTAAGATCGACTTGGCCGAGCAGACACTGAAGAGGACGATTAATAAGCCCAATAGATAGGAACTGCATGTCAGGAGGATGCTCCATATGCCAGCGGGAAGATAGTCCGAAGATTGGCTTAGGGCTATCCGGGTAAATTCCCAGACCCCGGGGCTCACCGTGTCTGCCAGGTTGATGGAGAGGATGGCCACCTGAATCGAAATGATGATCATGCTGACCAGATCCATCCAGGTCATGGTGAGGACCCCGGAGAGGAGCATCTTCCAACGGGGGGTGGGGCAGAGGAGGAGGAGGTAGCCCTCGGGGGAGCCCAGGATACGCCTGGCTATGGTGATGTCCCCTATGATGTTGGCGGCGAGCATGAGACCCAGCCCCAGTCCTCCGAGGGATACGGCGGTGATATGGGCCGCCAGGGGCAGGAGTCCCCGGGATCCCAGGACGATGAAGACCATGTTCATGATGAATATGACGGCAAAGACCGGGAGCCGGATGTATATGCCGTTGAGTGTTGCGTATTTAAATTGTGCCTTCACGGGTGAATACCTCCAGGTATGTCTCTTCTACGGTTTGATTCCTCTCTTCCCGCATGGCATCGCAGATGCCCGAAAAAAGGATCCTTCCCCTGGACAGGAAAAAGACCCTGTCCAGGATGCGCTCTATGTCCTTCACCAGATGGGTGGAGACCAGGACTGATGAGTCCGGGCGCTTCATGGCGATGATGGCTTCTATAACCTTTACCTTTCCCAGGGGGTCTATGCCGTCCAGGGGCTCATCCAGAAGGTAGAGCTTTGTGTCCCTCGAGAAGGTAAGACAGAACACCACCCGTTCCCTCATGCCCTTGGAGAGCTTGTGGATGGCCCTATGCTGTATGTCCTTGAGGTCCAGGATGGCCATGATCTCCTGGGCCCTGTCGGGGGAGTAGTCCCCGTACATGTCCTGGTAAAAGGCAAAGGCATCCCGGACCCGCATCCACCGGGGAAAGACCATTGCGTCTGGGCAGAGGCTGACGCTGAGCCGGGCCTCGGGGCCCCGGGGAAGCCCTCCATGGTAGCCAATCTGGCCCCCCGTTTCAGAGAGGAGCCCGGCGATGATCTTGAGGAGGGTCGTCTTCCCCGAGGCATTGGGGCCCAAGAGGCCGATGATTTCGCCCCCCTCTATATCCATGTCGAGTCCCCTTAGGGCTTCGGTTCCTTTAAAGTGCTTTTCCAGACCCCGGATTTCAAGAATTCGTTCCACCCTGGCCTCCTTTTTTTGTGCTCTCCGGGCCCCTTAAGTAGCTGCCCAGGCGGGTTTCTATCTCCCGGTCTTCATAGCCCAGGGCCCGCATTTCTACTACAAAGCGTTCCAGGGCTTCGTGACCCAGGTCCCTTCGTGTTTTTGCTGACATCTCCGTATCCTCCGTTAAAAAATATCCGGTCCCCCGGCGGCTCTCGATGAGGCCCTCCCGTTCCAGTTCCTGGTAGACCCTTTGAATGGTGTTGCTGTTCACCTTCAAGAGGGCCGCCATCTCCCGGATGGAGGGGATCCTTTCACCGGGGCTTACTTCACCCCTGGCCAAGGCCTGGCTGTACCAGAGCATAATCTGGCGGTAAATTGGCTGCCGGTCGTCAAAGGCGTATCTCCACTTATCCCATGGGGGCATCCTTTCCTCCTTCCATTGCTACACAAGCATGGTGTACTATAACACTAGTACACTAGAGGAAAAATGTCAATAGTAATTTGAAAATATAATCGCCTTTTATCTAAGACCTACCCAGAGCAACCAGCTCATGCTGGACAGGTTTGCTCTCGCCATTTATTACAGACAAGCGCAAGAGGGGTGGGGGCCGCTCAGGTCTTGGAACCCCCACCGAAGGAGTGACAACGACGGAGGTTCCCCTCTGGAAATTGAGATGAACCCGCCTACGGAGCCCCCGGCACCCAGTTTCTAGGCTACCAACATTGCGTTCAGCTTTCCTCGCACATACTGGATGCCGGAGCTTCCTTCATTATCCCATTCTGCTTTACCCGAGGTCTCCTCCGGCGGGGAATTCCCAGATATTCCTAGCCCCAAGCAGCCCCCACCCCTCCCTAATGTATGTTCTATTTATGGCGAGAACAAACCTGCCTGTCATCACCTTATGTATCTTTATTCCTAGTCGTCACATTCCTCCTGCTGTGTTCTCCGTGCCGGGCTTTCTATGGAGAATATTGGCAAAACGCTTCCAAAAAAAAATTTGGTACGTACCAAAAAAATTCTATGAAGTATGTTTAAAAGATAAAATAACTCAAAAAAGTCCAACCAACGGTGACTGACACCCTTGTATACATTTTTCACCCCTCTTCCCCCCCGCGATCACATGTGTAGAGTAGATTACTATGATCATTTGCTTTGAAACTACCGTCGAGTAAAGCATGAGCGGGAGGGGTGGGGGCTGCTTGGGGCTAGGAAATATCGGCGCATACATGCGCAGAATTCCCCGCCGGAGGAGACCGCGAGTAAAGCAGAATAGGATAATGAAATAAGCTCCGGCATCCAGTATGTGCGAGGGAAGCTGAACGCAATGGTACAAGACAAGAAACTGGGTGCCGGGGGCTCCGTAGGCGGGTTCATCTCAATTCCTAGACCGGAGCGGCCCCCACCCCTCTGGCAGATGGTTTTATTTGTAGTCCAGCGGTGAACTGCGATTGAGGTCTTAGATTCAATATAGATATGGCATATTCAAATCTAGATATTTTGCCATCTACAGTCTACGCTATATACCATGCAAGTCTTCATCATCTACTGTCACCCCTCCGAAGACTCCTTCACTGCCGAGGTCAGGGACAGCTTTATTGCGGGGCTCCGGGAGGCCGGGCATAGTTATGTCCTCTCGGACCTCTACAAGATGCAGTTCAAAAGTGACCTGAGCGAAGAGGAGTACCGGCGGGAGGCCTACTACCGGCGGGAACTGCCCCTTCCTCGCGATGTGGCGGGGGAGCAGGAAAAGATCAGGGCCAGTTCTGCCCTGGTCTTTATTTATCCTGTCTTCTGGACCGATGCTCCGGCAAAGCTTAAGGGCTGGTTTGACCGGGTCTGGACCTATGGCTTTGCCTACGGGGAAAACCGGGGGATGCCCCAGCTCGAGAAGGGGCTCTGCCTGGCCATCGCCGGGAACAGCCTGGCCTACTTTGCCGAGACGGGCCTGGGGGAGGCCATGGAGAGGGCCATGATCCGGGACCGCTTTTTTGACCGGGTTAAATCGGGGGAGCTGATTATCTTTGAGGAGACCAGCCGGGAACTCCCCCAGCGGGATCAAAACCGGGCCCGGCACCTAAAGAGGGCCTTCGAGGCGGGGAGGGATCTCTAGGGCTTCTTCTCGAGGACATAGACCCGGGCCTTTTTCCCCGAGACCAAAATGGGGAGGCTCTGGCTCAGCCTAAAGGGGCTCCCTGCCAGGGCCCCTTCAAAGTCCTCCGGGGCCCCGCAGAGAAAGACGGCCCGGCCCCCTTCTTTTAATAGACCATGACAATGGGCAAGCATCTTTCCATAAAACTCCCCCAGATCCCCATCGGTTTTTTTGAAGATCCCCCAGGGGGGGTCGCTTACGATGGCATCCAGGTCCTCCGGGAGGGAGCTGTCAAAAAAATCCCCCCCCTGGGCTATGAGCCTTTTGCTTTCCAGGAATTTTTTTAGGGAAGGTTTTTTCAGCATGGCTCCTAAAGATTGCTGGTCCCTGTCCAGGGCATACATGCTTGTTATGGGAAAAAATTTTAGGGCCGCCTCGCAGATGGCCCCGTAGCCAGAGAAGGGATCCAGGACCCTCATGGCAGGACCCAGGCCCCCCAGGTGACAGAGGAGCCAAGCCAGGGGAGCAGAGAGTTCCCCGGCCCTGGGCTTGGGACCCCCCTTATTGGTCAAACGCTTCATAAAAAGGGAGAGGCCCTCCCGGCGGCGGAGGAACCAAAACTCCGTGTCGGCCCCCCGGCGCTCGACCCTAAGGCCCGTAAGGCCCCCTATGGTGGCCTCCAGGCTGCGGCGGAGGGATTCCTCCAGGGGGGCCGGAACATTTTCTTCCGAAACAAAAAGGCGGAAGCTGCGGATCCGGGTGCTGGCAGGGGCCATCAGATCCCTGTAGGTTCCGGGGTTTTTAGATAAAAGGCCCAGGACCTGACTGGGGTGTTGTGTAAGATCTTCAGGGTCCCCTCCCGGCCCTGTCTCCTTAATATCGAGGGGGGTAAAAATATTATTAAAGCAGAGAAGGTTCAGTTTATCGTAGGAACAGGAACACTCAAAGAGGAGGGCCCCCGAGAGGACCCGGAGGATCTGGGCCCCCGGGAGCCGGGAACGGACCAGATCCTCTGCCGGCCCCTCCAGGCCCGGGACCAGGGTGGCGTAATACCGGTAGGGGGGCTCTAACTGCACCCGGTGGTCTCTCCGCAGAGATCACACTTCATGCAGGTCCCGCTGCGGACCAGGGTAAAGCTTCCGCATGAGGGGCAGGGATCCCCCTCGTAGCCCCGGAGCCTCGCTTCGGCGGCAGGGGAGCTTTTAAGCGGCGGGGTCCCAGGGGCCTCCTTCCGGGGAGCCGGTGTCCTGGGGCTGGGGGCCTTTGCTTCCTCTTCGGCCAGGCTGTCGTGGCGCATGCCGGTGGACAACAGATCCGTTGGCTTTACCTGCCCCAGGTCCTCCCGCTTTAGATAGCTGATAGCCAGATCCCGGAAGATAAAGTCTATGACGCTGGTGGCCATCTTTACATACTCGTGGCCCCGGACCACCCCATTGGGCTCAAAGCGGCTAAAGGTAAAGGCATCCACATATTCTTCCAGGGGGACCCCGTACTGGAGCCCCAGGGATACGGCGATGGCGAAGCTGTTTAAAAGGCTCCTAAAGGCCGCTCCTTCCTTATGCATGTCCAGGAAGATCTCGCCCAGGCTGCCGTCCTCGTATTCCCCGGTGCGGATAAACATGGAATGGCCCCCTATCTTGGCCTTCTGGGTGTAGCCCTTTCGGCGATTGGGGAGGGTCTTGCGGATCCTTCCGGGGGCTTCCTTTTTTTCTTCTATAATACGGTCTTCAGTATCACCCTCATCCTTATCCCCCAGGGGGCTGCCCAGGGCCAGGATGCTGTCCGCCAGGGGGTCCGTGCCGGGGGCAAAGGTAAAGAGGGGCTGGGAGAGCTTGGAGCCGTCCCGATACAGGGCCACCGCCTTAAGGGCCCTCTTCCAGGCCAGCATGTAGGCCCCCTTTACATCATCGTAGCTGGCCCTATTGGGCATGTTGATGGTCTTGGATATGGCTCCGCTGATAAAGGGCTGGCAGGCGGCCATCATCTCCACATGGGCCTCCCAGGGGATGGAGCGCTGGGCCCCCTTCCCCGAGGCAGTGGCGGTGTCAAAAATTCCGTAGTGCCCCTTCTTTAGGATGGGGGCCCCCTCAAGGCCCATGGTACCGCAGGTATAGATCTCTGCCTGGGCTATCTCTTCTTCGGAAAAGCCCAGGTGCCTCAGAAGGTTAAAGTCTTCCCTGCCATAGAGGTCGGCCTTCAGTTTCAGGTTCTTCTCGAAAAAATCCTTGCCCAGGATCCAGGGGCTAAAGACCCCCCCGAAGCCCAGGGCCGATTGCAGGGCCCCCTCGGCGGCTCCCAGGGCGGCCTTGGTAAAACCCCTGGCAGCCAGGCTTTCGGGGTTGATCCAGGGGGCCCCCTTCAGGGTTCCATGGCCCGAGGCATAGGCGGTGATAGCCTTGATGTCCTTCTCCTTATAGCCCAGGGCCAAAAGGGCCGGGGGTACCGACTGGTTGATGATCTTGAAAAAGCCCCCTCCGGCGAGTTTCTTAAATTTTACCAGGGCAAAGTCGGGCTCCACCCCGGTGGTGTCGCAGTCCATCAGGAGCCCTATGGTCCCCGTGGGAGCTATGGCACTGACCTGGGCATTCCTATAGCCGTGCTTCTCCCCCAGTTCCAGGGCCCTGTCCCAGGCAGATCGGGCGGCGGCCCCCAGGTAGGCCAGTTCCTTGGGGCAATTGAGCCCCAGAGGAGTCTGGTGGAGCCCCTCGTATTCGGCGGCTGGGGCATTGTAGGCTGCCCGGCGATGGTTCCGGATAACCCGGAGCATGGCCTCTTGGTTCTCGCCGTAGCGGGCGAAGGGCCCCAGCTGCCCGGCCATGCGGGCCGACTGGGCATAGGCCTCTCCGCTTAAGAGAGCCGAGAGAGCCGCCGCCACCAAGCGGCCCTGGGGCGAATCGTAGGGGAGGGCCATGATCATTAAAAGGCTCCCCAGGTTGGCAAAGCCCAGGCCCAGGGTGCGGTACTCATAGGAAAGTTCGGCAATCCTGGGGGAGGGAAACTGGGCCATGGCCACCGAGATTTCCAGGATGCTGGTCCATATTTGTACGGCATGGAGGTAGGCTTCGGTGTCAAAGCGGCGGGTCTTGGGATCGTAAAATTGCACCAGGTTGAGGGAGGCCAGGTTGCAGGCCGTGTCGTCCAGGAACATATATTCCGAACAGGGATTAGAGGCCCGGATCTCCCCCCCGGCGGGACAGGTGTGCCAGTCGTTGATGGTGGTGTGAAACTGGAGCCCCGGGTCCGCCGAGGCCCAGGCTGAACGGGCCGCCAGATCCCAGATATGCCGGGCCTTGAGGGTCTTCTTTGTCCCCTTCTTTATTCGTCCCCGGAGCTCCCAGTCGGCGTCTTTTTCCAGGGCCTCCATAAAGTCATCGGTCAGGCGGAGGCTATTGTTGGAGGACTGTCCCGAGACGGTGTTATAGGCCTCGTCATCCCAGTTGGTCGTAAAGACCTGGGGGTCCAGGTCCCTGTCCCCCTCCTTTAACTGCCTAAGCAGCTGATAAAGGTAGGCGGGATCTATCCCGGCAGCCAGGGCCCTTTGTAAAACCCCCCCTAGGGCCGGGTTCTTCTTGGTATCAAAGCGGTCCTCTTCGGGGCCCCTAAAGGAATCCAGAGCCCCCTTCATCTGCCCCAGGAAGGTCTGGATGACCCTGGAGCCCGTGACCATGGAGGCCACCTTGTGTTCCTCCTGGGCCTTCCAGTTTATGTAGCTCTCCACATCGGGATGATCCGCATCCAGGGTTACCATCTTGGCGGCCCGCCTGGTGGTGCCCCCGCTCTTAATGGCCGCGGCGGAACGGTCCAGCACTTTAAGGAAGGAGAGGATCCCCGAAGAGACCCCCCCTCCGGAGAGCTGTTCATCCTTGGCCCGGAGGCGGGAAAAGTTGGACCCCGTCCCGGAGCCGTACTTAAAGAGCCGGGCCTCCCGGGTCACCAGATCCATGATGCCCCCCTCGTTTACCAGGTCGTCCTCGACAGAGAGGATGAAGCAGGCATGGGGCTGGGGCCGCCCGTAGGCGTTCTCGGCTTTTTTCACCGACCCCGAGGGGGGATCGTAGTAGTAGTGCCCCTGGGGGGGGCCCTCTATGCCATAGACCGCATAGAGGCCCGTGTTAAACCATTGGGGGCTGTTGGGGGCCCCCATCTGGCGGGCCAGCATGTAACAGGTCTCATCGTAAAAGGTCTTTTCGTCTTCGGGGGAATCAAAGTATCCCTCCCGGCGGCCCCAGTCCATCCAGGTGTAGGCCAGGCGGTGAAAGACCTGCCGGGCGTCGTGTTCGGCCCCGTCGGCGGGGACAGGGATATCCTTGCCGGCGGGACAGAATTGCTTCCATAGATGGATCTTATCCTTGGGGACCCCCGCCCGGCGGAAGTATTTTTGGGCCATGATGTCGGTGGCTATCTGGCTCCAATGGGAGGGGACCACCACCGCCTCCTGGGAAAAGAGGAGCTTCCCCTGGGCGCCGCGGATTTCGCTTTTTCGTTTTTCAAAGGTAATACCCTTATAGGGGCCCGAAGAGGGATCGGTAAAGAGCCGTTGGAATTTCATAGGAATTCCGATCCTATAGCAAAAAGGAGGGTTTAACAAGGGAAGCCCCGGCTCTTCTGCTGAATGTTTTTTTAAGTAAATTTCCAAAAATCGAAGTATTTTGCATCCCCGGGCCGTATAGGGGAAAGGAGATCCCATGATGAAATTATTTAGCTGGCTGCCCCTCTGGGCCCTGGGTTTAATTCTTTCCGCCTGTTCCCTGGAGGAGGGACAGCTTCGGCCCGCTCCCTTCCCCCCCGTAAAGGCCCTGGACCTTAGTGAGAGGCTCCCGGAGCCCCCGGCCCTCCTGTTTAAGGGGATCCGGACTCCAACCGAAACCGAGATCCTCTTTAGCTTTTCTGCCCCCGTGGAGCTCCTTTCCCTGAACCTTTGGGAGGGGGAGTATCCCCTCTCCTATGGAGGGCTCCGGGGCTTCCCCGATGACCAGGGGGGCTATACCTTGAGGGCCGAACTCTCCTCTGTTCCTGGGCCGGCCCTGTCCCTGAGGGCAGAGCTAAGGGTAGAGGACCAGCATGGGCAGGTTCTGGAACTGGCCCAGGACTTCATGTCCCGGAACCCCCGGCCCCCGGCCCTCCTGATCAACGAGCTGCGGACCGAGTATTCCTCTCCCCGGTCCGAATACATCGAGTTCAAGATCCTCGAGGGGGGGAACCTGGGGGCCCTGAGGGTCTTTGCGGCCAGTAACGACGAAGGGAAGTTGATCTACCAGTTCCAGCCCGTGGAGGTAAAGGCCGGGGATTATGTGGTCCTCCACCTGAGGACCCTGGAAGCTTCTGCCCGCTCCGAGTACGGAGATAACCTGGCCGAGTCGGGCCAGCGGGATGCCTCCCCCCATGCCAGGGATATCTACATCCCCGGCTCTGCCAAGCTGCTTCGTAAGACCGATGCGGTCTATGTGCTCGATCAGGATGACGGGGTCCTCACGGCGCTGATGCTCAGCGAGCAGGGGGGCCCCTGGTGGACCTCGAATCAGCTCTCCGATGCGGCTGTCTTCCTCTACAAGGCCGGGGCCTGGATGAGTCCCCATGGGGGTCTGGGGGGCCCCGACCATGCAGTGAACACCGCCGATATTAGGACTTCCATTACCAGGAGCGTTTCCCGCCATGAGGGGAGGGCCCATACGGGGACCCACCTGGACTGGTACCTTACGGGCAGCGGAAACCTGAGCCCCGGGGGCCCGAATCTTCCCTAGGGGCCGGGCCTTCGAAGGTTGCCCTATGGTATACTCCTTGTATGAAGATCCTGCTCCACTCCTGCTGTGCCCCCTGCAGCACCCCGTGCCTCACTGCTTTGAAAGAGGAGGGCCATGAAGTATCCCTCTACTGGTTTAACCCCAACATCCATCCCTATACCGAATACCGCTCCCGCCGGGAAAGCCTTCGCCATCTGGCGGCCCATGAAGGGGTCCCCCTCATCGAAGAGGACCAGTACGGGCTAAGGTCCTTCATTGAGGGGACCCGGGGAATGGAGGACCGGGAGGGGGGGCGCTGTACCTACTGTTATAAGGAGCGGCTGAGGTCGGCGGCTAAAACTGCCGCTGAACAAGGCTTTGGGGCCTTCAGCACCAGCCTTCTTATTAGCCCCTACCAGGACCATGGGGCCATCAAGGCCATGGGGGAAGAATGGAGCCGCCATTTTGGGATAGAATTTTTTTATAGGGATTTTCGTCCCCTCTTTAGGACCGGCCAGGATCTGGCCCGGGAGCGGGGCTACTATATGCAGAGCTACTGCGGCTGCATCTATAGCGAAGAGGAAAGGTACCGGTGACGGATGCCCACTGCCACCCCTGGGATCTATCGGAGCTAGAGGATGGGGAGCCTGAGCGCCGAAAGCATGGGGTGGCCGCCGCCGCCAGCGCCTGGAATCTGGAACAGTTCGAGTACCACGAAGGGCTGGCCCGTAGGGCCCGGGAGGAGGGGGCTCCCCCTATCTCCTGTACCTTTGCCCTCCACCCCCAGCTAAGCGGCATGGCAGATTCTCTGGCCATGCCGGACCCGGCCCTTCTCTACGACCTGGCAGCCCAGGGCCGGCTTGGGGGGGTGGGGGAGACGGGCTTTGACCTCTTCGAAGAAAGGTACCGCCAGAAGGAAAAGCTCCAGGAAGAGTGGTTCCGCCTCCACCTGGAAACCGCCCTGACCTTTGACCTCCCCCTGGTCATTCATCAGAGGCGGGCCTTGCATAAAATCTTCCCCCACACGGGGGATCTTAAGCGGCTTCGGGGGGTGATCTTTCATTCCTGGCATGGAACCCTGGGGGAAGCCGAGGCCCTCCTTCGCCGGGGGCTAAACGCCTATTTTTCCCTGGGGGCCGGGATCTGCAATAACCACAAGAAGGTCATGGCCTTTGGGGCCCTGGGAGATCCCGGCAGGTTCCTCCTGGAGAGTGATGCCCCCTTCCAGCCCCTGCGGGGAAGGGCCCATTCATCCTATGGGGATCTGAAAGTGATCTGTGAGAAGCTGGGGGCCCTGCGCAAAGAGGCCGGGAGCCCCTGTGCCGATCCGGGGGAGCTAGAGGCCCGGATAGACGAAAATTATTTTAGGATCTTTCCTCCCCCCTAAAGGCGGCCCTTCTCAGGCGGTCGTTGATGGCCAGGCCCAGGCCCTGGTTGGGGGCGGCCTCGGCCCGGATCAGATCCAGGCCCATCCCATCGAGTTCGTGGAGCATGTCAAAGAGGTTGGCCGCCGCTTCGCCCAGATCTCCCCGGGCCGAAAGAATCCTATGGGGCGGCTGGTCCCCCTCCCTGGGTTTTTTGAAGTAGAGCCGCCCCTCCTGTTTTTCCGGGGGCAAAAGGGAGAGATCCCCCTCGCAGAACTCCAGGGGGGTCCGGGGGGAGTAATGGCCCTTCTCCTGGCCCGGAGACTGGGGCAGCCCATCGGAGCCCAGGGAGAGTTCCACCTTTCCAATCAGGGCCCCCAGGGTCTCGGCGCTGATCCCCCCGGGCCTTAGGATCCGGGGGATAGTTCCACTGATATCCAGGACCGTCGATTCCAGGCCCACCGGGCACCTTCCCCCGTCTATGATGAGGTCTACCCGGTCCCCCAGCTGGGCGGCCACATGCTCGGCCCGGGTGGGGGAGAGAAAGCCGAAGGGGTTGGCGCTGGGGGCTGCCAGGGCTCCGGTGGAAAGGCGAATCAGGGCCTGGGCCGAAGGATGGCTGGGAAAGCGGACCGCCGCATGGGGGAGCCCCGCGGTTGCCAGGTCCGGCAGGTCCCTGTGCTTGGGGAGGATCAGGGTCAGGGGCCCGGGCCAGAGGGCCTGGGAAAGGATGGCCAGCCGTTCGGCCGCCGCCCCCTCGAGGAGCTTTAGATCTGCGACCCTCGGTAAAGCATCAAGATGGGCGATGTGGATAATCAGGGGATCAAAGCGGGGGCGGTTCTTTACTTCGAAGACCCGGGCCAGGGCCAGGGGGTTAAAGGCGTCGGCCCCCAGACCGTAGACGGTCTCGGTGGGGAAGGCCGCCAGGCCCCCCCTCTTTAGGAGGGCCGCCGCCTTTTCGAGACTTTCCCGGGAATCATTAAGGATCTCCATCCCTAGAGGGTGGCCAGCATGATGGCCTTGATGCTGTGTTTGCGGTTCTCTGCCTGATCCCAGGCCCGGCTCTGGGGGCCGTCGATTACCTCGGTGCTTACCTCCTCTTCCTTTACCGCCGGGAGGCAGTGGAGGAAGATGGTGTCGGAACGGCCGGTCCTCTTCATGAGGGATTGGTTTACCTGGTAGGGCTTAAGGAGTTTTTCCCGTTCCTCCTTTTTGTCTTCCTCCCCCATGGAGGTCCAGACATCGGTGTAGAGGGCGTCCATGTCCTTAACCTGGTCCAGGTCTTCGGTAAAGTGGATCCTGGCCTGGGTGGCCGCCGCCAGGGGAGCGCAGATTTCTACCAGGGCTGGATCCGGGGCCAGGGAGGCGGGGCAGATGATCGTAAAATGTATCCCCAGCTTGGAACAGATCACCAGGAGGGATCGGGCCACGTTGTTCCGGCCATCTCCGATATAACAGAGCTTTCTGCCCTTGGAGGAGCCAAAGCTTTCTTCCAGGGTCATGATGTCCGCCAGGGCCTGGGTGGGATGGTAATCGTCGGTGAGGCCGTTGTAGACCGGGACCCCCGAAAATTTCGCCAGGGTTTCGGCGGTGGATTGCTTAAAGCCCCGGAACTGGATGGCACTGAACATGCTCCCCAATACCCGGGCCGTATCTTCCAGGGATTCCTTCCCCCCCAGTTGAATATCGGCGGTGGAAAGAAAGACCGGGTGGCCCCCTTCTTCACCAAAGGCGGTTTCGAAGGCACAGCGGGTCCGGGTGGAACGTTTTTCAAAGAGGAGGGCCAGGGTCTTGCCTAAAAATCTCTGATGCAGCTCTCCCCCTCGGCTCTGGGCCTTTAAGGTTTTGCTTAGGTCCAGGAGGTAGCGGATCTGGGGGGCCTGGAAATCCAGCCAGGTGAGAAGGGATCTGCCCTTTAAGTCTTCATGTGCCATGGTATCTCCTCTGTGACATACTAGCTCCATTCTTATTCATTCCCTTTTCTTATTCAAGGGATGTGAACTATCGGGCCTTGCATTTCTTTTTCTCTCTCCTTGTTATATAGTTAAGCTATTCCTATGGTACACATGATGTTTTCCATCCGGTTTAGGGAACAGCTAAGCAGGACCAGGCCCAGCCTAATAAAATCCCTTGAAGAAGCGGTGACCCTTTCAGCTTCCTCGGCGGGGGCCCTCTTTAGCCGGGAGCCGGGAGCCCTGGGGCCCCAATGTCTGGGGGCCCAATTTGACCGGGACCGCATAGGCTTTTGGCTCAAGATCCTGGTTTTTTGCGAGGAGGTCCATAGGGCCCTTCAAGAGGCCGAGGGGGATCTCTACGGTGCCGCCCTGACCCTGGGGGCTATGGTTTCTGAAGAGGAACTCCTAAAGTTTTCCAGCACCCTGGGCAGGGAAGGGGCCTCCTATCCCGCCGGGATCTGGTGTTCCCCGGAGGTTCAGGGGGCCCTGGAGTTTTTCTGCATCTTTGGGGGCCCTTCCCCCCTGGGGGATTTTAGGGAACTTCTATCTTTTCGTTCCCCCGGCATGGCTTCCAACTCCCATCTCTATGAAAACCAGGACTGGGGAACATTGCGCTCCTTTTTGGATCCCGGGGGGGGAAACCTGATCCTTTTGGGCCCCAAGAGCAGGGCCCACATAAAGGGGATCTATCATTTTTTTAAGGATGAAAGCCCCCTGAGGGTTTCCTTTGGGGCCGGGGGCCGGGGACTCGTCTGTTTTGCCGATGCCTTCTCCCAGGCCGAGGCCTCTATGGCCCCCCTCCTGGCTCCGGAAGTGTATGCTGAGCTAAAAGCTCTTTCGGCCCTCCTCTTTAGGGAAAGGCTCAGGGATGAGTGGTCCCCCTATACCCTCGAAAAGGGACGCAGCTTTGTATCCCTCCTTTTACGATCCTATGCCCACTCTGCGGCTTCCCGGGGCAGGGCCCCCCTGTTAATTATCCAGGAACCCAGCGGCAGGGACCTCATGAGCAGGAAGATCTTCCTTGAGGTTTATGGGGCCCTGGAGAAAAAGATCCCCCTTTTGGCCCTGGATAGCTCAGGGGGCGAGACCCTCAGGGACTGGATGCCCCTCTTTAGCCAGGTATCCAGGTCCCCCGGGGGAGCCCCTATTAATGAAGATGATCCGGCCCAGATCCTTCAGGCCCTTCCCGAGTCCCTTTTAGAGACCCTCTTTTTTATGAGCCTCCTGGGCCGCTACTTTCCTTCGGAGCTGTTCCCCCAGCTTTTCGAAGAAGAGGACCTGAGCCCCCAGGTCTATCAACGATCTCTGGGCATCCTGGAGGTCCTGGGGCTGGTGAGGCCCGAAGATCCCCGGCTGGATCTGGGGGCCTTTGAGTCCTTCTCTTCGGCAGAATCGGGGATCTGGAAGGACCGGGTCCGCCAGGGGGTGCGGAATCGGATCCTGGCCTGGACCGACCTGGGACGAATCCGGCCCTGTTTTAATTTGCTCCGGATCCTCCTGGAGCTAGGCCAGGGCCCCAGGGAGGTCTTGGTTCTGCGATCCCTCAGGGCCGACATCTTAAATGGCACCTGGGAGGGAATCGAAGAGGCCCTCAGGGATGGCTCCTTTCCTTCCTTGGTCTCGGCGGGCCCGGTCTCCCGGGACAAGGTCAGGATCCTTTTCTTCATCTATAAAACCCAGAAGGCCCTTTTATGGGGAACCCAGGAAGAAATTCATGGGGCCTTTAAGGAGCCCCCCCCCAGGCTGAACCTGGAGGATGAAGAGGTCTACGAGGGCTACCAGGCCCAGGTTCTTTTTAACCAGGGGGCCTACGACATAGGGATAGGAAACCTGGGGGCCGCATCGGAATCGGTGCGGAAGCTTATGCAGCTCAATCAAAAGCTGGGGAAGGACGGGCTTTCGGCCCACCGGCTTTTTGCCCTGGTGCATTTTTCCCGCCAGCGCCTGGACGATGCCATGGAGTACATAGGCTTTGCCCTGGAGCATGCGGGAAGGTCATCCCAGCACGAGGAGCTCATCCTTAGCTGCTACTACGGGGCCTCGATTTATTTTATCCAGGGCAACCTTACCCGGTCTTTGCAGCTGGCCCTGAGGGCCGAGGAGACCGCCCGGACCCTGGGGCTCCATGACTGGGAAAACCGAATTAAGCTATTAAAAGGAAGGATCTATTTTGAAGTGGGCCTCTACGAAGATGCCCTCCTGGTCTTCGAGGCCATCCTTAGTTCGGGGATGCTGGGGAGGGGAGCCTTTCATACTGCCGCGGCCTGGAGGTATAGGGCCCTGGTCTTTTTAAACCAGAACCCTGGATCTGAATTGGGGATAGACCTTTCCGGTTCCGACGGGCGGATCTTCGAAATCGAGGGGGCCTATTATGGAGGGGATCACCAGAGGGTGCTCCGCCTGGCGGAGGCTTATGCCTCCTCTCTGGAGGGCTCTGAACAGGGTTTCTCCTATACCGAGCAGCCCGACTGGAAGAGCGGCTATTCCCAGTGTGAGTACATGTTTCAGAACACCAAGGCCTCGGGGGCCAGGACCGTCTGGGTCTATAGAACTCTGGCCCAGTATGCCCTGGAAAGCTCCCCCGAGATGAAGCTGAAGTACCTGGGGGCCATGCAGCGTTTTATCCGGGACGAGCTTCAGCCCGATTCGGACCCCTACGATGCCTTCTTCTTCCACTCCTGGTATCTGATGCTGAAGGACTACAAGGATACCCACAGGGACAGCCAGAATCCCAGGGGCCAGGATCCCCAGGCGATAGATATTACCACCCTGGTAAGCATGGCCTACAAGAGGCTCCAGCGCCGTGCCGGCCGAATCGACGACTTAAAAACCAAGCAGGCCTTTCTGGGTAAATCCCGCTGGAATAGTGCCATATACCTTGCGGCCCGGGAGAATAACCTTTTATAATGTTCCTGAGGCACATTTAGAGACCTACATTTTATTAAGAGAGGCAGAGCATGGCAAAGTTCCAAAAGGTAAAGGTGGCGGTGGTTGGCTGCGGGATGATCAGCGAGATCTACCTGACCAACATGACCCAAAATTTTGAAATCCTTGAAGTAGTGGGCTGTTGTGACATTATTAAAGAAAGGATGGAACGGCGAGCGACCCAGTTCAACATTAAGCAGATGACCATTGAGGAGATCCTCAATGATAAGTCCATCGAGCTGGTCCTCAATATTACCGACCCGGTGAACCACAACCTGGTGAGCACCCAGGTCCTGAACGCGGGAAAGCACCTCTATTCCGAAAAGCCCATAGACCTTTCGATAGAAGCGGCCCGGGGACTCGCCCAGCTGGCGGACAAGCAGGGCCTTCTTTTTGGCAACGCCCCGGATACCTTCATGGGCGAGGCCATCCAGACCGCCCGGTTCTATATCGATGCGGGCCTCATTGGAGAGGTTACCTCGGTGTATGCTACCCTCAACAGGGATGCGGGCATCCTGGCCGAGCGCTTCCCCTTTACGGCCTTCCCCGGGGGCGGCATAGGCCTCGATGTGGGGGTCTACTACACCACCGCCCTTCTGTCCATCCTGGGCCCCGTAAAGCACGTGGCCGGCTTCGTCCAGACCCGGAACCCCGAGCGGACCCACTTCCTTCCCAACAGGGATAACTTCGGCGAAAAGTTCACCCTCCAGGCAGAAAACCTGGTGGTGGGGAGCTTCGAATTTGTCAACGGCATTTATGGGTCCATGACCTTTAACTCCTGCTGTATACAGAACGAACTGCCCCAGATAGTTATGTACGGAACCGAAGGGATCCTCTACATGCCCGACCCCAACCGCTTTGGAGGGGAGGTGAAGGTGATCCTTAAGGGCCACACGGAGCCCGTAACCCTTCAGCCCACCCATGGCTTTGCCGAGAACAGCCGGGGCATAGGTCCCGCCGAACTCGCCTGGGCCTTAAGGAGGGGCCGTAAGCCCCGGACCAGTAAAGAGATGGCCTTCCACGGTCTGGAACTCCTCCTGGGGCTCTACGACAGCTGCGAGACCAAGAAATTTTACGAGATGACCAGTACCTTTGAGCGGCCCGAGCCCATTCCCAGGGGTTACCTTGGGAAGAACTACATGGGTTCCACCCCGGAAGCCGGCATCGCCATTTAAACTTTTTCTTTAGATTGCTGCCCCGCCGGTATAGTTCTGGCGGGGTTTTTTTATTTCAGCTCGAGGACAGCCTTCCCCCAGAGGGCCAGGTTTTTGAGCCTTTCATCGGGATCTTCGCAGTACTTTGAAATGACAGAATGGTATGATTGTTCCCCGGAATTAATCATGGCCCGCAGGGCATTCCATTTCCAAAGCCATAGGTTGTCCTTCCCTATGTAGGAGAACCGGGGGTTGAGGATCTGCTGATAGCTCTCTTCATCCATGTCGAGGATGGCTTTTAGTTCCAGGTGGGCTTCGAATTCTTTTAGGAGGGGAAAGGTCTCTTTCTGCTGTAGAGCATCCTTGTTTATGGGGCAGACATCCTGACAGACATCGCAGCCGTAGAGCCATTGGCCCATTTCACGCCGCAGATCCGGATCCATATCCTCTTTGCCGAAGAAGCTAAGCTGGGCTATGCAGGCCCCCCGGTCCATGGAAAAGTCCCCCGATAAGGCCCTGGTGGGGCAGGCTTCTATGCATTTGCGGCAGTCCTCCCGGCAGAGGGGGTGGTGGGGTTCCTCTTTGTTCCCCTGATAGTCCAGCTCCGCATCGGTGACCCAGGTGTGGACGATGATATAGGACCCTGCCCTGGAATCGTAGACGAAGTTGTTCCTGCCGAATTTCGCCAGCCCCGCCTTGACGGCGGCCCAGCGGGAGGGCACCCCCCCGGGGAGCAGCTTAAGCCCCAGGGTCTTTAGGTAGGTTTCGAACTCCTGCCGCAGACGGTACTGGGGGGCATAGCTAAGCCGGTTATCAAAGAGGTACATCTTTCCAATCCGCCCCTGAAGGCCCGGCGGCACCTGGTAGCTATGGTAGCCCTGGGTGCAGACGATAAGGGACCGGGCTCCTTCTATGGGCTTTCCCTGGTTATAAAGGGCTTCGTAATGTCCCCTGGAATGGGGGAAGCTTTCTACCCGGGCATCGAGGCCCTGGGTGTATTCGGCAAAGGAGGGGTAGGGGATGATGGCCGAGGCAAGAAACTCCAGCTCCTGGGCTTTTTGCATAATGAGGGCGCCGGTGGACATGATCTTTGCCTCCTTTTTTTCTACAGATGAATTCTAATCCCCCTTTTACGTATTATGCAAGGCCGGGCCTCCGCATTGACATGGGGCCAAGAGCCATAGTATCGTGGTGCATATTATTGGCGGCATAGCTCAGTCGGTAGAGCAAACGGCTCATATCCGTTCGGTCATAAGTTCAAGTCTTATTGCCGCTAAACAGAGTTTTTTTTGGTAGGGTGCCCATGGACGACAAAGCCCTTAACGAGGACTGGAGCAATCTGACGGGGATGAGCGCCCAGGGGGCCGCGGCCTATATCTACGAATTCCTCGTTACCCTTAAACTAAGCGAAAAAGAATTGGCCGCCCTGGAAGAGGACCTGGTAAAATGGCGGCACCGCATAGCCCTCGCCCGTTCCCGGGGCATGTCAGATCTGGCGGAAGAAGCTGAACAGAAGCTTCAGGAACTGATCACCAAGATCAACACCATTAGGGATGAGACGGATCATCTGCAGACCAAGATAGCAAAGATGCAAAGGCAGCTTCCGGGGCTCTCTGCCCGGGAACGGAGCATAGACCCGGATCTTTTGCTTCAGGAATTGCAGATGATCATCGAGGACCATGAGGGCCTGGCCGGAGGTTCCCCTTGAGCGGTGCCCCGGAAGGTCCCAAGCCGGGTTCTGTGCCTGCCGCCGACCCCCTCGTAGAATCCCAGGGCCGGGCCCTCATCCGTCATGGTTCTGCCCTGTCCCTCCTTACCCTGGTGTCCCGTCTTTTGGGCCTGGCCCGGGAAATGACCAAGGCGGCCTTCCTGGGAACCACCGCCCTTTCCGATGCCTACTCGGTAGCTTTCATGATCCCCAATCTCTTCCGCCGGCTCTTTGCAGAGGGTTCCATAGCGGTGGCCTTTATTCCCACCTTTAAGGAGTACCTTTTAGAGAACAGTCAGGGGGACATGAAGGAGTTCCTTTCGGCCATCCTTACGTTTTTGACCTTCTTCGTGACCCTTACGGTCATGGGGGGCATCATCCTTTGCCCCCTGGTGATCCGGTTTTTCGGGATGGAAGAATTTTCCGAGACGGTGCTTCTTACCCGGCTCATGTTTCCCTTTTTAGCCTTCATCTCGCTGGCCGCTTTTTTCCAGGGGATCCTTAACAGTTTGAAGATCTTTATCCCCTCGGGTTTTGCTCCCATCCTTCTCAATGTAATAACCATCCTCAGTGCCTATCTTTTGAGCCCTTATATGGCGAATCCCGCCCGGGCCATGGCCTTTGGGGTCCTCCTGGGGGGCTTCCTCTGCGCAGCCATTCAGCTTCCCTTTGTGATCCGTCATAAGATGAAGATCCGCTTTTTTTTTACCAGTTTAAAAAGAGCCATGGAGAACCCGGGGACCAAGAAGGTGCTGCGGCTCATAGGCCCCACGATCATAGGCATGGCGGCCTATCAGTTAAACGATCTGGTTTCTACGGCCCTGGCGGGGAATGCCGGGGAGGGGGTGGTTTCCAGTTTGCAGTACTCCCTGCGGCTCCAGGAGCTAATCCTGGGGGTCTTTGCGGTTTCCATAGGGACCGTGCTGCTCCCTGACCTGGCCGAATACGCCAAGTCGGGCCGCTGGGATGTGTACAACCAGCGGCTGGCCCAGGCCATGGACATCATTGCCTTAATCTGTATCCCCATCACCTTTTATGCCCTCTCCCAGGGGGAGACCCTCATCCGCCTCCTCTTTCAGACCCGGACTTTTGACGAAGAATCGGTGGCTCTTACCCTCAGGGCCTTTACCTTTCATATGCCGGGGCTCTACTTTATTGCCCTTAACCGGGTTCTGGCTCCGGCCTTTTACGCCCAGAGCGACACCAAGAGCCCCACCCTGGCGGGGATTATTTCCTTCGGGGTAAACATAAGTCTGGCGGCTCTTTTGGTGTCCCCCTACAGGGGCGGGGGTATAGCTCTGGCTCTTTCCATAGCCAGTGCGGTCAATACGGCGGTGCTGCTGTACTTCTTAAAACGAAACCCCGCCATAGAGGTGGGGCGGACCCTGCTGCGATCCCTCTCTTACATGGCAAAGATGGGGGTCTTTTCTGCCCTGGCGGTAGTGCCGGTTTTGCTTATATCACCCTTTATGTTGGGTCTTTTTGCCGGCCGGGGAAGGCTGGTTTCCCAGGGCCTCCCCCTCCTCTTGAACGGTCTGGTTTTTGCCCTGGGGGGTCTGGTCCTCTTGGGGCTGAGCGGGGACAGGATGTTTAAAGGGCTGCTCGGCTTTTTCCGCCGAAGGGGGCGCTGAGGATCTTGCCGCTCCCCTCGAAGGCTCCTCCGGCCATGTCGGCCCCCCCGGCGGCATAATCGTCAAAGTAACCCTGGATAAGCACGATGGGGGTCCCCTTGTCTCCGGAGCCGCTCACCAGATCGCAGAGGCTCCCCAAAAGGTCCGTAAGCTGCCTGGGGGTGGTTCCCTCCGATTCCATCTTGCCCATCTGATCCCGGCCGGCCTTGGCCTTGATGGCCTTGACTATGGCTTCCCGGGCCTCATCCTTGGAGAGGTCCGCAAAGTTATTGTCCGCCAGGTATTTTAGTTTTAACTCATTTGGGGTCCCCGATAGGCCCTTGGTAAAGGCCGGAGAAATGACCGGGTCGGCCAGCTCCCAGATACCCCCCACGGGGTCCTTAAAACCCCCGTCCCCGTAGATTAAGACTTCCAGGGTTTTTCCGGTGAGGACCCTCAGGGCCTCCTGCATGGATTGAACAAAGGCATCGCAGTCCCGGGGGAAAAGCTTTACCCGCTCTTCCGAGGCCTTGTTGGAGCCCAAAAGCCCGTACTGCTCGTTGTAGCCGCTGTTCCCCACCGGAGCGCTGAGGATCTCATCCAGACCCACCACCTTGGCGGCCCCCTGAGAGAGGAGGGCCCGCTTGGTCCGTGACCGGCTATGTATGTCCGCGGTGATTACCTGGTCTGTATAGTCCAGGATGCGCTTGGGGTCCGCACAGAGGATGATCTCTATGTTATCACCCAGGGATTTATAGTACTCCACATAGTCGATGCCGGTAAAACGGTGCTTCGTATCGTAGCCAAAGAGCCGCCGGAACTCATCTTCCCCCAAGCAGTCCGAGAAGGGGTTAAGGTTTTTATCGTCCACATCTTCCCAGGAGATAATCTGGTTCCCCACCTCGTCGGCGGGGTAGCTGAGGAGGACGCTCACCTTTTTTACTCCCTGGGCTATGCCCTTAAGGAGCATGGCAAAGCGGTTCCTGCTGAGGATGGGGAAGACGATGCCCACATGGCTGTCGGGGGAAAACTTGGCCCCCACATCGGCGGCGATCTCTTCCAGGGAGGCGTAGTTACCCTGACAGCGGGCCAGGACCGCCTCGGTGATACCTATGATATCCCCGTCGTTGATCCTGACCTGCTCATGGTCTATGGCATCCTGCACCGCCTGGCAGACCACCGCCGCCAGGTCGTCCCCTTCCCGGATGATGGGAGTCCTCAGACCCAGGGCCCTGGTTCCTATGACTCTCATTTCTTTAGGTTGTAAAAGGCCTTCTTTCCGGCATATTCGGCCACCCCTTCCAGCTCATCTTCAATTCGCAGGAGCTGGTTGTACTTGGCCACCCGGTCGGTGCGGCTCATGGAGCCGGTCTTAATCTGTCCTGTTTCCAGGGCCACCACCAGGTCGGCGATGAAGGAGTCTTCGGTTTCGCCGGAGCGGTGGGAGATAATTGAGGTATAGCCCGCCCGCTTGGCCATCTCTACGGCTTCGTAGGTTTCGGTGACCGTTCCTATCTGGTTGACCTTGATGAGGATGGAGTTACAGGCCCCCATACCTATGCCCTTTTCGAGGCGCTTGGTGTTGGTGACGAAGAAGTCGTCCCCCACTATCTGAACCTTGTCCCCCAGGGCCTTGGTAAGTTTTACATAGCCCTCCCAGTCATCCTGGTCCAGGGCATCTTCTATGGAAATGATGGGGAACTTTTTCGTCCAGCCCACGAGGATGTCTATCATTTCGTCGGTGGAGAAGATCTTGTCTGGATTTGATTTCCAGAACTTATAGCCCTTCTTGCCCCCCTCGTCGAAGAGTTCGGAGCTTGCACAGTCCAGGGCTATGCCGAACTGATCCCCCGCCTTGTAACCAGCCTTGTCTATGGCCTTCATGATGTATTCCAGGGCTTCTTCGTTCCCTATGTCGGGAGCAAAACCCCCTTCGTCCCCGACGGCGGTGTTTTTGCCCGCATCGTGGAGGAGGCTCTTAAGGGAGTGGAAGACCTCGGCGGTCCAGCGTACTGCCTCACGGATAGATTCGGCCCCTACGGGCATGACCATGAATTCCTGGAAGTCTATTTTGTTGTCCGCATGCTTGCCGCCATTGATGATGTTGGCCATGGGGACCGGAAGCAGGTTGGAATGGAAACTGCCCAGGTACTTATAGAGGGGGACATCCAGAAAATTGGCGGCAGCCCTGGCGGCGGCCATGGAAACCCCCAGGATGGCATTAGCCCCCAGTTTGCCCTTGTTCTCGGTGCCGTCCAGTTCTATCATGGTCCGGTCAAGATCCACCTGATCCTGGGCATCCAGGCCCTGAATTTCCGGTCCTATTATGTTATTCACGTTTTCTACTGCTTTGAGGACCCCCTTGCCGAGGTAACGGCCCTTGTCACCGTCCCGAAGCTCCACGGCTTCATAGATGCCCGTGGATGCCCCCGAGGGAACCGCAGCCCTTCCGACTGATCCGTCTTCCAAGAAGACATCTACTTCTACCGTGGGGTTTCCCCGGGAATCTAGGATCTCCCTGGCTTCGACATATTCAATGATACTCATGTAGTCCTCCGTTTTTCAGCTTTATTATATACTTCATGGTTTTTCTCAAAAAAGCAAGACCTGGCCAAAAGGGCAATCGGAGGGGATCTTAACAAGGGGGCTCATCCCCGGTATGCTGAGCCGAAGGAGTACTATGTACATGTCAAGTTTGAGCAAGTTTAGCTTTACCAGAGATATATATGATCTCTTGGCGGGCTGCAAGGGATATAAGATCCCAAAAACCAGAGATGAACTGGTGGAGATGGCCCTGGGGGGCTCCGATTCGAATAGCTTTGATGTCTCCTACGAAACAGATGGAAAGCTGTATAAAGAAGCCGTGGTGGTCCGCTGCAAAAACGGTGCCGCCGTTAATTATACCGAAGACTATATGCGCCGCCGGGATCCGGATTGCTTAATCGTGGCCGACGAGCTTCCTACGGATAAACCGAGGTTTAAGGATGAATACAAGGCCGATTTTTCCGATCTGCGCCAGGATACCTTTAGGTGGCTTAAGGAACAGGAGCTTATCCTGGTTCCCTTTTTCGCCGGGGGCCTGGAGCATGGCTACCATGCGGTCCTGATTGCCCCGGCCAATGCAGCCTTTTTTGCCTGCGGCCTGGCGGGTCTCCAGTTTTTCATGAATATCGATGAGTACCAGGGAGAGACCTTTAAGCCCAAGGTGGCCATATACCTGGCCCCCCCCTACCGGCATACCCATTTTAACGGCAAGCAGATAGTGGTCCACAGCCGGGGGGAAGAACTCTACGAGATGTTTTCCTATAACCTTTACCCGGGCCCCAGTGCCAAAAAGGGGGTCTACGGCTTCCTCCTGGATATGGGGGAGAAAGAAAACTGGGTGACGGTCCATACCTCGGCGGTAAAGCTTATTACCCCCTACGAGAATGAAATCGTCATCATGCACGAGGGGGCCTCGGGGGGCGGCAAGAGCGAGATGGGTGAACAGATCCACCGGGAGCCCGATGGAAAAATCCTCATAGGCCAGAACCTGAATACCATGGAGAAATTCTACCTAACCATAGGGGAACCCTGCGAACTCCGCCCGGTGGCCGATGACATGGCCATGTGCCACCCGGCCATGCAGAACGATTCGAGGAAGCTGGTAATCCAGGACGCCGAAGACGGCTGGTTTATCCGGGTCGATAATATTCCCGAGTACGGCACCGAGCCCTTATACGAAAAGATCTGCACCCACCCCTCGGAGCCCCTGGTATTTATTAACCTCCAGGGGGTCCCCGGCTCTACCTGCCTTATTTGGGAGCATACCATAGATTCTGACGGGAAGCCCTGTCCGAACCCCCGGGTCATCCTGCCCCGGCGCCTCATTCCGGGTATCGTGAACGGGCCCGTGGAAGTGGATGTCCGATCCTTCGGGGTCCGGACTCCCCCCTGTAGCTCCGGAAGGCCCACCTATGGGATCCTGGGGATGCTCCACATCCTGCCCCCCGCCCTGGCCTGGCTCTGGCGCCTGGCCGCTCCCCGGGGACACAATAACCCCAGCATCATCGAAACCGAGGGGATGACCAGTGAGGGCATAGGATCCTATGGGCCCTTCCTTACCGGAAAATGGGTCATGCACGCCAACTTTCTATTGGAACAGATCATCAGGGCCCCCGCCACCCGCCATGTGCTTATACCCAACCAGCACATAGGCTCTTACCGGGTGGGCTTCATGCCCCAGTGGCTGGCCAGGGAATACATAGCCCGCCGGGGGAATGCCCAGTTTAGGCCCGACCATCTGGTCCCCGCCCGGTCCGACCTTCTGGGCTACTGCCTGGATAGCGTGAAAATTGACGGCCAGTATATCCGCAAGGCCTTCCTCCAGCCCGAAACCCAGGCAGAGGTGGGCATAGAAGGCTATGACACCGGGGCGGCCATGCTGAGGGATTTCTTTGTTAAGGAGATATCTCAGTACAATGTACCTGACCTAAGTCCCCTGGGGAAAGAAATAATCGAGTGCTGCATTAACAAGGGCGGGGTAGAGGACTACCTCAAGCTTATCCCCACCCGGTTTTAATGGAAGTGCTTCGAAGCGGAAACAAAGATACCCACCAGGGCGGGATCAAACTGGATTCCGCTGCTTTCCTTGATGATATCAATGGCTTCCTTGGGGGTGAAAGCTTTTTTATAGGGCCTCTCGGAAATAAGGGCATCGTAGACATCCACCAGGGACATTAATCTGCCCTGGAGTGGGATGTCGACCCCCGCATTTCCCCGGGGGTATCCGGAGCCGTCCCATTTTTCGTGGTGGGCCCCGGCCATAATCCGGGCATGGGTTAAGAAGATGCTCTCGTTGGTTCCTTCCTGGATCCTGCCGATGACTGTTTCTCCAAAGGTGGTATGTTTTTTCATCTCATCGTGTTCTTCTGCGGTAAGGGGCCCCGGTTTCATGAGGATATTGTCCCGGATGGCAATTTTTCCCACATCGTGGAGTTTCGCCGACTGGAGGAAGAGTTTTAGGTCCCAGGTTTCCAGTTCTTCGTGGTAGACTTCCTGTTTGAGCATCTCTTCCATAAGGAGATTTAAGAACCGTTCTGTCCGTTCTATGTGCCCCCCTGTGACATCATCCCGGCTTTCTACCAGGTTTGCCACCGCCTTGAGGATGGCATTTTGCAGATCCATCACTTCCCTGGTCTTATCTTCTACCATGTGATGGAGGTTTTCGTTGATGTGTTCCAGCTCCTTCCGCTGGGATTCTACCAGCACATGGACCCCCACCCGTTTTAGGAGCAGCTGGGGCGAAAAGGGCTTGGAAATATAGTCCACCGCCCCCTGGTCAAAGCCCTCTAGCTCGCTGTTGGGGTCCGATCGGGCGGTGAGGAAGATGACGGGAATGCTGGCGGTTCGGGGGTCATCTTTGAGGATCTTAATGGCATCGTAGCCGCTCATTTCGGGCATCATTACATCCATGAGGATGATGTCCGGCAGGGTTCTTTCTAAAAGCTGGAAGAGTTTTCGGGCGCTGGGAACGGTAAAAACATCATATAAGTCCATTAAGGTGTTTCTGGCTAACCTAAGGTTTATAGGATTGTCATCGACTAGTACTACCGTCTTCCTCTCTTTCAGCATTCCCTCACCCCATACTTTAATTAATTAAAAACGAATAATATGAAAAGGCTCTATTTGGTTATAGGACCCTCCTTTGGTAATATACCATAGGGGTACATAAAATTCCATGGGTTTGGTAAATTTGTTGATTTTTTTGTGGTATTCTGCGGAGCCTAGCGCCGGGCTTCGGCCTGGGCTGCCACCCGGGCATCTACGGTATTGAGGATGGCCGTAAGCCTCTCTTTTTCGATCAGGTCTATGAGCCGGGCCTCGGTATAGCGCCGGGCCTCTTCGGTGAAGGCCCCCACGGTAATACATACCCCCTTGCCGGCCTTTACTTCCCTAAGATGGGAATGAAAATCCCGGACTATTAGTTCCCCTATGGAACCCTGGGTACGGATAAACCGGAACATGATGATGTCTGACCATTTTGGGGTGTCCACCTCCGCCAGAATATCGGCCCATTCGTTCTTGTTGACCGATATATTGGCGATCTTGACCTTGGCCCGGGGGAAATAGCTCATGACTATCTTTCTGCAGAGGGCCACAAAGTCCCCAGAGGGGGCCATGAGGAAGATCTGCAGATTTTTATTGGCGTTTAGTTCCTGGTACTTGCCTATAAGGACCGTTACATCCTTGTAGGCGGGGCTCTCGGACTGGATGCTCCGTAAGAGGGGCAGGGCCTTACCGATGTCATTGTTTTTAAGGTAGCACTGGGCAAGCCGGTAGCGAAGATCGATCCGGACCTCGGGCTTCATGTTATCGTGCCTTAAGCCCAGCTCAAAATCCTGAATGGCCTTTTCATACTGCCGGGCTTCGGAGTTGATGATCCCGCAGGTAAGGCAGGCATTGGCTCCCATGACCGGGTCCCCCCTTAGGTGGGTAAAGATCCGCAGGGCCTGTTCGGTTTGGTTAGATTCGTAATAACACTCCGCCAGGGTGTAGAGGGATTCTTTATCATCGGGGGCAAAATCTATGGCCTTGCGGATATAGCTCATGGCCTCTTTGTTTTTCTTTAGGCGAAAGTAGGCATGCCCCATGGTGCGCAGGGTGGGGGCATGTTCGGGGTCCTGGATTCTGGCCTGATTAAGAACCTGGATGGCCCTCTCGTAATTTTTTCTTTGGAATTCCAATACTCCCAGATTATAGGAAGCTTCGAAATGATTTTGATTTATGCTCCGTGCTGCGTTAAGGCCCTTTAAGGCCTCTTCGGTGAGCCCCATCTTTAGGGCCGACATGCCCCAGCGCAGGTTGTTTTCAAAGTCACTGGCCCCCTGGCTGCCCAGCTCCATGAGGGTTCCATATATTTTATGGGCCTGATCCCAATTTTCTTCCCGGTAGTAAAGATCTCCCAGTTCCATCAGGGCCCCAGGATCATGGGGGTTTTGATCGAGCCTCTTTACTGCTCTCTTGATTGCCGCATCCCGGCTCTTGGGCCGCTTTCCTCCTCCCCCGCCGCCTCCCGAAGAGCGGTTGAGGAAGGTCATTATGATGACGGCCACCAGAGCAAGACCAATGACGGCAATTATTATGGGAAACAGGGAATTCATAGCTATATTATCGGTCAAACTACAGTTTTCTTCAATAATGTGATCCCCTCTAGGAGCTGAAAGATTGACAAAGGGGGACCTGCACTTTAGTATTGTTTATGGGTTGTCCTAATAGAAAATGTACAGATGCAGCCTTTTTTTACCGAAGATAGTAAAGAAAAGAAAGGAGCATACCTTTGGCCTCAACTATAGGTTTAAAAGTGGCAAATGGAGAGTTTTATTCAATCCTTGGAGAAAACCTTCATGCCAAAAAACGGCTGGTCCTTACCACTGCCCATGATATGCAGCAGAGCGTGCAAATCGATCTTTACAAAAGCCATACCCAGACCATGGCCGATGCTTTTTATATTGGCAGTCTGGTGGTGGATCACATCACACCTAGACCCAAGGGTGATCCTTCCATCGAATTAATTGTTAGCTCCACCCCCGACGGGGACATCAATGCGGAAGCAAAGGATCTGGATGCCTCTACCCAGGGGATCCACCAGTCTCTTCATGTTTCACTTGCTTCGCTGGAAGAAGATAATAACGAATATGTCCTTTTGGATTTTGATCTCGATTCACCGGGGGAGATCCCCACGGGCCTCTACGAAGATGAGCCTAAACCCCGTTCCAGGGAGGGCCGGAAATTCCCCTGGCTGGCTCTGGTTTGCGGGATCCTTTTAATAAGCGCCCTGGGTCTGGCCCTGTGGCTCTTCGTGTTTAGGGATCGCCAACCCACTTTGGGCTCAGGGCGAGGGGAAGCCTTTGGTTCCCAGACTCAGACCCAGGGCACGGAAACCCCTGCCTCACCGCCCCCGGCTTCAGCTCCCCCGGCTCCTGCAGCTCCTCCCGTACCGGTGATTCAAGCTCCTGCTTCCCCTCCGCCGGCAGCAGCACCGGCTGTCCGGACCAGACCGGTACCTCCTGTGGCCTCCTACAGGGTTCCGGCCTCCATCCCCCGGGAAGGGGTACTCTACCAGGTCCGCTACGGAGATACCCTCTGGGACATAGCCGAGGCCTTCTACCGGAACCCCTGGCTCTACCCCCGGATTGCCATGTTTAATAACATCCGGAACCCGGATTTAATTATCTCGGGATCTACCATACGCATTCCTCCCAGAAATTAAGGATCTGACCCTGGTTCATGTAAAAAATGCCCTGCGGGTTTGCCTGGTTTGTTTCTTTTTATGTGTCATCCTTCCCCTGGCATCCTGCAGCTCCCCGGAGATCCTGGGCCTCCCCCGGGATGAAGCGGCCGAAAGGCTTCGAAGGGGTGACATAGGGTTTATCCAGTCCGCCGATCTGGGGGCCGACTTTTCCAGGGCCCTCTCTCAGCTGGGGACCTTGAACACCCTGTATCCGGGGATGCCCTTTTATGCGGCCCTTCTTTTAGAGCCCGATGAAACCTGGGAGGATCTCCGGGTCCTCCTCTTTAGTGCCGCCCTGGGATCAGCCTCGGTACCCGCTGCCCGGGAGGCAGCCTTGGAACTGCTCCCCCGGATCCTGGGTGATATGGAGCCAGGGCGGGTCCGGGACTTGCTAGGCTACCTAAACTCCCGGGCCCAGAGGGCCAATACCAGTCTCAGCTTTAACACCCTCCGGGGGGCCTGCCTCTACCAGCTGGGAAATTTCGAAGAAGCCGCCCAGCTTTTATTAGCCCATCCCTATTCCGAAAACCCCTGGGCCCAAGAAATGGAAGCCTGGTCCAGGGCCCTTTTGCTGCTCTCCCAGTGGAGAGCCTTTTCTTCCAGCCAGGGGGATGATCTGGCCCGGCATCTTGGGGCCTTTCTTTTCGATGCTCCCTTTGAGGAGAGCCGCCGCTGGGTATACCGGGAGCTCGGTTCCCTGGAGGGACTCCTGGGTCCCATGGAGCGCCTCTATCTGACGACCCGGTTTAGCCCCGGAAACAATAGGCTCATCTTAAGCAGTCTTATTCCTGCCCTCTTTGACGGAGGTACCATCCTCCTTCGATATCCTGATCTCATTTCAGATCTGGGAAGGGCTATACAGGCCAATCCCTCCCAGTGGGAGGAGGGGCTCCATTTATTCAGGTCCTGGGTCAGTCTTTTGGAATCATCCCCTTCCCAGAACCTTGTCTTTGACCTTCCCCCCTCCTACGGGGACTTCCACGAAGAAGAGAATTTTGAGGATCTTTTTACCTTTGTCAGGGCCCTGGACCAGGCAGAAAGGGATCTGCGGCTCTACCTGCTTCTTTTTTTCGTGGGCCGCATAGAGCGGGCCCGGGGAAATTTCCTGGTATCTTCTGATTATTTTTACCGGGCCCTGGACCTGGCCCCTGATCCGATCCAGTCCGATGCCTGCATCTGGTACCTCCTCATGAACGCCATCAATAGGGATCCTCTCCTGGCCATACCGGTGGCCCTGGAAACCATGCACCGCTGGGATGATATGTCGGCCTATACGGCCATCCTGGACCGCCTTTCCAGCCATCTTGTAAGCCACCGGCGCTGGGCGGATCTTCTGCCCCTCTTCATGGGGCTGGAACAGAAGGGTTCCAGTGCCTCCCGGGCCCAATACGCATGGATCCTGGGGAGGGCAGTAGAGGAGGGCCACCTTAGGGGGGGACGAAGGGCGGAGGACTATTTTCGTATAGCCCTGGAAGAAGAGGGGGGATCCTTTTACTACCGCACCATGGCGGCCCTCTCCCTGGGGGAGAACTTTGTTCCCTATCCGGCTGGAGGAGAAGAACCACCGGTTCCGGAAGTCCAGGACAGCGAGGCCCCTATGGAGGCGGAGTTCCTGCTGGGCTTTTTTGAATCCGGAGCTTCTGCCCTGGCCCTTCCCTACTACCGGCCCCGGGAAAGCCTCTTGCCCATCGGCGAGTTACGGCGTATTGCCGAAGCCCTCAGCGGTGAAGAGCGGTGGCAGGAAAAGCTCAGTTTTATCTCCCGTTACACCCGCAGGGATGACTACCAATGGCAGCGGGAGGATCTCCTGCTTCTCTACCCCCGGCCTTTTTTGGACCTCATAGAGGGACATGCAGAAACGGTGCACATTAGTCCCGAAGTCTTTTTTGCCCTAATCAGGACCGAGAGTTTTTTTAATGACGGCGCTACCTCCAGAGTGGGGGCCATGGGGCTGACCCAGCTCATGACAGCCACCGCCGAAGACATGGCAGGCCGTATGTTCCGCCAGGGCCTGGGGGATTACCGGAGCCCCGATGTAGATTTTAGGGACCCGGAGATTAACATCCATGTGGGGGCCTTCTATCTCCGCTACCTCTATGATCTTATGGAAAACCCCATGCTCGCCCTCTTGGCCTATAATGGGGGCCTGGGCCGGGTCCGGCGTTGGACCGCCGAAGACAGGAACCGAGGGGCCCTTCCCCTGGATCTTTTCCTGGAAACCATAGAGTTCCCCGAGACCCGGGATTACGGCCGCCTGGTCCTGGGGGCCGCCGCCGTGTACGGCTATCTTTATTATGATACCCCCATGGAAGAAACCGCCCTGGCCATCTTTGAGTTCCCCCTGCCATAAACCCATTGTTGTTGAACAAGACCACTATACTTTTGTATAGGTATATGCTAGCCTTTTGGAGTGGATCAACAGGATCTCTTCGAAGAAGCATCTCCACCCTTCAGGGCCCCCGACATTTCAAAGACCCCAGGGCTGGCAGAAATTTTTGAGCTCTCCATAGATGCCTTCTATGCGCTCATCCATGCCCAGATGAGCTGCCTCCCCATTCATAATGAAATTTCCCGGTTTGCCGAAAAGGTACTCCGCTCCGGCTCCAGGGCCGCAGCATCCCAGGTAGCTTTTGATCGGGGCGATCCGGATGTAGCGGCGGTCCTCAAGGCAGCGGCACGGGTGAGCCATGAGATACACCGCCTCTTGGGGCTCTTAAGGTTTAAGCTGGTCCAGGGGGTATACGAGGCCCGCTGTGCCCCGGATTACTATATACTCCCCGCCCTGGGGGAGCATTTTCGGCTCCGCTTTGGAGACAGCCCCTGGGCCATCATCGACGAAAAGCGCTCCCTCTGCCTTTCCTGTGACGGGGCTGGGAAGCTCGAGTTAAAGCCCCTGGTGCCTGCTAAAGAGGGCGGTCCTCCTTTGGCATCAGAACCTGAGGACCCCATCGAAGACCTCTGGCGGCTCTATCACCGGTCTATCAATAACGAGGCCCGTAATAATCCAAGGCTTCAAAGGCAGCTTATTCCCGAACGGTACCGCCCCTACCTGCCGGAGATGAAGAAGCAGCCCTAGGGTCCCCTAACGGTGGTCCTGTAACTATGGCTGCTTATCTTAGGTTCTATATACGGAGGATCTTTTGCGTCTAGGGCGGAAGCGGACTGTTCCCTTGCTATTTTTCATCCTTTTAACATCCCTCCTTAGGGCAGAACCCCTGCAGCTGGGTTTGCACGATGCGGTTAAACTGGCCATAGACAACAGTCTAAGCCTGCAGCGCAGTGCCATAGACCTGGCCCAGGCGGGCTATTCTGCCAGCCGTCTATGGTCGGAGATTTTTCCAAGTTTTAACCTAAGTGCGGGGATGACCTTTCTTCCGGCGACCCCCTATCTTACCGATCCGGGATTTCAATACAACCAGGATATGCGTTCCTATACCATAAACCTGGGGCTTTCCCTTAACTTGAATGCCTCCCTTAGGTCATCCATGCGCCGGATCGAACTGGCCTACCGTTCCCAGCTGCTTAACTACGAAGGGGCGGTCCAACAGCTGGAAATCCAGGTAATTAAAGATTTCCTCCGTCTTATTACCCGTCAGGAATACCTGGCGATCATGCAGGAAGCCCTGGACCTGGCTCTGGTGAAGCTGGAACAGGACCGGATAGCCCGGCAGAACGGGCTCTTAAGCGAGTTATTGTGGCTTAATTCCCAGCTTAGCGCCGAAACCGCCAGGTATAACCTCAGCGATGCCCTAAATTCTTACCAAAATGCCTTAAGGGAATTCCTTGCCCTTTTGGGTCTGGATCCGGACTGCGATGTAGAATTTACAGGATCCATCGAAGCGATCCCCCTGGCTCTCGATCCGGAGCAATTGATCGAAGACCACCTGCCCCGGCGGCCCGACATAATCCGGCAGCGGCAGACCATTGAACGGCTGGAACTGACCCAGAATATAAATATCCTCTCGGCCAGGTCTCCCACCCTCAGTGTAAGTACCGCCTGGCGGGGTTTTTCTTCCCCCCTAAGCCCCCTGCAAAGACAGGGCCTTAATGACCCCTTTTCGGATAGCTTAAGCGGCAGCATCACCTTGAGCATCCCCATCGACTCCTGGATCCCCGGGACCCGGCAAAACCAGAACATCCGATCCGGAGATGCGGAGATCGAAAAGGCTCGGCTGGACCTGCAGAGTACCGAGACGGCGGCAAAGACCCAAATCCGCTCCCTTATTTCGAATTTGAATAATATACAGACGAGCCTGGACATAGCCCGGATGCGGGTCGAACTGGCCCGGGGCACCCTGGAGGCCACCGAAGTGGGCTTTAGGAATGGAACGGTGGAATTTAGGGAATTGGAAGATCGCCGGAGGGACCTTACCGATGCCAGGCACCGCCTCCTGGAAGTGGAATTCTCCCAGCAATCCCTGCTTCTGGATCTTGCGGCGGCTTTGCATATAGACTGGAAGACAGTGGCAAGGAGTGTGGAGTGAAGATAAGACAGAAACTAAGGCCCCGGACCATGGTGACCCTCGGAATCATCCTGGTTATTGCAGTTTCTGTTTTTTTTGCAGTCCGGCCCTTTATACCTTTTTTGAATGCCCAGGATGGTCCAGGGGGCTTACTGGGCTTTAGGGGAGGGGGCTTTGCCGCTCCCAGGGCGGCTACCACCGTCCGGGTGAGCCCCGTGCAAAGGGATACTATAGAAAATAATGTGGTGATCAACGGAGATATCCTGGCGGCTAACCAGGTTTCGCTATACCCCACCGTGGGGGGAAGAATAGCCGGTACCTTTTTTCAGGTGGGCGATGAGATCCGCCAGGGAGCGGTGGTGGCCATGGTAGATCCCTCCCGGCCGGGGCAGATTTTTTCCGAAAGCCCCGTCATTTCCACCATCAGCGGCACCGTATTGCAGACCCCGGTGAGCAGGGGAGATACGGTCACCGCCCAGACGACGGTCCTGGTGGTGGGGGACCTTTCCTCATTGATGATAGAAACCCATGTACCCGAGCGGTTCAGCAATGCGGCCCAGCGGGGCCTGAGTGCCCAGGTAAGATTAGAGGCCCTGCCGGGAGAAACCTTCATGGCCTTGGTGGAAGAGGTAAGCCCCGTCCTGGATCCGGTAAGCAGGACCCTCAGAATACGCCTCCGCTTCCAGGGCCCTATGGATCCTAGGATTCGGGCCGGCATGTTTGCCACCGTGGGCCTTGTCACCAGTACCCGGCAGGATGTGGCCCTAATCCCCCGGGAGGCAGTGATTAACACCTATGGTTCCAGGGTGGTCTTCATCGTCGATGGTCAGAATAACGCCTCCCGCCGGGAGGTAGAAATAGGGCTGGAGAACGAATCCTTTGTGGAGGTTACCCGGGGTCTGGACATAGGAGACCTGGTTGTCATTGCGGGGCAAAACTTTTTATCCGACGGTGATCCTGTCAGGATAGTGGAGTAGGGATGAAAAATGTCGCTTCCTATTCGGTAAACCACCCGGTAACCATAACCATCCTCTATGCCCTCATCATAGGTATAGCCTTTACCATGCTCCCTAACCTCTCTTTGGATCTCTTTCCCAGCACCGAGATGCCCGTCCTCTCCGTGTGGACCAGTTTTCCAGGGGCGGGCCCCGATGATGTGGAACGGAATGTTACCGAAAGGATAGAACGCACCCTGGCCAGTTCCCAGGGTTTGGTCAACATGACTTCCTTTTCTTCCTTTGAGTCTTCGTCGATAAACCTTCAGTTTGCCTATGGCACCGACATGGATAAGGCCATGACCGATGCCCAAAACGCCATGAACCGGATCGCCAACTCCCTCCCCGCCGGTGCAGGGACCCCCATCGTGCGGCGCTTTGGCACCACCGCCGCCCCGGTGATCCGCCTTATCGTCCGGGGCAGCTTTCCCCCCGATCAGCTCCGCCTTTTTGCCGAAGACGAGATCCAGGCCCGCATAGAGCGGATCACCGGGGTAGCATCGGCGGAGGTCACCGGCGGCACCACCCAGCAGGTGAATGTTAAGGTGGCCCTCAACCGCCTGGCAGCCTTCGACATGACCCTTAACGATGTAATCACCGCCCTGAGGGGACAGAACATCGTAGCCTCCGGGGGTAGCCTAAGGCGGGGCACCATGGAGTACCAAATCATCACCCAGGAAGAGCTGCTCAGCATAGAGCAGATCCGGAGGCTGGTGGTAAGAACCATCAGCACCCCTGTGGCGGGACAGGCAAACCGCTCCCAGGTGGTACGCCTGGAGGACATAGCCGACGTAGATATTGGGTACAACGAAAATGCCGCCCGGGTGCATGTGAACGGCCAGAGCGGGGTCTATATTCAAGTCACCGCCGAAGCAGACGGTAATCAGGTGCTGGTGGCCAACAGGATCATAGATGCCCTGGATGAAATTAACGCCCAGCTGCCCCGGGGAATAACCCTGGAGGTCCTCTCCAATAACACTACCATGATCACCGCCACCTTAAATCAGGTCTATATGAATGCCTTCCATGGAATAGTTCTGGCCATGCTCATCCTCTTTTTGTTCCTGAGAAATATAAAGGGAACCGTCATAATCGGTTTGGCTATTCCCATTTCTATTTTGCTGACGGTGATGTTCATGGCGGTCTTTGGGTTTTCCCTCAACCTCATGACCCTAACGGGCCTCATCATGGGCATGGGGATGACCGCCGATGCTTCAATTGTTATCCTGGAAAATGTTTATAGCTACCGGAAAAGGGGTGCGAAGCCAAATATAGCAGCCATCCTGGGGAGCCGGGAAATGATAAGACCCATCGTGGCTTCTACGGCCACCACCCTCTGTGTGTTCATCCCCCTCATCATCTATCGTAACCAGCTAGAGATGATGGGCCAGATGTTCAATGACCTCATTTTTACTGTCGTAATCTCCCTCATCTGCTCCCTGGTAGTGGCGGTCACCCTGGTTCCCAGCCTCGGCGGTTCCATCATGAAGATAGATACCCGGATACAGAAACCTTTAAAGAACAGGGTGCTGCATCTTTTGGATCAGGGGATAGAGAGGGCCCTCTTAAGCACCGAGAGGGCCTATCAAAGGGCCCTGCGGTATTGCCTAAGCCAGAGGCTGCTCATTATCATCCTTGTATTAGCGCTCCTGGTGGTGTCTCTGTTTCAGGCCACCGACATTGGCCTTAACATGTTCTTCCGTTCCCGGATAGATGACAATGTGAACATAAATGTGTCCCTGCCCCAGGGGACCACGATAGATGTGACCGAAAGGCTCCTCTTTGAGCTTGAAGAAATAATCCGGGACAACATCGAAGGGTACAATAATATTATCTTGACTGCCCGCCGGGGCGGCACCACCCAGGGGTCAATCCAGATCACCCTCCCCGAACCGGCCCGCCAGATAGATACCCCCGACAGCATCATCAGAAAACTCAGCCCCATCTTCGATGAGATCCCCGAGGCGGTGGTCAGCTTCCGGGCAGGCCGGGCCATGGGCTCTTCTTCGGCGGTGGAGATAGCCATTTCTTCCCGGAACCTCATCGCCATCCGGGAAACCGCCGACGAGATAGTCCGCATCATTAGCCGTCATATCCCCGAGATAGAAGACCCCAGGGTAAATATAGAAGAGGGGGCTCCCCAGCTGATCATCCAAATCGACCGGGACCGGGCTGCCGCTCTGGGGGTCTCCATGTCGGCCATCACCAGTGAAATCCGCACTGCCATGGACGGTACCACCGCCACCACCATGTCCACCGGTGACCGGCTCATGGATGTCCGGGTCATGCTCCGGGATGAGGACCGGGAGGGGATGCCCAACCTGGACGCCATCTTTGTCATGGGCCGGGGAGGCTCCCGGATATCTCTTTCGAATGTGGCCACCGTCGCCGAAGGCCGAGCCCCCTCGTCCATCCGCCGGGAAAGGCAGGAGCGGGTGGTCCGCATCACCGGGGATCTGCCGGCGGGAATCGCCGTGACTGATATGCAGAGCCATCTAGAGGCGGTGGTACGGGAGTACCTGATTCCCCATGAGGGCGTTACGGTCCGCTATCTCGGGGAAGCCCAGGAGATCCAGGCCTACTCCAGGCATTTTATTTTAATCGTCGCCACGGCCATCTTTCTCATTTTTGGAGTCATGGCCAGCCAATTTGAATCCTTTGTAGATCCCTTTATCATCTTTTTCAGTATTCCCATGCTTTTTATTGGAGTTATCTGGATCTATAGGATAGGAAATGAATCCATGTCCATGTTCTCCATGGTGGGCATCGTGGCCCTCATAGGGGTGGTGGTGAATGCGGGGATCATCCTGGTGGATTATACCAATACCTTAAGGGCCCGGGGTTTCTCGGTCCATGAGGCCTGCCTTGAGGCTGGCCGGAGCCGCCTGAGGCCCGTATTGATGACCGCCTTTACCACCATTTTGGCCATGACCCCCATCGCATTTTTCCCCGGCATCGGGGCCGAGACCATACAGCCCATAGGGAAGACCTTTGTGGGAGGCTTGGCGGTGAGTACCTTTATGACCCTCTTCCTGATCCCCGTTTTATATTCCCTCTTAAACAGCCGGCATGACAAAAAACTGGGTAATATACCCAACCCTGAAACTAGGGTATAATTGATGCTTAACAACTAAAGATGAGGTTGTACTATGAAAAAATCAATCTTGAGCTTCTTTCTTATCTTACTGGTAAGTCCCCTATTTTCCCAGGTTCTGCCAAGGGTGGGGATCCTGCCCTTTACGGTTTCGACCGAGAACCCTGGATCCACCGCAGCGGAAGCTAATCAGGTAACGAATGCCATAGCCGCCGAACTTTCCTCCTGGGGGGTCATGACGGTATTAACCGGGGCGGAAGCAGAAAGCGCCGAATACATAGTCAGGGGAGAAACGGGGCGCATAGACGGCAGGGTAGTCCTTATCGCCACCACCAGTGACGGAAGAAGCGGCAGGGAATTTAATACCTCCCGTTCCGAGGGTGCCACCCTGGGGGCCATCTCCATGGAGGCCTTTGGCGAGCAGATATCCATCCATATACCGGTCCCTAACTTTCTTCTGGGCACCTGGCAATCGGTCATCAACATGGCCGACGGCCCGGTCATCACCATTCTGGAATTCCGTTTTGATAGGACCGTCAGGGTCCACCGTTATGACACCTGGGAACATGACGGGACCAATATCATAAAATACCAGGCCATAGGATCCGGGACCTATACCTATGCCGGGTACCGCCGGCGGGCGGTGAACCTGGAAGGACGGACCATACAGACCGATGCCACGGTGGGAATTAGCCTGGAACTTGAAGATGCCCTCCCGGCCTTCGAGATCATTAACGCCCTGGGGCTAAGGGTACTCTTTGATGAGGCCAGGGAAAATTTTGACCTGGTCTATGGTTCCCTGCCCTGCGGCACAAATTACAGCGGCCCTGCGGTCTATCCAACTGAACGGGTGGTCTACACCAGGTTTGTAAAAATCAACTAAAAAGGAAGGTTTCCATGAACCATAAAATATCTGCTATCCTGTTTGGGCTCTTCTTTATCCCCGCAGTTTTATTTTCTCAGACCAATATGCCCGTCCAGGCAGGTCCCTGGTGGGAAAGAACCCTGGGTACCCGGGTCCTCGGCCAGCCCTATCTGCAGACCCAGACCATGGTGGTGGCCGGAGCCGACGGCAGTATTAGATCCTACTTTATGTCCGGCACCGAGCTTTGGAGATTCGATCCCCAAGATGCAGTGAGCCCCCATATAGCCCGTTCGGTAGAAGGGGTAGCCTATGTCAGTAACCGCTCAGGTTCTTTTATGGCGGTCAACCGGATAGGCTATGAGGTCTGGCGTATAGAGTTCGGCAGGCCCGTTTCTTTTCCGCCGGTGGTGGGCTGGGACGGCAGGGTATTTATCCCCCTGGGATCAGAAGTATATACCCGTACCGCCTCGGGACAGCCCCTGTGGAGTAAGGATCTGGGGAATCCCATGGTGGTAGCCCCCATCCTCGACAGCGTAGGCAGCATGGTAACGGTCTTAGAAAACCAGGACTTTGTGCGGCTTAACCAGTTTAGCACTGAAGACCGGATCCGCCTTAACGATCTCCCCTTTCTGACGGTGCCTATCATGTCCGGAGGTCATCCAAGCTATGTACTTTTCTACACCAACGGGATGGCCGAAAAAATCGTTTTTAATGAAGGGGCGGCCAGGGGAAACCGCCTTTCCCGGACTAGCTTCCCCTCCCTGGAGCAAATGCCCGTGGCCGCCGCCGGCAGGGGCAGCACCGTGGCGGTGACCCTCCAGGACGGCAGGATGCAGCTTCTTGACGATACGGGCCACATCCTCTGGACCGGCAACAGTCACGAGACCGCCATAGAGCGGGGCCCGGGATTTTCCGGGGCTGTGGTGCTCCAAACCACCCAGGTGGCCATGGAATTTGATGCCCGGGGCATATACCTCCTTTCGACCCGGGGGGCCACCGGCTTTGATGTAGATGGCCGCCGCCGGTTTACCTTCAAGATGGATGAAGCCGCCGCTGTTCCGGCCCTAAGCGAAGAAGGAATGCTCTATGTCAGCGGCAGCGATAACGCCCTCCGGGCCTACCGGGTAGATTCCAGGCCCCTGGTGGTGCCAAGGCGTTCCCGTTACTACGGCCCCATGCCCGAGGGGAATTACGGCCTTGGGGATCCTCCCCCCTCACCCTGGGCCCTGGGGGCCTTTCAATGGGACCCGGTCGAGCAGGAACGGATGTATGAGGTCATCGAAAGGACCATTAGTTCCGGTCAGATAGCCGAAGAAGAGCCCTTCTATGTGGCCTACCTCCACGAGATGATTGGCTACTTCCTCAACGAGGGCAACCCTGATCAGGTGCGTCCCCGGGTAATGCCCATACAGCAGATAGAGTTTATCCGCCTTCTCGGCAGGATAGGTTCCAGAGACACCATTCCCTTCCTGGCGGAAATTTTTAACCGCCACCACGAACCGGCGGTCCGGGCCGCCTGTGCTGAGGCCATAGGCCGCATAGGGGTCGATCCCGATGGGCTCATCCTCTATTCCTATGCCTTTTTCCTCAGTCCCAATAATCCCCACCGGGATCCCCAGCTTCTTTTGTCCGCCGCCAGATCTATTGTCGAACTCTGCCGTTTTGCCGGTCCGCCCCTCTCCGGGGATGGGCTCTTTTTACTCCGTCAGTTCCACAACCTTAGCTGGCTGCCCCTGAATGTAAGGAATTTTATTCAACAGGATTTGGACGATCTTTTTACCGGTGGTTTTGATCAGGTTTTACAGTAGACAGAAGGATTTACTGATAGAGGCTCCCTTTCCGGTATTCCCGCCACAGGGTGATACTGGCTTGACAGACCCTGCCTCCCTGCTCATACTCCCCCTATGACCCTGGCAGATAAAATAACCTCGTCCCGGCTGATCATTTCTCCCCTTTTCTTCCTCCTGTACTATCTGCCCCGCCTTCTTTCCCCCCTGCCTGCCAGTGCCTTTAGCATGGGGGCAGAGGCCCATCAGAGCTATGGCCCCCTGTGGACCATTCCGGTTCTGTGGCTTCTTTTTATTGGCTCTTCCATTACCGATATGCTGGATGGAATGGTTGCCCGTAAACAGGGGGCGGTCAGTGATTTTGGCAAGCTGTATGACCCCTTTGCGGATACCCTGGCTCAAATAAGCTTTTTTCTTTGCTTTGTCCTGGATGGCTTTTTCCACCCCTTCCTGTTTCTCCTGGTACTCTACCGGGAATTTGGTATCCTCTTCCTTCGAAATCTCATGTTAAAAAAGGGTGTTTCCCTGGGAGCCAGAATGGGGGGAAAAATTAAAACAGTGTCCTATATTAGTGCCATAGCTTTAGCCTTGCTGGCCTCGAGTGCCCTCCGTCTCGGTTTTACTGAACCCCTTGTTCAGGGTTTTAGGGTCGCGGCGGGCCTCGTTTTCCTCGTTTCCGTCATCATTGCCATAGTTTCTTTTTTCGATTACCTCTCGGTGTATCGTAAAACCCCTGCTCCTGATGCTTAATCTGGGCTCCTTTGGCCCAAACTAAGCCCTTCTAGTACAAGAAAATAGAGATTTTTGCTCTTCTGGGCTTTTCCGCACTCTCTTACCTCATTTTTGATTATTTTCTAAAATTTTCTTTAAAACCTATTGACATTATTTCTTATTTTCACTATATTTCTTTTACAGTGTTGTCTGACAGGCAGAAGGGTTCTGCCTGCTTATTTGGGTTTCAGATCTTTTCATCAGTAAAGTCATCTGTAAGTCACACTACATTTAAACGTAATCCACGTACTATCTTTGTTCGTGGGTTTCCTTGTCCTTGACCTTTGGTCAGGGGATATTATATATTCTGTGGGCACGGTTTTTACCGTAGGCACAGCCCCCTCTGGGGGAGCGTTCTTTGTCAATATAGGGAAGGGGGAGGGCTAAAACCCCTAGGGGGTTTTAGCTTGGAAGTTTCAACCTTTGGTTGAAACTTCAGGCTATTGTCTGGTTTACCAGGTGATAGCCAAAGCCAAGAAGCATTTGTATGAGAGAATTGAAATCAATTCCTAAATAGGGATGTGGAGTTTGTTTACAAACTCCAAACACTAAACCCGTAAGGGTTTTGTGTAAACTTTAAGTGATTTCAGACGGTCTTCGGACCGAATGAGTTATATCATGGAGAGTTTGATCCTGGCTCAGAACGAACGCTGGCGGCGCGTCTTAAGCATGCAAGTCGAGCGGCAAGATAGTGCTTGCACTATCCTAGAGCGGCGGACTGGTGAGTAACGCGTGGGTGATCTACCTTATGGTTGGGGATAGTCGTTAGAAATAGCGGGTAATACCGAATAATGTTGGAGGGCTGTAGCCTTCCAAAGAAAGGGGCTTCGGCCTCGCCAATAGATGAGCCCGCGTTCCATTAGCTAGTTGGTGGGGTAAGGGCCTACCAAGGCGATGATGGGTAGCCGGCCTGAGAGGGTGAACGGCCACACTGGGACTGAGATACGGCCCAGACTCCTACGGGAGGCAGCAGCTAAGAATATTCCGCAATGGACGAAAGTCTGACGGAGCGACGCCGCGTGG
>WRMC01000007.1 GCA_009777335.1 Treponema sp. | reverse complement strand
CTTTTCTATTTAAAGACAAAATATGATAAACTCGTACTCATCGAACCCAATGCCTTTCCTACCTCGGAACTGTACAATGACAACCCCTTTGTAAAAGAAATTCTTCGTACCGGAAAAGAAATTCAACTCGATAACCTATAGGAGCCCTCGCCATGAACATAGACCTTCCTATCCCCGAACTCTACAAGTACCAGGGGCGGAACCCCCGGCCCTCTGACTACGATGCCTACTGGGAAAGGGCCCTGGCCGAACTCGAGGGGACCCCCCCGGAGGCTCGCCTGGTTCCTGCCGGCTTTACATGCCCCGGAGTGGACTGCTTTGACTTGTGGTTCACCGGGGTAAGGGGGGCCCAGATCCACGCCAAGTATGTCCGGCCCGCGGGGCTCACTTCCCCTGCTCCGACCATCCTTTACTTTCACGGCTACACCAATGGGTCCCCCGACTGGTACCGGCTTCTTCCCTTTGCGGCGGCGGGGATGGCGGTGGCCGCCATGGATTGCCGGGGTCAGGGGGGCCTAAGCGAAGACCCCGGGGGGGTGAAGGGTACCACCATGCGGGGCCTTATCATCCGGGGCCTTGATGACGGGCCGGATAACTTGACCATGCGCCATGTCTTTCTGGATACGGCCCAGTTGACCCGGGTCCTGGGCAGTTTCGATGAGATCGATTCGGAGCGCCTGGGCTGCGTTGGAGCCTCCCAGGGGGGTGCCCTTTGCATAGTCGCCGCGGCCCTGGAGCCAAAGATAAAGCGCATCGCCCCCATATATCCCTTCCTCTCGGATTACCGGCGGGTCTGGGAGATGGACCTGGCCAAGGATGCCTACTTCGAGCTGGGGGACTACTTCCGCCGCTTCGATCCCCTCCACCAGAGGGAGGAGGAAATTTTCACCACCCTGGGCTACATCGATATCCAATTTCTGGCCCCCCGAATAAAGGCCCAGGTCTTTATGCAGACCGGACTCATGGACACCATCACTCCCCCATCCACCCAATTTGCGGTGTATAATAAAATCGAATCCCCCAAGGAGATCCTCCTCTACCCCGACTTTGCCCACGAAGAAGCGCCGGGGCACATGGATAGGGTGATCACCTTTATGCTGGGATTATAGGAGATACACATGCCGAGAAAATTCATCTGTACCGCCACCGAACCGGTGGTTCAAACTACCAAAGGAAAGATCCGGGGCTTCATCCTCGACGGAACCTACACCTTCCATGGGATCCGCTACGCCCAGGCCAAGCGGTTTATGCCCCCCACCCCGGTGGAGAGCTGGGAGGGGGTCAAGGACGCCCTCAGCTACGGCCCCATCTGCCCCCTTCTGGATAACCCCATGCCCTCTGGGGAGATCCTGATCCCCCACCGCTTCTGGCCCGCCAGCGAGCACTGCCAGTACCTCAACATCTGGAGCCGCAGCCTGGACCCCAAGGCCAAGAAGCCCGTCATGGTCTGGCTCCACGGGGGCGGCTTTTCCGCCGGCTCCTCCATCGAGCAGGTGGCCTACGAGGGCGAAAACCTGGCAGTCTACGGGGACGTGGTGGTGGTGTCGATCAATCACCGGCTCAACATCCTGGGCTACTTCGACCTGAGCGCCTTTGGAAAACAATATGCCAACTCGGTAAACGCAGGGATGGCCGACATCGTAGAATCCCTTAAATGGATAAAGGAAAACATCGAAGCCTTCGGCGGCGACAGCGGAAACGTCACGGTCTTTGGCCAGTCCGGCGGGGGCATGAAGGTCACCACCCTGGGCCAAATCCCCGAGGCCGAAGGGCTCTTCCACAAGGCCATAGTCATGAGCGGCATCGCCGAGATGAACATGGGGGGGAACGTAGATCACGCCGAGGTGGTGAGGGAAATCCTCAAAGAATTGGACATGAAAGAAGATGAAGTAGCGAAGCTCGAAAAGATCAACTTTGCGGTCCTCGCCAAGGCCTTTAACCGGGTAAACCGCAAGTTCCGCAAGGAAGGAAAAAACGTGGGCTGGGGCCCCCAGAAAAACGACTGGTACACCGGGGATGTCTTCGATGTAGGCTTCTCGGCCTTCTCGAAAACCATTCCCACCATGGCGGGGACCGTCATCGCCGAGTTTGCCTTTGCCCCCGGCACCCCCAACAAGGACAGCTTGAGCCCAGAAGAAAGACGAGAGATCCTTTTTAAACGCTACGGTGAACATACGGACGAACTCATCCGGCTCTTTAAGAAGGCCTACCCCGGAAAGAACGAGGTGGACCTGGCTCTGGTGGACGGCCTCTTCCGGCCCGCCACATTAAAATATGCGGACATTAAATCGAAGGAAGCCTCGGCCCCCTTCTACTCCTACATGTTCGCCCTGGACTTTGACTACGACTACGGGAAGCCCGCCTGGCACTGCTCGGACATCCCCTTCTTTTTCCACAACTCCGCCCTGGTGCCCATCTGTAATATCCAGGGGGTGACCGAGAAACTGGAGGAAGAGATGGCCGGGGCCTTTGTGGCCTTTGCCCGGACCGGAGACCCGAACCACAAGAACATGATCAAGTGGCCGGCCTATACCCCGGAGAACAAAGCTACGATAGTATTCGATAGGAAGACCGAGATCAGGGTGGACTACGAAGCGGAACTGCTGGATCTCTTGAAGAAGGCAACCCCACCGGTGGACATGGCCGCCCGGATGCGGGTGGTGGACGAAGACGAGGAGGAGCTCCGCGCCTGGATGTATTAGGCTCAAAAGGCAACCATAAGGTTGCCTTTTGAGCTTGGAAAAACCGCGTGGCGGTTTTTCCACGGCTGATGGGAAACACTAAAAAATAGTTTTTTCACAAAATTTTTCATTATTTTCCTTGATCTCTGGAATCACCTCTACTATAGTTTAAGGGGGGTGCTTACTAACATACGTTAGTTTGGCCTCATATTTAAAAAACTGTACGAGGTGAATTATGAAAAAAACACAGATCCTGCTATCGGTCCTGCTATCTTCGGCCCTTATCTTTTCTGCCTGCGACCGCCATGCCAACGGCAACGGCCAAATCCCCAGACAGACCGGGCCCGGCACCGGGGTAGCCCTGGTGGTCTATACCAACTCCGGTTCCGATGGAAGGGCCGAATGGCTCGAGGACCGGGCCGCCCAGGCGGGTTTCCGCATCCAGGTCCTGGAGGCCGGGGCGGCGGCCATACAGAACCGGCTCCTGGCAGAACTGAACGCCCCCATCGCCGATGTGGTCTTCGGTCTTAACGCCATCATCTGGGAATCCCTCATAGCCGAAGACCTCTTTATCCCCTATGTGCCGGTCTGGGCCAGGGAGGTTGCCCCGGGGCTCAACCACCAAGACGGCTACTACCACGCCATCGTCAAGCAGGGGATCCTTTTGGTCTACGACCTCCACCAGGTATCTCCCCAGGAGGCCCCCGGAGACTGGATGGACTTCTGGCGGGACAGCCGCTTCCACGGCCGCTATGAATTTCAATCGGCCCTCACCGGCGGCACCCCCCGGGTGGTCATCTCCGGCATCCTCACCCGTTACGCGGACCCCCAGGGGGACCTTGGAATCTCAGACGAGGGCTGGCGGGAAATCGAAGCCTACTTCCGCCATGGGAGGCCCAGCGAAACCGGCGTAGACCTCTACGCCCAGATCACCAATCCGTCTGTAGCGGTGCAGATGGGCCAGATGTGGTCCAGCGGGGTAGAAGACCGGGACCGCCAGTACGGCACCCGGACCGGCTATGTGGTCCCCCCCCTGGGGATCCCCTTCGTGGTCGAGGGGGTGGCCATAGTCAAGGGCACCCGGAACACCGACGAGGCCCGGCTCTTTGTGGACTGGTTCGGCAGCGCCGAGGTCCAGGGGGAGTGGGCCGAAATGTTCTCCACCATCCCGGCCAATACCGGAGCAGTCCACCGGGCCAACCTCTTTAGTCAGGAAGTGGCGGCCCTGCCGGCCCAGAGCATAGACTGGGCCCTGGTGGCCCGGAACATCGATGCCTGGGTGGAGCGGATCATGCTCCACTACATGCCATAAACATTACAAAAAAGGAAAACGCCATGATAGGCCTATCACACATAGAAGTGCGGTTTGGTGATTTCCTGGCCCTGAGGGACATCAACCTGAACATTGAGGAGGGGGAGTTCTTCACTTTCCTCGGTCCCTCGGGCTGCGGGAAAACCACCACCCTGCGGACCATCACGGGGTTTGTAAAACCCAGCGGAGGAAGGGTCAGTATCAAGGGCCGGGACATTACCCATGCCCCGGTAGAGAAGCGGAACATAGGGATGGTCTTCCAGAGCTATGCCCTCTTTCCCACCATGTCGGTCTATGAAAACATTGCCTTTGGCCTAAGGGTAAAGAAGGTGCCCAAGCACGAAATCACCCTAAGGGTCGAAGAGATGGCCATCAAGGTGGACCTGGACGCCCAGATGCTGAAGCGCAAGGTCTCCCAGCTCTCGGGGGGACAGCAGCAGCGGGTGGCCATAGCCAGGGCCCTGGTCACCTCCCCGGCCATCATCTGCCTGGACGAGCCCCTCTCGAATCTGGATGCAAAATTGCGGGTCCAGATGAGGAAGGAGCTAAAGGATCTCCAGCGGAAGTTTGGGATCACCACCATCTATGTGACCCACGATCAGGAGGAGGCCCTGACCCTCTCGGACAGGATTGCGGTCTTCAACAAGGGACAGATTGAGCAGGTGGGCCGGCCCGATGATATATACAACCGGTCGGCCACCGAGTTCGTGTCCAACTTTATCGGGGATATAAACCCCCTGGGCAAGGACTTCCTCTGCAAGACCGGGGCCTCCAAGCTCCCTGGGGTAGATGAAAGAAGGAACAACTATATACGCCTTGAGCGGATCCACATGTACGGAGGGGAGGAAGCCCGGAACTACAAGGCCCGGGAGGGGGAGCTCTTCTGCGAGGCCATAGTGAAGGGCTACGAGTACTACGGCACTTCGATAAAGTACAGCCTCGATGCCCTGGGCCAGGACCTAAGGGTGATGGAAAAAAACAGCGGCCGAACCCTCTTCGACACGGGCTCTTCGGTGCTGCTTAGCTTTGATGCCGAGAGCATCATGCAGTACTAGGGGGAAGCCATGAAGTTTGAAATCAACTCCCTAAAGACTAAACCCCTGGCGGTACCCCTCTTCCTCGGCTTTCTCTGGTTCATCGCCGCCTGTTTAGTTGTCCCCAACATCAACTCCATCATCACCGTCTTTTACCAGGGGAACCGCTTCACCGCCGAGCCCCTCTTCAAACTCCTCCAATCGGCCCGGGCCATGCGGAGCTTGAAGAACAGCTTCATCCTGGCCCCCACCCTCTCTTTGACCGTGGGGGTCATAGGCTTGAGCCTGGTCTTTATCACCGAGTACTTTGATATCCGGGGGGCCAAGATCCTGAGGCTGGGATATATGACCACCCTCATCTACGGGGGGATCATCCTCGTGTCGGGATATAAGTTCCTCTACGGCCACAATGGCTACCTGACCAGGATCATGGCCCGGATCATCCCCTCCCTTAACCAGGACTGGTTTACCGGTTACTGGGCAGTCCTCTTTGTGATGACCTTCGCCTGCACCTCGAACCACATGATCTTTTTACGAAATGCCATGAGCTCCGTGGATTATCAAACCGTTGAGGCGGCCCAGAACATGGGGGCCAAACCCTGGAGCATCATAGGAAGGGTGGTTCTGCCGGTCCTGACCCCCTCCCTTCTGGCGGTGACCATCCTTACTTTCCTTACCGGCCTGGGAGCCACCTCGGCACCCCTTCTGGTAGGGGGCACCGACTTCCAGACCATCACCCCCATGATCCTGGACTTTGCCAACACCGTGGGCTCCCGGGATCTGGCGGTCCTCCTGGCCATCTTCCTGGGCCTGGCCTCGATCTTCCTCTTGGCTATTTTTAAACAGATTGAAAAGAGGGGGAACTACCTTTCGGTGTCCAAGGTAAAGACGGGGATCAAAAAGCAGAAGATCCGAAACCCCATTCTAAATACCCTGGCCCATAGCTACGCCTATATCCTCTTTTTGATCTACGTCCTTCCGGTGGTTCTGATCATCCTCTTTTCTTTTACCGACTCGGCGGCCATAAGCCAGCGGCACCTAAGCCCCTCGAGCTTTACCCTGGCCAACTACCTGGGGGTCTTCTCGAGCCCCCGGGCCTATAGACCCTTTGCAGTAAGCGTCGTCTACTCGGCCCTGGCCTCGGTCACCGTGGCGGTCCTCATCCTGGTGTCCTGCCGGATCATCACCAAGGCCCAGAACCGCCTGGGGGGTGCATTGGAATATTCCCTTCTGATCCCCTGGCTGCTTCCCCACACCCTCATCGCCATGGGGCTCATCACCACCTATAACTCTTCCCGGTGGTTCATGTTTAATCAGATCCTCACGGGCTCCCTTTTTATCCTCTTCCTGGGATATGTGATCATCCGCATCCCCTTTACCCTGAGGATGACCAAGGCGGCCTTCTTTGCCATCGATGATTCCCTGGAGGACGCGGCCCGAAATCTGGGAGCCAGGGGGATATATACCTTCATGCGGGTGATCCTCCCCATCATCATGCCCACGGTCCTGGCCCTCTTTGCCCTAAACTTTAACAGCCTCCTGGGAGACTACGACATGACGGTCTTCTTATATCACCCCCTAACCCGGACCCTGGGGATCCATATCCGGTCCCTGACGGACAACCAGAACAACGCGGACAATGCGGCCATCACCTTCGTATATGCAGTCTTGATGATGCTCATCGCCGCCCTGGTCCTCTATCTCGTATATGGCCGCTTTTCCAAGGATGCTCTGGGCGAGGAGGGGAGGTAAAAAATTAGAAACGTTTATAGAAATTTATTGAAAACGTTTTCAATAAATTGTGCGGCAACCGACAAACCTTGGCTATGCCAAGGTCGTTGTCGTACAAGTCCCCCCCCTTGACAGCTCCTTCTTATATAAGGGAACCTAAGGCTGACAAGGGGGAACCATGAAAGCATCGTTTTTACTGTCCAGGGGGGGGCTCATCCTCCTCCTTCTCTGTACAAGCCTTCTGGGAGCCCAGGAATTTGGTTTTGGAGCCCCCAGCCCCCTCCGGCTCTCCATAGGGGGCCAGGTCTCGGCAACCCTGCTGGGATATACGAAAGAACTCTCAGAGGGCCCCGGAGGCTTTGACAAGATCCATATGGGAGATGTCTTCTCGGGGAAGTTAAACTTCCATGCCCAGAGCTCCCTGGCCGAAGCTTATATCAACCTTACACTGGAACCCAGCCCCCAAGCCCTGGACATAGATGAGGCATACCTTACCCTCTTCATGGGGCAGGGGGATCTCAGTGCGGGGTTCCGCAAAATTACCTGGGGCCGGGCCGACACCATGGGCCCCCTGGATGTGATCAACCCCCTGAAGAGCGGCGAGATCTACCTCATCATCGCCGACGGGACCAGCCTCATGGAGGCCAAGATTGCCAGGCCCCTCCTTCACCTCTCCTACCGGCTGGGAACCTATTCCAAGATTGAGGGGGTCTTTGTCCCCTCCTTCCAGGGCCACCAGATGAGCACCCAGGGCAGATGGGCCGATTCCAGGCTCGACAAGCTTAGCTTCGATTCCCTTCCTCCGGATCTGCTCCTCATGGCGGGGCTCTATGGGATCGATCTTTCTTCTATAGAAGTAGACCTGGAAGGGGACACCAGCACCCTGGACTTTGCCCAGGGGGGGCTGCGGTTTACCAGCACCATAGGGGGGGCCGACCTGGGCCTCCAGTACTACTATGGCCGCCTGCCCCTGCCCTCGGTGGAGATCGACTACCATCCCCTGCTCCCCCTCCCCCAGAGGGTGGCCCTTATATACAACCGGTACCACCAGATTGGGGTGGACTACGCCCAGGTTCTATCGGGCTTTAACACCCGGGCCGAAGTGGCGGCCAACATCACCGAAGACCGGGGGGGCGATGACGGTTCGATTTACAACCCGGCGATCATCTGGTCCCTGGGTTTTGACCGGGACCTCTTTCTGGGGGTCCACGCCAACCTCCAGGCCACCCAGAGCATACGGCTCATGGCCGACAAGGTGGGGGGCACCGATATAGGGGCAAAAAACTTTGATATAGAGGGGGACAGCCTTCCTACCAGCACCCGATTAAGCGCGGCCCTGTCGAGGAAGTTTTTACAGGATCAGATTGAACTCCGGTGCGCCCTGGTCTGGGGCATAGAGGATCAGGACTTTCTCTTTATGCCTGCCCTGGTCTGGTCCAGGGATGAGATCCGGTTTTCACTAGCCGGAGGTTTCTTTCAGGGCCCCAAAGATTCCAAGGGCCAGCTGGGCCAGTACCAGGAGAATAACTTCATCAAGGCCGTCCTAAGCTATAGGTTCTAGGCCCAGTTCCAGGGCCCCCTGCTTTCTTAGCTCCAAGACCGTGAGGTGGTCTTCCCCAAACACAGATTCCATATACGATCTGTAGGCCCCCAGGCTCTCCAAAGGGATATAGGCTTGAATGGTCCCCGCAAAGCCCCCCCCATGGACCCGCGCAGCACCGGGGCCCCCGCGGAGGAAGTCCCGGCTCAGGGCCAGGGCTATGGAGAGGGGCTGGTGCCGGCTCTCCTGGGGCAGGTGGATGTTCTGAAGGAGCTGAGAGGAAGAGTCTCCGGATTCCTGGACCAGGGCCAAAAAGCTTTCCATCTCCGAGGCAGCGAGGGCCTTCTCCATGGCTCTGACCCGGCGGTTCTCGGCAAAGAAATGGAGGGCCCGCAAGATGGCCCGGTCCCCCGCGGCCTCCCGTAGTTGAGGGATCTTCTTATGGAATTCAACTTCGTCGACCTCCCTCAGATAGGTCTTGCCAAAGAAGGCCGCCAGGGCCCCCATCTCCTGGGGGATGGCCCCGTAGTGATCGGTGAGGCCCGCGTGGCTCCCCCCGGTGTCCACGATGCAGAGGGCGAAGCCCGAGGCGGCGGGATCAAAGGCCAGGCCCCTTAAGATGGGCTCCGAGGGATCTTCAAAGTCTATGGCCACCGCCCCCCCATGGGCACAGGCGCACTGATCCATGAGGCCGCTGGGTTTTCCAAAGTGGAGGTTCTCGGCCCTCTGGCCTATCTTGGCCAGTTCCAGGGGGCTCCGCCGGCCGCCGCAAAAGAGGCTGTCGCAGATCTTGGCCAGAAGGACCTCGATGACCGCACTGGAGGAGAGGCCCGAACCCACTAGAACCTGGGAGGCCAGGTTCACATTAAAGCCCCCTATGACCTCCCCCTGGGCGGCGAATTCGGCCGCTACCCCCCGGACCAGGGCCCCGGTGGTCCCCTCCTCCCCCGCCTGGGGAGAAAGGTTCGAGAGATCAATGCTGAGGTCCCCATGGCCGGCGGAGCGCAGGTGCACCATCTGGTCTCCCCGTATACTGGCCGCAGCCGCCGCATCAAGCTGAATAGAAGCGGCAAGGACCAGGCCCCGATTATGATCCGTGTGGTTCCCCCCCAGTTCGCTCCGGCCAGGGACCGAGAAGAGCCGCAGGGCTTCATCGTTTGGGGAAGAAAAAAAGCCCGCCTCATGGAGGCCCTCATGGAGATCCTCGATAAGGCCCCCATAACGGCGGCGGGCTTCTTCTATTCTCCCTGGGCCGTAGAGGGAGCTAAGCTCCCCCCGCCCCTGGGGAGAGTCCAGCCAGGCCAGGAGTTCCCTGCCCTTCATGAGCGGACCAGGAGCATTTCAAAATCCTTGAGCTCCGCCAGGGTAAAGCTCAAGACCCGGTCCCGCCATTTAAAGGGGATCTCCTGACCGGTCCTAAGGGAAACCAGGGATCGAGGCTTATGCCCCTCATCCATCACCAGGCTGATGGGGATCCCCCTTTGAACCAGAGGCTCGTGGAAGCCCACCCCGTTGTAGCCCGATAGATTGATCAGCGCCATGTTGTAGAGGGCCCCCTTTTCGTTTTGCCCATAACGGCTGGCAAAGACCTCCACCATGGGGTGGGCTTCGATACGCAGGGAGGGGTCCAGCCCCGCCTTATGGAGGATAATATTTTCGATAATGATCCGGTACTCGTCGTAGCCATAACGCATGTACATCCAGCCGGGCTGGAAGGGAATCAGGATGGTCTTCCTTTCCGGGTGGGAAACAAAAGCGTAGTGGCCCAGGGGCTCATTACCCCCGCAGAGTTCCGGGGGCCCAAAGAAGCCGGCACCGATCCGTTCCAGCCCATAATCACAGCCCGCTATGCCCTCCAGGGGAACCAGGGGCCCATCCAGGAGGGTCCAGTCGGTTTCTTTGAGGCCCTTAAAGAGGGTGGTGGGCTGGTTTAGTAAATAGCTCCAGCGGGCATCTTCGGGGGGCCCTGCCTGGGCCACCGAGAAGAGGCGCTTAAACCGGGGGCTGTCCTCCTTTGCCCAGGCCGTCCCAACCCAGATGATGGGGACCCCCTTCTCCTGGGCCTCTTCGAGGCGGGCCAGGATGGCCTCGGTGGGTACCAGGTCGGCACAGAGGATGGCCTGGGCCCCCTCCAGGTGGTCCCCCCTTAGGGCATGCTGCTCCACCACCCTAAACTGCAGGTGGGATTCCTTGAGGATCTTAAAGAGCCCCTGATATTCCTTCTGGGGAATCTCCCCCGGACCGGGTTTGATTAAGACCAGGTCCCCCACATTTTGAAAACAGCCAAAGTAGGCCTCATGCTTTTTATGGAAGCCGTAGATCTCCTTTACCACCGAAATGTTTTTCCGGTCCGGGTAATCATCGAAGACCCCGATGATGCAAAAATCCATCCCCGCCCCGGAGGCCAGGGCCTGGTAGAGCCTGAGGGCCGCATGGGGCCTATGGACCCCCATGAAGCGGTAATCCAGGCTGGTGGCATTGATGCATACATTACTGATGATCTTGTCATCCCAGGACCCTTCCACGGACTGGTGATTCTCGGAGGATGAATACTCCCAGACCGGCAGGGGCCGGTGTATCTCCGTGTTGGATTCCTTCTTTATGATATCCACCTTGTAGTCCGTGTAGGTGGCGATGGCGATCTCGGGGGAGATCCCCTTAACGAGGGTATGGATGCGGTCTATCATTTCTTTCACCGTCTCTTCCTTAAAGGCCTGGTAAAGCTGAAAGACCGGGTCCAGGGGATCCTCTGCAGCGGGAAGCTCTTCGCCATAGCGGGCCTTGAACTCCCTGATACAGCCCTTACAGTGGCATATGCCATGGTAGTTGTTGGCGTAGTCCCTGGTCTGGTAACCAAACATGTTGAAGAAGATCCCGTCTATGGGATAGAGACAGGCAGCTTCGCTCAGGATCTCCAGGGTGCAGTCCCGCTGGAAGGGGCTGTTCACACAGGTGTGGACCATCCCGTTGTAGTTGATCGTCTCCCCCCTGGGGGAGCGGTAGGCCCACTGGGGGTACTTTTCAAAAATCGATTCGTGGATCTTGCTCACATCGAAGCGGGCCATAAACCGGATCCCATTATCGTGGCAGAGCCGTACCATGTCACCGGTCAGGTCCCCCTCGCCCAGAAAGGGGCTGCGATAATGGTAGGGTAGCTCGCTGGGATAAAAAGCCATGAGGCCCCCGGTGTTAAGAAGGAGGACATTACAGGACAGATCCTTCAGGGTCGCCATAAGACTCTGCCTGTCCAGGGCCGCATCCTTGGCCCGCAGATTAGTCTGAATCAGCCGCTGAGTGTTTTTTTCCCACCAAGGCATAGGTACCGCCAAAAGTAATTATTAGATAATTTATTATGTGGTATAAAATGGGATAACACAATTGAATGTTGGTTCATATATAACATGTCTTAATCTAAAACCAAGACCTCATGCCCAGTTCCCCGCTGGACAAAAACATGCCCCTAGCGGCTCGAGCGGCTCTGACTACTCAATTGTGTTATTATATAGATCAAATTTAATTTTAGCCTATTGATTGAGTAGTCAGACCGAAGTCGCCGCCAGGAGCATTTTTTGCTCCAGCTGAGCAAGCAATGAGTTATGAGATCAAATAAGAGCCTTTAATAAACCACTCCCATGGTTTAGCCGATGACGTACCATCATTATCTATATGAGGGTGGGGGAAGAAGGCCGTTGAATATAGATCTCGGGAGAGGTGAAGTATTAAGCAATGTATATAGAACAATTCATAAAAATATCACCATGAGCAGTGAATTATCTCGCCACCTGGGGGGAGCAAACACTGGAGGGGTGGGGGTCGCTGTGGTCTAGGAATATCTGGGAATTCTCCGCCAGAGGAGACCTCGGGTAAAGCAGAATAGGATAATGAAGTAAGCTCCGGCATCCAGTATGTGCGAAGGAAGCTGAACGCAATGTTGGTAGCCTAGAAACTGGGTGCCGGGGGCTCCGTAGGCGGGTTCATCTCAATTCCTAGGCCATGGCGGCACCGACCCCTCTTGGGATTTATATAACTGGTGGCGAGATCATACCTTCATATTGACTCATACTCCTCTTCAAAGCTATAATTATTAAGAATCTAATTCCAATTATTAGAATCCATATAGGGGGCATCATCATGCAGGTGGCAGAGGCGATTGTACACATTCTCGAAAAAGAGGGCATTCAGCATGCTTTTGGGATCCCTGGGGCGGGGATTAACCCGGTCTATAAGTTCATGGCTAATTCCAAGATAGAGCATTTCCTCATGCGCCACGAGGAAGCGGCGGTCCATGCGGCTGACGGCTACTACCGGGCCTCGGGGAAGATGGCCCTGGCGATCTGTACCTCAGGGCCCGGGGCCACCAACTTTGTGACCGGCATGTACACGGCCTGGCAGGATTCGATCCCCCTGGTCGCCATCACGGGGCAGGCCAATTCGAGCCTCCTGGGCAAGGGGGCCTTTCAATGTGTCGACATCGCCGAGATATGCAGGACCGTGGCGAAAAAGACCTGGTGTGTCACCAAGGCCGGCGATATACCCTCGGTGTTCCAGGAGGCCTTCCAGACCGCCCGCTCGGGCCGGCCCGGGCCAGTCCTCATCGACCTGCCCCTGGACATCCAGCTTACGGAGATCGATTTCAACCCTGGAGCCTACGAACCCAAAACCACCAAGGCCCCCCTCCCCTCCAAAGACTCCATAGCCAAGGCCCTGGACCTGATTACAAAAGCTAAAAACCCGGTGATCCTCATGGGGGGCGGAGTCATCCTTGCCAGGGCCGAGGAGGCCCTCCTAAGCCTGGCGGAGTACCTGGACCTGCCGGTCCTAAGCACCTACATGGCCAAGGGGGGGATCCCCGAGGCCCACCCCCTGAACGCAGGGATGGTGGGAATCCAGGTGGGGGCTGTCTCCAGCGGGAACGAGGTCTTCCTGGCCGCCGACCTGGTCCTGGCCATAGGCTGCCGTTTCAGCGACCGCCACACGGGGAACCTGGGGGTCTACCAGGGGGAGCGGCGCTTTATCCACATCGACATAGACGAGACCGAGATCGGGAAGATCATCAAACCGGAGCTGGGCATAGTGGCCGACGCCGCTGATGCCCTGGCCCTGCTCCTCGAAACTGCCAAGGCCGGAGCCCCGGCCAAGACAGGGAGCCCTCACCGGGACTACCAAAAGACCAGGACCAGCATGATCCGAAAGCCCGACCCAGCCAAGCAGCTCATGGACCCCCGGGAGGTCTTCGAGGCCATCAACCTGGCCTTTAACGACGAGACCCAGTTTACCACCGGCTGCGGGATCACCCAGATCTGGAGCGGCCAGTACCAGAGGATCAACAAGCCCCGGAAGTACCTCCCCTCGGGGGGGGCCGGGACCCTGGGCTTTGACATCCCCGCCGCCATAGGGGCCTCGGTGGCCACGGGAAAGCAGAGCGTCTGCCTCATCGGGGACTTTGGCTTTACCTTCCTGGTGGAAGAGCTGGGGGTGGCGGCGGCCTACAAGCTCCCGGTGGTGGTGCTGATCATCAACAATGCCTACCTGGGGCTGATTCGGCAAAACCAGAAGTACGCCCTCCAATACGAGTACCAGGTGGCCATGCCGGAAAACAAGGCCCTCATGGATTACGTCAAGATTTCCGAGGGTTTTGCCTGCCAGGCCGAGCGGGTCTTTAGCTACAGCGAACTGGAAGGGGCCCTTAAGCGGGCCGCCGCTTCACCTGGCCCCTACGTAATCGATATCATCTGCGATGAAAACACCGACTGCGATATGGGCCCCGATATTGCGAACATCCGTCACTTCGTGTAAGCTAAACAAACGAGGTGAACCATGAGCGATCTCTTTACTAAAGCCGGAAAGCTGCTTTCGGATTGGAAAAAGGACAACTATGTCTTTGGCCGGGGGGTGCTCCCCCAGATAGGCCCCATGGCGGCCCGGTATGGAAAAACCGCCCTGGTGGTTTGCAATACCACCTACATGAAGGACCTGGCGGATGGGGTCTGTGCATCCCTCAAGGCCGCCGGAGTAAGCCTGGCGGGGGGGAGCATAGTCCCCGATGCGGGCCCCAACGCTCCCCGTGCCGATGTCTACCGGATCGAAACCTATATCCTTCACCATAAGCCCCATGTGATCATCGCCATAGGGGGGGGCTCCAACATCGATGCCTGCAAGGCCGCCAACTTCCTGGCCGCCCTGGGCGAAGAAGTGAGCCCCGAAATCGATCACTGGTTTGGCACCGGCATCGTGTCGGAGGCCCTGGCCAAGACGGGGAAGAAGCTCATCCCCCTCATCGCGGTGATGACCGCCGCCAGTTCGGGGGCCCACCTGACCAAGTACTCCAACATTACCGACCCGGTGATGGGCCAGAAGAAGCTCATCGTCGATGAGGGCATAGTGCCCCCCTCGGCCCTCTTTGATTACGATGTGACGGCCTCCCAGCCCGTACCCCTGACCATAGACGGGGCCCTGGACTCCATAGCCCACTGCTTCGAGGTCTTCTCGGGGCTCCCCTCGGATGCCCCCAAGGAGCGCTATGATCTTTTGGCGGAGATCACCTCCGCGGCGGTGGAGCTGACGGTGCAATACGCCCCCAGGGTCATGAAGGACCCCAAGGACATGGAGGCCCGGCAGGCCATAGGAATGGCCACCGACCTGGGGGGCTACGCCATCATGATAGGGGGCACCCATGGACCCCACATGACCAGCTTCTCCCTGGTGGACCTGACGGGCCACGGCACGGCCTGCGGGCTCATGAACCCCTACTATGCGGTCTTCTTTGCCCCGGCCATAGAAAAGCAAATTCTCCTGGTGGGGGATATCCTCAAAAACTACGGCTATATAAGCGAAGACCTGGCCAGCCTTAAGGGCCGGGAATTGGGCATGGCCTTTGCCCGGGGCCTCATCGCCTTTAGCAAGGCCATCAAGGCTCCGGCCACCCTCAAGGAGCTTCCCAACTGGAATGACTCTTATATAGAAAAGATCCTCAGCGCCGCCAAGGACCCCCAGCTGGACATGAAGCTGAAGAACATGCCTGTCCCCCTCACCGCCGCTACGGTGGACCAGTACATGGGTCCCATCATAGGGGCAGCGGTAGAGGGTAATCTTGATCTCATCAAGAGCCTGGCCTAGGGGAAACTTGAACAACTATCTAGTCATAGCCGACGACCTTACGGGGGCCAATGATACGGGGGTTCAGATCCGGCGGCGGGGCATCCCCGTACAGGTGGTCTTTAACGGAAGCCAGGTCAGCGGCGAGGGTTCCTTTGTCGTCGACACCGAGTCCCGCTTTCTCTCGGAAGCCGGGGCCCAGAGAAAGATCCTCGACCAGGCCTGCCAGATTCCCTTTAAGGATTTTACCCGGGTCTTCAAAAAAGTAGATTCCACCCTTAGGGGCCATGTGGCGGCGGAGCTGCAGACCCTGGCCCAGTGCGTCGATCCGGAGCTGGTCATCTTTGCCCCCGCCTTTCCCGACCTGGGCCGGACCACCCTGAGGGGCATCCATCAGATCAACGGAACCCCCATCAGCAAAACCGAGTTCACCCGGGATCCCAAGGCCCCGGCCAAAAGCGACGATGTCCTCCATTTAATGAAGGAAGCTTTCGCCGGGATCCCGGGGGAGGTTTTCCATGTGCCCCTGGAGGAACTGCGGGAAGGCCGGGCAGACCTAAGCCGGGGGCGGGTCTTCTGCTTTGACGCCCTTACCAACAGCGATCTGCAAGAGGTGGTGCGCCTGGCTCTGGCCCAGGACCGGCGTATCCTTTGGGTGGGCTGTGCGGGTCTGGCGGACATGCTCCTCAGCCTGGATGTGCCGGTCCCTCCGGTCCTGGCCATCATAGGGAGCCAAAGTTCGGTGACCCGCGACCAGGTCCTTTTTGCCGAGGGCCAGGGTATACAGGTCCTCAAGATAGATCTCAGGGCCATCCTGGCCCAGGAAAAGGGAGTCCAGGACATAGTCCGGGATGCCCTGCATGTGATCAACCAGGGGAAGGATCTCATCCTCCTCTCCTCCTCCACCCACCCCATCGATGATTACCAAAAAACCCAGGAAGAGATCATCCGCTCCGGCATGAACCCCGAAGTCCTGGCCCTCTTTATCCAGGACCTCATCGGAGACATCACCATGATGATCCTCCGGGGCCTCTCCTGGGGCGAAGACGGGGGCCTCGAGTCCCGGATCTCGGGGCTCTTTCTTTCCGGGGGGGACACGGCCATGTGCTGTTTCGAAAAGTCCGGGGCCCTGGGGTCAGCAATCGTTAAAGAAATTTCCACCGGGATCCCCCTCCTCAAACTGCTGGGGGGAATATACCCGGGCCTGAGGGTGGTCACCAAGGCCGGGGCCTTCGGGCGGGAGGATGCCATTTTTTACGGAATCCGCAAACTAAAGGAACCAGATTAAGCCTGGTTTATAAGGAGGAACCATGGGCCTACTGCACCCCCTGGGCCGCATAGATTCGAGGGCCATCGCCCAAGCGGCGGCCGAACATGGCACGCCCTTTTACATCTACGATGAAGGGGCCATAATAGATAATTGCCGAAAGGCCCTTGCGATGCCCCATGCCTATGGCCTTAGGGTCCGCTATGCCATGAAGGCCAACTCCAACCGCTCCCTCCTCAAAATTATCCATGCCCAGGGCCTATCTATCGATGCCAGCTCCATGAACGAGGTAAGACGGGCGGTCCTGGCAGGGATCCCCTTCTCGGCGATCCTCCTTTCCACCCAGGAGCTTCCCCAGGGAAAGGAGCTGGAAGATTTACAAAACATGATCCTGGGGGGCCTTACCTACAATATTTGCTCCCTGCGGCAGCTTCACCGCATAGGGGATTTTGCGGCCCAGCACCAGAAGGCCCTTTCCATCCGCTGCCACCCCGGCAAGGGCTCGGGGGAATCGGCGACCCGCAATACCGGGGACAACTACTCCTGCTTTGGGGTCCATCAAAATGACCTGGCGGAAGCCATAAGATACGCCCAAGAGAGGGAGATCATCTTTAACATGGTCCATGTGCACATAGGTTCCGGAGGGGACCCCGCCGCCTGGAGGGAAAACATAGACCTGGAGCTGGCCATCCTCGAGAAGAACTTTCCCCATGCCCAGACCATAAACTTTGGGGGGGGCCTCAAGGTGGCCCGGATGCCCGACGAAAAGGCCGCCGACATAGGGGAGCTGGGGAACTACGCCAAAGAAAAAATCGAAGCTTTTTATCAAAGAACCAATAGGAAGCTCCAGATGGAGATAGAACCGGGGACCTTTATCATCGCCCAGGGGGGCTATATCGTCACCCGGGTCATCGACAAGAAGAGCACCGGAGCCCAGGGGCTGTCCTTCCTGGTCCTCGACGGGGGCATGGAGCTGAACTCCCGGCCCCTCCTCTACGGGGCCCGGCATCCCTTCTACCTGGTCTCCAAGAAGGGGGAGCTCTTATCCTCCGAGTTTGATCCTTCCCCCGGGGCCTACGAGGCGGTGCCGGTGGGGCGCTGCTGCGAGAGCGGGGACTCCCAGAACCTGGACAGCGAGGGCCGGAACATCCCCCGCCCCATGGCGGAACCCGAACTGGACGACTACCTGGTCATAGGGGGTGCCGGGGCCTACTGTTCGGCCATGAGTCCCATGAATTATAATTCCCATGTGCAGGCTCCGGAACTTTTATGGACCCAGGAGGGCTCCCTTAGGGTGATCCGTCAGGAGCAGACCCTGGACCAGATCCTGGCCAATGAAGCATAAGGAAGAAAAAATGGAAAACAAAACAATGAGGACCGCCGTGGTCGGCTATGGAAACGTGGGCTCCTATGCGGTCCAGGCGGTACTAAGCGCCCCGGACATGGAACTGGCCGGAATAGTCAGCTCCCGGGATCTGGCTCTGCCGGAGCTGGCGGGTATTAGGGTATCAAAAAACATTGAAGACCTGGGACAGGTCGATGCGGCCCTGCTCTGCATTCCCACCAGGGAAGTCAAAGAGCGGGCCCTCTTTTTTCTGCAAAAGGGCATAAGCACCGTGGACAGCTTTGACATCCACGGCGACATATACGAGCTAAAACTAAGCCTGGATAGGGCCGCCAAAGAGGGCCGGGCCCGGGCCATCCTGTCCGCCGGCTGGGACCCCGGCACAGACTCCATAGTTAGGACCCTTCTTGAGGCCTGTGCGCCCCGGGGCATCACCTACACCAACTTCGGCCCCGGCATGAGCATGGGCCATTCGGTGGCGGTCAGGGCCATTAAGGGGGTTGCGAATGCCATCAGCATGACCTTGCCCACCGGGGCGGGGGTTCACCGCCGCATGGTCTATGTCCAACTGGCCCCGGGGGCCCAGCTTAAGGAGGTCAGCGAGGCCATCAAGGCGGACCCCTATTTTATCAAGGATGAAACCCATGTCATGGCGGTGGAAAATATCGGGGACTACATGGATGTGAGCCACGGGGTGCTGATGGAGCGGAACGGGGGCTCCGGGGCAACGGCCAACCAGCGCTTTAGCTTTACCATGGGAATCAACAACCCGGCCCTGACCTCCCAGGTGATGGTATGCGCCGCCCGGGCCGCCCAGAGGCAGGAATACGGAGCTTACACCCTGATTGAAATCCCGCCCATAGATCTCCTCAGCGGAAACAGGGAGGAGATCATACGCCGGCTCGTATGAAAAAATCCCGCCAGTATATCCTTTTAACCTGGGGCCTTAGCTGGACCGCCGTCGGCATCGCCTACGCCCTGGGCTTGCGCCTAACAGACCTGGGAGCCTACACCGCCTTTGCGGCGGCCTACATGATGCTGCCGGGCTTCGTGGTTCTTATCTTGCAAAAGATCCACCAGGAAGAGCTCTTTAAACAGGTGGCCATGTCCCTGTCCTTCAACCGCTGGTTCCTCTTGGCCATCCTCTTCCCGGTCCTCCTGACCTTTGCCGCCCTGGGCATTAACCTTCAGTTTCCCTTTGTGCAGTACAGCAGCCATCAAGAAAACATCCTGGCCATGCTGACTGAAGAGCAGGCAGCCCAGGCCCAGGAGGGACTCAGCAGCATGCCGGGCTCCCTCTTTCTGCTTATTACCCTTTCACAGGCCATCTTGGCGGGCTGTACCATCAACGCCTTCTTCGCCCTGGGGGAAGAGCTGGGCTGGCGGGGCTACCTGATGCGGGAGCTTTCCAACATGCCCGTCATTTACAGCGCTATCTTCACCGGGGCAGTCTGGGGTCTCTGGCATTTTCCCCTGATCCTCATGGGCCACAATTACCCCCAGCACCCCCTTTTGGGGGTCCCCATGATGATCATCTGGTGCATCCTCCTTTCACCGGTGATGAGCTATCTTAGAGTAAAATCGAAATCCGTCATCTCTGCCGCCCTCTTTCATGGTACCCTTAATGCGGTGGCAGGGATGGCCTTACTGTACATATCCGGAGGAAACGATCTTACCAATGGCCTGACGGGCCTGGCAGGTTTTATTGCATTGGCAATTCTAAACGGTCTTCTCTTTTTATATGACCGGTATATTACAAAGGAGCGTATCTTTACATCATGTCTATCAGAATTAGAACGGTCATAATCATTATCCTAACCAACCTGGTAATCATTCTTTTCAGTGTCCTGGCGGGTATCCGTTTTGTGGGGAACAACATTCTAAGATCCCAGGAAGAAGACCTCTCCATGGTGGCCAACATTGCGGATCATTTTATCAGCAGCGAAATTGAGCTTTTAAAACTCGCCGCCCTAAGCAGTGCCCAGCGCCTGGGGGTCCATGACAAGGCGGACTGGCCCATGGTTGTAGACTATCAGCTGCAGCAGCACAGGGCCTTTTCGGGCATGACTGTCATGGACCAGGGGGGGAACCTTCTTATCACCGCAGGGGAACTGCCCGCCCAGGCTGAGGTCCTGGAGCTCCCCAACATACAGGGGGCCTTTCTGGGCAGGATGGGTTTTTCTACCACCCAGCCCAGCCCCGTAGGAATGGTCTTTTACCTGGCCGCCCCTCTGGGGGATGAAGAAAACCACATCCTGGTACTTACCCTTCCGGGGATCCATTTTAATGAGAGGATCTCGGGGATAGTGATCTGGCAGACGGGACATATCTTTATGGCCGATGCGGAGGGGGTCATCATCGCCAACCTCCGGGAAAGCTGGGTCCAGACCCGGATAAACTTTTTCGCCCTGGCCGAAGGGGACAGCGTCTACAGCGAAGTGGCGGCGGTCCTTGCCCGGGTAGTCCAGGGCGAAACCGGGGTGGGCTATTTTTCCATGGAGGGGGTTCCCCGGCTCTGTTCGTTTAGACCCGTCAGTGCCTCCGAAGATGGCTGGGGTCTGGGGATCATCGCCCCCCTCCCGGAAAGTCCCTTTCGGAACATAGACCGGGGGCTCGTGGTAGTGGGCCTGGTGGGCGTTTTATTGAGCATCTTCGCGGCCCTTATCGCCTCGACCTTTGTAAAGAAACCCTTCACCGAAATTGCTGCCCTCAAAGAAAACGCCGAGCGTAACTCCATGTACAAGAGCATCTTCCTGGCCGACATGAGCCACGAGATGCGGACCCCCATGAACGCCATCATAGGCATGACCTCCATAGGAAAAAGCTCCAGCGAGATCGACAAAAAAGATTACGCCTTTGAAAAGATCGAAGATGCCTCGAGCCACCTCCTGGGGGTCATTAACGATGTGCTGGACATGTCCAAGATCGAAGCCAACAAGCTGGAGCTTTCATTAGTCACCTATAATTTCGAAACCATGATCCAAAAGGCGGTGAACGTCATTACCTTTAGGATCGACGAAAGGGACCAGCGCTTTTCGGTCCACATCGATACGGCGATTCCCCACTTTCTGGTGGGAGACGATCACCGGCTTGCCCAGGTGATCACCAACCTGCTCTCCAACGCCGCCAAGTTTACCCCCGAACAGGGGAGTATACGCCTCAGTGCCAGCCACCTGGGCGAGGCCGATGGAACCCACACCATTCAGATTGAAGTCCAGGATACGGGGATAGGGATCAGCCTCGAACAGCAGGAGCATCTCTTTGCGGCCTTTCAGCAGGCAGAGAGCGGCACATCCCGCAAGTTCGGGGGCACCGGCCTTGGGCTGGCCATCTCCAAGCGGATAGTGGAACTCATGGGGGGCCGCATCTGGGTCGATTCGGATCTGGGAAGTGGGGCCACCTTTGCCTTTACCTTCCAGGCCCAGGCAGGGGAGGGAAAAAACGAAAGCCTCCTGGCGCCGGAGGTCAACATCAGCACCATCCGTATTCTGGTCATAGACGATGACCAGGACATCCTCTATTACTTTAAGGATATCATGGAGCGGAACAACATACGCTGCGACCTGGCTCCAGGATCCAACGAAGCTCTCTCCCTGATAGAGAAACATGGGCTTTACGATCTTTATTTTATCGACTGGAACATGCCGGGCATGAACGGCATAGAACTGAGTAAGATAATCAAAGATAAGGGTTCCTCTGATAGATCACCCCGCAAGTCGGTGGTCATCATGATCTCCGCCGCCCAGTGGGATCAGATCGAAGCAGAAGCCAAGGCCGCGGGGGTAGATAAGTTTCTTCCCAAGCCCCTGTTTCCTTCCCTTATTATTAATGCCATTAACGAATGCCTGGGGGCCAACAGCCTTAAAAAGATCAGCGACGATGCCAAGGATAAGCCCCTGGAGAATTTCGAAGGCCGGGTCCTCCTTTTGGCCGAGGATGTGGAGATAAACCGGGAGATCGTGATCACCCTCCTGGAGCCTACGGGCATACAGATCGAGTGTGCCGAAAACGGCCGGGAGGCGGTGGAGAAATTCCAGGCCGAGCCCTACAAGTTTGATATCATCCTCATGGACATCCACATGCCCGAGGTGGACGGCTACGAAGCCACCCAGCAGATCCGGAAAATCGAAGAGGAACTCCGGGGCCCCGGGCTGCCCTCCAAGGGGGTGCCCATCCTGGCCATGACCGCCAATGTGTTTAAGGAAGACATAGAAAAGTGCCTGGCCCTGGGGATGAACGATCACCTGGGTAAGCCCCTGGACATAGGGGACGTGCTATCGAAGATGCGGCACTACCTCCCGGAGGAAAACTAGACCCCAGGTGCAACCTTGCACCCCCCCCAGGGGCATGCTACACTGGGGGCCATGAAGACCATATCCCTCCCCTACGGCCAGGGCCAGATTAGTTTTGACATCGATGAATCCCGTCTGGCTGCCGAACTTATTTCCCAGATGCACCACTACAAGGCAGACCTATCCCAGGAAGAGCTGGTCAGGGCAGCCCTGGAACATCCCATAGGCAGCCCCCCCCTCCATGTCCTGGCGGCGGGAAAAAAGAAGGTGGTCCTCATCGCCAGCGACCACACCCGGCCCGTGCCCAGCAAAATTATCCTCCCCCCCATGCTCGCCGAAATACGCCGGGGCTCCCCCGAGGCGGAGATCACCATCCTCGTGGCCACGGGCTGTCACCGCCTCAGCACCCAGGAGGAACTGGAGGCCAAGCTGGGACAGGAGATCATGGGCCGTGAAAAGGTCCTGGTCCATGACTGCGACAAGTCCGAGACGGTCAACATAGGAAAGCTCCCTTCCGGGGGGGACATGATCATCAACCGCCTGGCCATAGAGGCGGATCTTCTGGTGGCCGAGGGTTTTATCGAGCCCCATTTTTTTGCCGGCTTTTCGGGGGGCCGAAAGAGTGTCTTTCCGGGGGTTACCAGCCGCAAAACCGTGGTCTATAACCACAATGCGGAGTTCATCGCCCACCCCCATGCCCGGACCGGTATTATCGAAGGAAACCCCATCCACACCGACATGATCTATGCCGCCAGGGCCGCGGGCCTGGCCTTTATCTGCAACGTGGTCATCAACTCCGACAAGGAGGTGATCTACGCCGTGGCCGGGGACTGCGAAGAGGCCCACCGGGTAGGCAGAGACTTCCTCCTGAGCAAGTGCCAGGTTAATCCGGTCCCCGCAGACATAGTCATTTCGACTAACGGCGGCTATCCCCTGGATCAGAACATCTACCAGGCCGTCAAGGGAATGACCGCCGCCGAAGCCACGGTGCATAAGGGGGGGGTCATCATCATGGCGGCCCGTTGCAATGACGGCCACGGGGGGGAGGAGTTCTATAAAACCTTTGCAGAGGAAAAGGACCTAAACCGCATGCTCGACACCTTTATGAAGACCCCCAGGGAGCTCACCAGGGTCGATCAGTGGCAGTCCCAGATTTTTGCCCGGGTCCTCCAGCATTCAAAAGTGATCTTCGTTTCCGATGCAGACCCAAAGATGGTGGAAGAGCTCCACATGATAAGCGCCCCCTCGGTGCAGGAGGCCCTGGTCATGGCAGAAAAGATGCTTGCCAAGCCCCAGGCGACAGTGACCGTAATCCCCGACGGGGTCTCAGTTATTGTTGCGTAGAAGAAAGCGGGCCAGAGTGACAATAAGAACCTGGGGGTCCACCGGTTTTTCCAGGTGAAAATTCATCCCCGCATTAAGGGCCTCGTCCACATCTTCTTTATAGGAAAGGGACGTAACCGCAATGATGGGGATGGACCTTCCCCGGGGAAGAGCCGAGGCCCTGATCGCCCGGGCAGCCTCGTAGCCGTCCATGACGGGCATCATGATATCCATCAGAATAAGATCTATCTCCTGGGCCTGGTTTTTAAATAACTCCAGGGCCTCCTGACCGTCCTGGGCTTCGATTATTTCCAGGCCCCGCTGGGACAAGATGTTCCGCAAAACCGTTCGGTTTACCCTTATGTCGTCCACCACCAGGATCCTCTTCCCCGCCAGGTTTTCGACATTCAAGTCCGGCTCTTCGTTCTGCACCTGGGCTGCCGCCAGGGGGAGTTCCAGGGTAAAGGAAAAGACCGAGCCCGAGCCAGACCTGCTTTCCACATTGATCCGGGAGCCCATGGCATTGACTATGCTATTGCAGGCCGAAAGCATGATCTCGCTGGAGCTATACTCCACATATTCGGGATCGTTATTAAAGATATGGTAGAGCTCTTCGAGCTTTCTTTCGGTCATGCCTATGCCGTTATCAACGACTCCAAAACGCAGGCTTACCTGCTCTTCGTTTAGGTTCAACTGTTCTATGCTAAAGCTTACCCTTCCCCCCTCTTCGGCGGAGAATTTTACGGCGTTCCGGAGCATGATGGTCAGGGCCTGCATGAGCCGTATCCGGTCCCCTTCTACCAGAAGATCCTCGGTCAAGATCCGGGGTTCCCATGTGATGATCCTGGCCCTGCAGAGGGAACTAAGGAGGATGCTGATTTCACTGGCCACCTCCCTAATCCTAAAGGGTTTCTTTTCCAGCACCAGTTTTCCGCTGTCTATGTTGGAGATCTCCAAAATGGTGTTCAGCACCGACAGGAGATCATTGGAGGAAACCACCGCCTGTTGCAGGGCATGGATGCCCTGCTTTTGATCGTCCGCCATCATGGCTTCGCGGATCATATTCAGGGTGCTGTTTAAGGGGGTCCTTAGCTCGTGGCTCATGTTGGCCAAGAAGGCGGACTTGGTTTTGTTTGCCAGGTCGGCTGCTGCCTTGGCCTCTTCTGCTTCAGCCAGGGTTATGCGCAATTTGTCGGCCATTATCCTGTTGCGGACAAAGAGGATCATCACCATTGTCAGGACCAATAGGGACATAAGGGTGGCACCGATAAGCCAGGGCCGCTGGGCCTGGAGCCGCATGGCTTCGATGTTGTAGGTCCTGGTCATCCACTGCTGGACAATCCGGTCGGTGTCGATCAGGGGAAAGGCCTTGTCTATGATGGAGCGCAGGGAATCCTGTTCCATGTTATACGCAAAGGATGCATCAAAGGCGGCATTGAAAAGGTAGTTGGCCTTAAAGTCAGAAAACTCGTAATAGTTGGTTAATGCAGCCAGCCTATTCTGGCTGGACATGACCAGGTTTATTTCTCCCCTCTCCAGGGCTTCAAAGGCCTCGTCGGTGTTAGGGTATTCAATGGCGTATAATGCATTGGGAAACCAGAGCCTAAACATGTCAGAAAAAGCCGAGCCCCTGGCATATCCAACCTTCTGGAAGGGAATATCATTTAATTCTATGTTAGGAAAACTCCGTTTTGACAAAAGGGCATAGCGGTCCAGTTGATACCTAAAGGAAGACCAAAGAAAGCGGTCTATCCTTTCCGGACTCTGGATGAGGTTGGGCATAAGAAAGGCCCTGCCGCTTTCTAAAATCGATAAAAGCTCAGGAAGCTCGGTGGTGGGATGATTAACAAGCTCAAAACTCAAACCCGTGAGGATGCTTATCTCGTCAAGGATGTCAAAGACCGCTCCTTCCCAGGTATAATAATTATTATTAAAGAAAGAAACAGGATAGGCCATATACTGGGTGGCAAAGGGAATCACCGGGTACCGCCTAATATAAGCCAATTCCTCCTCGCTTAAAATTAAAAAGAGTTTATATGAGCGGTACTCCTGGTAGCCCCTCTGGTACAGGGCGGTTAGATAGTCGTAGGCTCCCCCTTCCAGGACCCTGTTCACCAATGAGATAATCACTTCATATTCCGGCCCCTCTGCGGTCATCGCTGCGGGGATAAAAATAAGGGGGAGGAAATCTTCTGCCACCAGACCCCCCAGGTGATCAAAGGCCGCTTCCATGGTGTTAGTCGCAATAAAGGCATCCGCTGTGCCGTCCATCACCGCATGATATGCATTTATTTCATTGGCCACTATGACAGCTTCGTAGGTCCCCGGCTCCAGGGCCTCCATGGCTAGATCGGTCATCACCGATCCGGCGGTAAAGACAAAGCGGGGCAGCCTTTCATGGTGGATGCTGATCAGGGAAGGGCTCCCCTCGGCCCTGAGCATGATGATGGACCTCTGGGCTATGTCGGCCATGGAGTAATACTCCCGCCGTTCGGGGGTCACCGAAAGGGTGGCAAAACTGATGCTGCCCTTTTCCAAACCTTCCAGCATGTCCCCCAGGCCCATTATTTCCGGCTGGAAGGGGAGATCAAAGAGATCGCTTAACCACTGGCAGAGTAATACCGTATATCCCCCCAGGCTGCCATCCCGCCTTTCGAATAACTCGGTGCTCCGGGAAGATGCATAGATAAGGGGCTGCCCCCTCTCCCTAAGGACATTAACCAATCTGATTTCTTCTTCGGTAATCCCGGGAATTTCCCGATAGGAAGTAATGGTTCTTTCTGTCGCATAATATGATGAAGACACACGGGTTTCGCAGGATGAAAATACTGCCATTAGGAGGAACATTAAACTAAACAGGCACAGCTTTTTTATCCCCATGTTCTATGCGAATACCTCAATATATAAATATAGCACACTATAATCTGCTTTTCCGGCGTTCAGCCATTCCGGTTATATCCTGAAAATTAATGACCCTTCCGTCGTCCAGAACGACCCGCCCATGGAAGGAACCGAAAAGCTGACGCCTCTTTAATGAATAAAAAAACATCTGGCGGTTTTCGTCCCTCTCCTGGAGGGGGGTAAAAAACATTTCCAGCCGCATATCGTTGCTGGTAAAGCGCCAGGGGACATCCTTGTCGGAGGGAATATGAAAGCTCACCTGGTCCAGCTTGTGGAGCTTCCCATCCAGGAAAAAGGCATTCTCTGTCCCCTGGGAAGAATCGGCGGAGCTGTACCCTACGCTAAAACCCAGCTGCTGGCCCTCCCACTGGCCGCAGCCGGAGGCCCAAAAACGCAGATCCGTCCGGGGACGGATCCCCCGGTGCCAGTCAAAGATGCCCCAGCCGTTTCCCTTGGTAAAAATTATTTCGCCGCTTCCGTGCTGAATAACCCCCTCCGCCGTATAATGGGGGGAACGGCGGGAAAAGCAAAAGGCGTCCCCCCGGCCCCGCCAGGGCATGTGGGTAACCAAAGAATCGGCCCCCTCCGGCGGGGTCAGAACCACCTTTCCCCGGAGGGTCCGAAGGGATCCAAACCTGGGGATGTCCAGCATGATGATCCGCACCCCCTCTTCCATGACCGCAAAATTGAGGAGGTTCTTTTTTCGGAAGTATTTAATTGAACCCGATTCACTGCTGCTGGGGAGATCAAAACAACCCAGGGGGAAGGGGGTGATATAACTCTGGGTAGACCGCTTCCAGTCCTTCAAAGAGACCACCGAAACGCACATGTAACCTAAATAGCCGTCGTCCAGAAGCTCCATCATCACCAGATGGGTGGGCGAAAAAAGAATATATCTATCCCCCTCGCAGATACTCCGCCGGGGGGCCCTAAGATAGGCAGAATCGTACTCCCAAAGGGGGGACCGGGCCCATCCAAAGTTCTGGGGCCGCCCCAGATCGTCCAGTACTGGGAGTGGCCCGGTGATCTCAATTTCAGGCATCTAGATAATCCTTAACCCTGTTTATACAGAAATTTTTCTGTTATTATGATTCTACTATAAAATGAGTCCGGAAACAAGAAAAGGGATATAAGGTATTATATTGAAGAAAGTTGATTATTCGGGGATGAGGGTCCTCATCATGGGCCTGGGGCTTAACAGCGGGGGGCTCTATACGGCCCTCCACCTGGCCTCCCGGGGAGCGGAGCTCTGCATCACCGATCTGGGGGACGAAAAGACCCTGGCCCCGACGATAGAGCAGCTCTCCCACCTTCCCATCCGCTACGTTTTGGGTAAACATGAGATGGCCGATTTTGAATGGGCCGATCTGGTCATCAAAAACCCCGGGGTCCGGCCCGATTCACCCTTCTTAAAGGAAGCCAAAGCCATTTCTACCGATATTTCCCTCTTTTTAGATGAATCTCCGGCCCGGATCCTCGCGGTGACGGGGAGCAAGGGAAAATCCTCGGTCTCTTCGGCCCTCCACTGGGTCCTGTCGGAACACCACCGGGGCTCTATTCAATCTACACAGGCAGACAAGGCCTCCTACCTGGGGGGGAACATCACCCTCTCTCCCCTAAGCTTTCTGGATAGGTTGAATCCCCAGGATGATGTGGTCCTGGAGCTGTCCAGTTTCCAGCTGGGGGACCTGCGGGGGCGGAACACCCTAAAGCCCCGGGGGGCCATCATGACCCCCATCATGAGGGATCACCTGGATCGCTACGGCACCATGGAGAGCTACATAGCCGACAAAAGGCTCATCTACGAAAATCAGGATGAGGGGGATCTGATTGTCGCCCAGAGCGACCGATGGGGCCAGAGCTTTATCGACGAAAGCCGGGCCCGGCCCCTGGTCTATTCGGATGCTCCCCTGGAGGAGGGCATTTCCGGGGGCTGGGTCCAACCAAGCGAAGGCTCCCGGGGACCCGGTCTGGCCCGGCTCTACGGGAGGGGGGCCAGGACCGGCCAGATTCTGGAAGTGGTTCCCCCTAAGCCCCTGGTACTGGGGGCCCACCAGAAGCAGAACCTCCTTATGGCCGCCCTGGCCCTTTTGGATCTGGGGCTGGACAGTGATTTTATCCGGGACAGCCTGGGCCGCTTTAAGGGGGTCGAACACCGGCTGGAATTTTTTCACCAGAGCGGCGGCATGGAATTTTACAACGATTCGGCGGCCACCATCCCCGAAGCAGCCGCGGCGGCCCTCCATGCCTTTGAGCAGCCTCCGGTCCTGGTCACCGGCGGTACCGACAAGGACCTGGACTTTAGTCCCCTGGCCCGGGCCGCCCTCTTGGCCAAGGCCGTCATCCTTTTGGCGGGAACCGGAAGCCAGGCCCTCTCGGTCCTCCTCGAAGCCCAAGGCATTCCGTACCAGGGCCCCTTCGATTCCCTGGAGGGGGCCATCGAAGCCGTAGAAGAAGCCGCCGCTCCAGGAGACCCGGTGGTCCTCTCGCCGGGCTGTGCCAGCTTTGGCATGTTTACCAATGAGTTTTACCGGGGCCTCCAATGGAAGGAAAAAATCCGGAAGCACTTTCCCTAGGGTAATACATGGATAGAGAACTATTATGGCGCAGGGCCGAAATCATCCGGCAGGTCCGCTCCTTTTTTGATGACCGTAACTATTTATCGGTGGACACCCCCCTCCTGTCCCCGGACCTGATCCCCGAATCCTGCCTGGAGGTCTTCGAAACCCAAAGGATCTATCCCCCCGGGAGCCGGGACCAGGGCCGGCCCTACTGGCTCATCCCCTCCCCGGAGATCTGGATGAAAAAGCTCTTGGCCGAACACCCGGTGAGCATGTATCAGATTTGCAAGTGCTTTAGGAACGGCGAAACCACGGGCCGCCAGCACAGCCCCGAGTTCACCATGCTGGAATACTACACCACCGAGGCAGACTACATGGACTCATTACGCCTAACGGAGGAACTGTTCCACCGCCTGGGGGCCCAGGGAGATCTGACCCCGCCCTTTGAGCAGATCAGCGTAGCAGAAGCCTTTACCCGCTGGGCCGGCTTCGATCTATACAAGGCCGCCGAGGATCCAAAAGCCATGGAAGCAGAAGCCCGGCGCCTGGGCCTCGACCCCCCCGCGGGTCTAAGCGTCCCCGCCCTCTACGACCTCATCTTTATCCATGCGGTGGAAGGGCAGCTCCCCAAAGATACGCCGGTGGCCCTCATGGACTACCCCGCCTTTGTCCCCACCCTGGCAAAACTAAACCCCGGGCCCAGCACGGCTGGACTCACCGCCCAGCGCTGGGAACTCTATGTCCGGGGCATAGAGTTAGCCAACTGCTTTACCGAAGAAACAGACCCCCAGGTGGTTCGAACCTTTTTTCAACAAGAAGAAGCCGAAAAAAAACAAACCGCCCTGGTCCCCCATGCGGTCGACCAACACTACTGGAAAATTTTCGACTCCCCGAAGGGCCGGGCCTTCCCCGTCTGCTCCGGCGTCGCCATGGGTTTAGACCGGCTCATCATGGCCCTCACCGGCCGTTCAAGCATAGAGGGTGTATTGCCTTTTACGATGGGGTAAAAAGAATCTCCATCCGTTTTTGTACCAGGGCGATAATTTCGTCATAAACCGGGCAAGAAGGAAGGGTCTCTTTTAATGCTATAGCCTTTTGTACTATATCAGAAAAACTCTGGGCCAAAGCCCTCATCATATTGGTGGCATTTTGATTCATGTGTTCAAAAAGAGCGATAAAATCTCGATCTTTTAGGGAGCTATATGTTCCCTTCCCATTAATAAGCATAGCCATTTCGTGATCTACTACACTTTCAGGGTATACCTCTGTAGACAATAGATCATAAAAAGGAGCCAGCTTTATTCCCTCTTTGCCATGGAGCAATGAAATATTTTTTGCATGGGCGTCCGTATTGCCAATAAGGTAATTAAAGATGATCCATTCTGCAAATCGGCTTATATCAGAAAGAAGATCTCTAGAAAATTGGTTTAGAATTTCGTAACAATCCCTAAGTCTTGCGCCACCCCCTTTTTGATATTTTTTGCCAGACACGAGACCTAGGGCCTGGCAAAAATCTTCCTGATGGATACGCTCTACATGGGTATTTTCGATTTTTCTATCGTACCTAGATATTTCCAGGTATGGCCGGCCATCAATCTCCAGCAACTCAAGATCTGGTATATTAAATTCATGGTTATTTGAAAAAACCATTTGAGCTAGCTTCATACAAAATAATTCATTCTCTAATAAATGAGGAAATCGTGTATTTGCAATTTTTATGATATGGGTTGTCGGGTATCTATCATTCGAACGGTAATAGGTTCCATTGGATTTTAGTACTGCAAACTTGGATTGTGCTCCAGCCAGGGAAAGCCGGGGAGGATCTTCTAAGCCAGTTAAAAGGGGATCCCGCGGCAAAGCGTCAATAATTTTTACCATTTCTAAGGGAGATAACTCCCTTAATGGAGCATCTTCAGAAGCTGGTGCGGTTTCGTAAAAAGCTATAGCTCCGGCACAATCCCCCCCAAAGCGATCAAGAAGAGAAAAAATAGTATTCCCTGACTCGTGATCATGGGTGAGGATTTCAAAAGCTTCTCCCTCGGGTGATAAATTTTCAAAGAAGGGAAAGGCAAGGGCATGGGGGTATGGTTCTTCCCTGACCGCTAAGCGGACCGATAGGGGCCGGGCTTTAGGTGCATAGGTAAACTGCAGCTGCAGGAGATCATCTTCAATTAGGGTACCCGCCAATTCTCCGCACAGGTACACCCGCAGACTCCGGCTCATGATTCCACCTCATCTATGCCGGGCACCTCAAATTGAATGCCAAGGACATAGGCAACCCGCAGAGCTTTTCCGAGTTGCACTGTGGGCTTCCCTTTCTCCAGATCAATTATAAACCGGAGCCCCGTATTCGCCACCCCAGCCAATTGAACCTGGGTTGCCCCTCGCATTTTTCGGTACCTGCGAACCGCCTGTCCAAAGGACTTTGGGTCAGAAACTATCATATGTACCTCATGTTACTTATCGGTAACATTATCACATTTTACGAGGAAAATCAAGCTATTATTACCGTTCGGTAATGTTTTAGTAATTTTTATCCTAAATTGAGGGAATATTACCGATCGGTAATTTTTAGAAATTCCTCCAGAAACTCCCTATACCCGCAGATGGGTGAGGGGTCCTGGTAGTACATGCTGCCCCGCAACCTCTTACAGCCCCCGCCGCAGGGCCCAAAGTAGGGGCACTTTTGGCAGTAGGCCGGGGGTTCCGGGGCCCCATGCAGGAAAGCCTGGACCCCCGGGGAGTTGAAAATCTCCCTCAGGCTGTTGGCATTAAGGTTCCCGGTCCGGTGCTGGTCATCCATGAAAAAGTCGCAGGGGTAGACTCCCCCGTCCGCCTCGACCACATACTGTAGGTGGCAGCGGCCCCCAGCCCCGCAGATCCCCGGGATGCCATCAAAAAAGAGGGCTGCGGTATCATCAAAGAGCTTGATGCTCAGGGCCGGGTCGCCATGGGCCCGCCAGAGCTGGAATAACCGGGTGTAAAACCGGGCGAACCGGGCGGGTCTAAGGGCAGAATGGTCCAACCGGTCGGACTGGTTAGACCGAATTTGCTGGTGGTTAGACTGGTTTGGCTGATTAGACTGGCTGGATTGGTCCAACCGGTCAGACTGGTTAGACCAAATTTGCTGGTGGTTAGACTGGTTAGACTGATTAGACTGGCCGGATTGGTCCAACCGGTCGGACTGGTTAGACCAAATTTGTTGTTGGTTAGACTGATTAGACTGGTTTGGCCCGGGGGGTCCCAGGCAGGGGATAAACTGTATGTAGCGGATACCTAACGATAAAATCGCTCTCCAGGCCTTATCGGGCTCGGCGGCCAGCCCATTGGTAAGGACGCTCAGGATGTTATATTCGGTCCCCGCCTCTTCCAGGATATCCCGGGTCATAATAACTCTCTTCCAGGTGGGCACACCGGCGCTGGTTCTGCGGTGGGTATCGTGGATCCCCCTTAGCAGGTCCAGCGAAAGGCCGGTCAGGAAGCGGTGTTCTGCCAGGAAGTCCCCCCAGGCCCGGTCAATAAGGAGGCCGTTGGTCTGAAGGGCATAATTCACCTTGACCTCCCCTCTTAGCTTCTCCGCCTCTCCGGTAACATACTGGAACCAGTCCAGGCCCGCCAGGGTAGGCTCCCCCCCCTGGAAGGCGATATTCAACTCATCCCCCGGATCGAGATCCTTGAACATATTAGCCAGGATCCCCGGTATGCTCCCCTGGGGCATGATGCCGTAGGAGGGCACCGCGCGGCCCTGGGCGGTCTCGTGGTAGAAACAGTAGGAGCAGTTCATGTTACAGAGGGAAGAAGCGGGCTTAATCATCACCGATAGACGTCTCATGATTCCCAGTATACCATTAATAGAACTGAAGGAGGCCCCATGAAAGCCATAATGGTGATGTTCGATTCCCTAAACCGCCGGATGCTGGAGCCCTATGGCTGTGACTGGACCCGGACCCCTAACTTTAAGCGGCTTGCCGAGCGGGCGGTAAGCTTCGACAACTGCTATGTGGGGAGCCTCCCCTGCATGCCCGCCCGGCGGGAGATTCACACGGGGCGCTACAACTTTCTTCACCGGAGCTGGAGCCCCCTGGAGCCCTTCGACGACTCCATGCCGGAGATCCTCAAAAAGCAGGGCATCTATTCCCACCTGGTTTCGGACCACGGTCATTATTGGGAGGACGGCGGGGCCACCTATCATCCCCGGTACTGCAGCTGGGAGTTCAACCGGGGCCAGGAGGGGGACCCCTGGAAGGGTCAGGTGAAGGACCCCGCCATGCCCTTTAACCCCTTCCTTTCCAGGGAAGAGAGCGAAAGCCGGGCCGCCCTTAAGGGGGGCCTTCACCGGCAGGATGTGATCAACCGGCTCTACCTGGACACCGAAGACAAGATGCCCCAGAGCCAGACCTTTAAGGGGGGCATTGAGTTTATCGAACACAATTACCGGGAAGATAATTGGTTCCTCCATATCGAAACCTTCGACCCCCACGAGCCCTTCTTTTCCTCCCCCCGGTTTAAAGAGCTCTACCCCGACCCGGACTATACCGGCGAAGACTTCGACTGGCCCCCCTATGCGGCGGTGAACGAGGGGGAGGAAGTGGTCCGCCATGCCCGGCTTAGCTACGGGGCCCTCCTCTCCATGTGCGATTACTACCTGGGCCTGGTTCTGGATGTGATGGACAAGCACGACCTCTGGAAGGACACCATGCTCATCGTGAACACCGACCACGGCTACCTTCTGGGGGAACACGGCTGGTGGGCCAAGAGCGTGATGCCCACCTACAACGAAATTGCCCACACTCCCCTCTTTGTCTGGGACCCCCGGCTGGGCCTTAAGGGTGAGCGGCGGAACTCCCTGGTGCAGACCATAGACCTGGCCCCCACCCTGCTGGACTACTTCGGCCTTCCCCTGCCCCCCGCCATGCAGGGGCGGCCCCTCACTCCGGTGTTACAGCACGACCAGCCCATCCGCGAGACCGCCCTGTTCGGCTACTTCGGCTGTCCCATCAATATCACCGACGGGGAATACCTCTACATGCGCCGCTCCCTCAATGACGAGAACCAGCCCCTCTTTGAATACACCCTTATGCCCACCCACATGCGGAACCTCTTTAGCCCCCAGGAGCTGCAGGGGATGGAACTGGCCGGGCCCTTTAACTTTACCAAGGACTGCCGGGTCCTCAAGATCCCCCTCAAACCAAGAAGCCACAGCCAGTCCATGCGCTTCGGCTCCAAGCTCTTTAACCTAAAAGAAGACCCCGGTCAGCTACAGGAGATTGAAGACCGGGATGTGGAAGAGCGGATGATAAAAGCTATGGTGCGAATGATGAAGGAGAATGATGCGCCCCAGGAGCAGTATGAGAGGATGGGATTTTAATTAACGTAGGTTCGATCTCGCCAACCCATATGAACAACCTCAAGAGGGATGTGGGCCGCCATGGTCTAGGAATTGAGATGAACCCGCCTACGGAGCCCCCGGCACCCAGTTTCTAGTATTCTATCATTGCGTTCAGCTTTCCTCGCTCATACTGGGTACCGGAGCTTATCTCATTATCCTATTCTGCTTTACCCGCGGTCTCCTCCGGCGGAGAATTCCCAGATATTCCTAGCCCACAGCGACCCCCACCCCTCCTGTGTTTGGTTTCTTAAGTGGCGAGATCAAGCATAGAGCGGTTGGATTGAGAAGAGCCTTTTAATAATCCATCCTACAAGGGTGATGGGGGAAGAAAAATTTTGAAAGATACTCGACAAGGGTGTCAGCCACCCTGCGCTGTGCTATCACCCTGGGTTATTCCACTGCACCTTTCCTGGGATCTATATTTAGCGGCTTTCTTCACCCACCTTATTATGGATGATGATGGTATGACATTGGCTATACCATTCAGGTGGTAATTAAAATGCTCTTCTCAGTCTAACTACGCATAGCTATCTGTGCTGGAGCAGGAACTTCGTCCCGGGCGAGCCTTTTTTCAGCTCGCCTGGGATGAAGGTTCCTGTCCAGCGTCAGCTGGATGTGCTGGGTAGGTCTTAGTAATGATTGCGCTTTTTAGATAGTTTACTGACCAGCGAGAGGGGACTTGGTGGGTCTTAGATTAAAATATGGTATATCATTATCAATGTATAAATTATACCTTCAACGTGACCCACTTATCCGATATAAACCTATACATCGTATACAAGGAGCGGGTGCCCTGATCGCAGACCAGGGCCAGCCAGATTCCGATGAGACCCAGGCCCACCCAGTTGACCATGACAAAGGAAAAGACCGGCCGGATTACGACGAGGCCTATGAAGATGCAGATGGCCACGGCCTTGGTGTCTCCGGCTCCCCGAAGGGCCCCGGCCAGCACTTGCTGGGAAGACTGGAAGGGCTGGAGGATAGCGACTATCCAAAGGAGGGCGGCCCCGGCGGAAAGGACCGCGGGGTCATCGGTATAGAGGCCCATGAGCTGCCGGCCAAAGATGACGAGACCCAGGGAAAAACAGAGGGAGGTAATCAGAGCGTAACGCCGGCAGAGCTGGACCAGGGCCTTCCCCTGATCGGGCCGCTTCCGCCCCAGGGACTGACCCAAGAGGGAGGTGGCCGAAACCCCGAAGGCCTGGCCGTTCATAAAGGTCATCTGGTGTATGTTCATGGCGATCTGGTGGGTCGCAAAGGCGATGGTCCCCAGGGAGGCCACGATACGGGCAAACATGATATTCCCCGCCCTCAGGCAGAACTGTTCAAACATGGCGGGGGTACCGATCTTGATGATCCGTCTAAGGGTTTCTTTATGGAACCGGGTAAGCTGGACAAACCGGAGCTTCAGCATGTCCGAGCCCCGGTAGATGGTGATAAAGGCCATGGTGGCGGCGATCACCTGACCCCCACCCAGACCCAGGGCGGCCCCCCGGACTCCCAGGGCGGGCAGCCCAAAGCGGCCCTGAATAAAGAGAAAGCCCACCACCACATTGATCACATTGGCGGTGACGTTGTAGCGCATGGAGACCCGGGTCTCCCCTATGCCCCTAAGCATGGCCGTCACCGCCAGCGAGAAGGCATGGGCCGGAAAGGTAAGCATGATGATGCGGAGGTACTGGGTTGAGCCGGTGATGGTGATCTCCTCACTGGCCCCCATAAAAACCACCATCTGTGTGGCAAAGGTATAGCCCAAAAAGGCCAGAACTGACGAAATACACATGGAGAAGAGGATGGCCTGGTGCATGATGGTGTTGGCCTCTTCCTGGTTCTGGGCCCCCTTGGCTCGGGCGATAAGGGCCGTGGCTCCGGTGTTAAAGGCCTGGAAGACCGAGGCGATGAGCATCCGGGGCTGGTTACAGTAGCCCACCGAGGCAATGGCCCAGGCCCCCAGGCTCCCCACCATCATGGTGTTCACCATGGCAGCCAGGTGAAGCAGAAAGGACTCCGCAAAGGCCGGCCAGGCTATGGCAACAACCCTGCTCAGGCCCTCTTTTTTAGAGAAATCTTCGGGAAAGTGGGCATGAAACCCATTGATGATTTTCCTTAGAGGACCCGTTTTCTGTGTGTTTTCCAATCGTTCTTAGTTTTTACCCACCATTAGTTAGCTAATGATACCCCACCCCAGGGGATCTGTCAAATTTAGTTATTTGACATACATAAATATGTAGTATATTATGTACATAGAGGTACCTTTGTGTTTCATTTTCTAGATTCTACCTTTACATGGGAAGAAGAGAAAAACCAATTAAACCTGGAAAAGCATGGTCTTTCTTTCCAAGAAGCGGTTCCTGTTTTCCTCGATCCGTATTTTGTTGTAGTTTATGATGAAGCACATTCTTCTATAGAAGAAACTCGATGGAAAGGAATAGGAGCTTTAGGGGATACTATTTTGCTATCTACTATATTTTCTGAAGTATCTGAAACAGAACTAAAACTTATTTCTGCAAGGAAAGCAACAAAAAAAGAAAAGGAGGATTACATTGAAAACATCCGTCAAATTTTCGGATCTTAAAGATCATCAATTGCCATCAAAAGAAAGGCTCGCTGAAATAGAGAGTTTTAAAGATACCGATTATTCTGAGAATCCAGAGTGGACCCAGGAGGATTGGAAAAAAGCCCGCCCTGGTCATTTAAAGATACCGAAAACAGAAATTCACACCAGGATAGATACGGACATACTAGCTTGGTTAAAAAGCGAGGGCAAGGGATACCAAGCTAGATTAAATGCTGCCCTACGCTTTGCCATGCGTAATGGTTTTTAAAGCCTCCACCACATACCTCACACAGCTAGGAGGAAAAGGGGACACGCAGCTGACATTAATTTCGCAGAGGGTATATTTTTTCGCGGTTTCATTGGTGTAGGGGTCATTGATAAAGAGGTCTATGTCCCATAAAAGGGGCATATGTTCCAGGTCCAGAGAGTGGACCTTCATTATTTCGGGGACCCACTTTTCTTCCATTATGTTTCGCAGATCCTGGAATAAGCCGCAATCTTCGCTAAAGTAATACCTGCTGCTTACGGGTCTTACCTTGGCATCGGGGGCCGCGGATTCGGGACAGAGGGCGTTAGACTCCTGATAGCCGAAGCCCGAAACCTTGTCACCCGTAAGGTAACAGCGAACCATGCCGTTTATTATGCCCTCTGCCCATTTTTGGTTTATGAGCAAACCATCGTTTTCAAAGAAGGGTCTAAACTTGACAAGAAATTCTTCCTTAGAAAGGGTTTGCACATTCAATGGAGCAGGTGCATGGATGACCGTTAGGTTCTCGCCGGAACCATCCAAAGAGACCTTGAAGACCCCATTGCCGCCGTTACCCCGGTACTGTTTCAAAATGCGGATGGAGCCTGTGCTTAAAGAAGAGATAAACCTTTTTTCAAAATCATCGTAAGTTGCATACAGATCCGTATCGCCGCCCCAATCCATTTCCCGGCTTGTGTACAAAACTTTTTTCGTTCCAATTTTGAGGATAGTATCCGGGTGGGTATAAACCGGAACCCCCTTCCCCGCCGTATCCCTGAGCAGTTTATCAAGCCGCCGGCGATCTCCGCCCTGTTCAATGGGGTTTACCCAAACCAAAACCGCATTATATGCAGCAAGATCGCCTTCCAGTTGTTCCGCCGCCGAGTCATGGTAAAGCACCGTATCAACGCTAAACCCCTGCTTGACCAGTGCTTCCGCCAAAAGCCGGTACTTCTCGTCAGTAAAAACATCCCTGGAAGATCCAGGCTCACCGTAAAGCATAAAGGCTATTGATTTTTGGGTCATGAGGAAAGCTCCTGTACAATTTCTAAGAATTGGTGTGCTGTGCTATTTCTTTTTGCACTAGTTCACTAATTAACTCGGCAGGAGTCTTTTGGGTTGCCATTGCTTTTACAGAAAGATAATCAGCTGACAGATTATCTATCGTAATGGTACGTGCACCCGCTGTTTGGCGAGTAAAGAATCCTGTTCCTCTTTTAGATGGATCAATTTTCGGGGGATTTTTTGTATAGTGCTCATCCAGCGCATCGTATTCTTCTTCTGTTAAATCAACCATCAATAATCATTACCATGATTCGGTCATTCTGTCAAATTCTCTAAAACATCACCCCAGCAGCTTCATCATCTCCTCAAAACCCCTGTGTTTTGCATGTTCCAGGGGGCTTACCCCATCCTTGTCCGGTATAGAGGTATCCGCACCGGCCTCTACAAGCAAGCGGACCACCTCGGTATGTCGCTTTCCGCCATCTCCTAAAATAATGGCTTCCAGTAAGGCGGTCCAGCCCAACCTATTTATGTGGTTTACCCGGATATCTGTCTTCAAAAGCTCCTGGATTATCTCAACATGCCCCCGGTCGGCCGCACGGATAAGCCCGGTTCCATTATAGCTATCAGTGCTATGGACATCGGCTCCGGCTCTGAGGGTCTTTTTTAGTAATTCGACATACCCCTCCGAAGTAGCAATGAGATAGGCGCTTTGGAGGGTATTATCTTTCATGTTCACATCCGCCCCGGCGGAAATAAGCAGATCAATAATTTCAAGGTGATTTTTATATGCCGCTGCTACCAAGGCGCATGTACCCTCCCCATCCTGGGCATGGATGTTCGAGTTATTCTTTAAGAGATCGGCAACTGCTTTTACATTCCCCTCCGCCGAAAATTGAATTAATTGTAATTCCTTTTTCCTCTGGGGCTGTTCAGAATAATTCACCATAACTATACCTCCCTTACCTGCTTCAAAAAATCACCCGGCAGCATAATGAAAGGCTCCTTGGGGAAATGTCTAATATTACCAGTAATAAGGAATGAATCACTATTTTTTGCAGTATCATAGAAAATTCGGTCTGATTCATCTGCAAAAGGTTTTGTACTGGGAATGGGATCAAAGGCAAGTCCAATGTTCATAATTGTGTTAACAAAATTTAATATAAGATCGTGATCAATGTTGTTCTTAAACTTGGGGCGATTCATCACATCTACATATTCAAGTAAAATTGTGGTATTGTAAACCATATCAGCTTTACCCTCTAACACTAACTTTACTATGTGTGATGGTCCGCCTGATGGATTCAAAAATGCTGATATCACAACATTGGTGTCTAATACCAAACGCATTTAACGGGTTTTTTTCACCTGGCGAGACGCTTTTATTTCAGCATTAATATCGTCTAAGGTCATTTTGTTCAAACCCGCCCTGACAGATTGCATCTGAATTTTTTCAAGAGTATTTAAGGCTTCTGCACGATTTAAGGTGCCTAATAACACCTCGAAATTCTTTCCCGCAATGTCTAATACAAGCATGGATGGTTTACCATTATTAGTTAGAACAATCTTGCCGTTCTTCTTAAGCACTTCCCTGGTCTTTTTGGGATAGGCAGAAAATTCCCGTACACTTAAAAACTCCATAGTACCCTCTGTTTTAAGTATACTTCTAATCTGATAATTGTCAACATATTGTCAACAAATGATCAGACACCTCCCCTACAACACCACCAGGTTGGAATGGCCCGGTATGATAATATCAAAACTCTCTGCCATGTTATCGATGGATTCGGCGGCTTTTTTTACCCAGGCGGGATCGTTCTGGAACTCCGTGGTGCGGGCATAGAAATGGTCGGCGGTCATCACCCCGTCGCCGGCCATGAGGATCTTCTTGCCCCGGCTGATAAAGCCTACCCCCTGGATGTCGGGGGTGTGCCCGGGCAGGGGGACCGCCGCTACTCCCGGGAGGAATTCGCCCCTTACTTCTTCCAGCCGTTCCGCCTCAATCTCCGGGCTTAGGCCGTCGCCGGGGTCGGTCCCGGCAGAGCCCGCTGAGGCTTCAATGATGAGGGAGCGGTTCCCTACTCCGCAGAGCCACCTGGCCTGGGGGAAATATTTAAAGCCATGCCAGTGATCAAAGTGATGGTGGGTGGCAAAGCAGTGGGTAATCGCATCGGGCCTAAGGCCAGTGTGACGAAAGAGATCGAAGTAGTACTCCTCGGGGCTGCGCCGGGTGGTGGGGTCCACGATAAGGCAGTAGGGCTTCCCCTGGGCATCGCTGCCCCGGATAAGGACGGAACTGCAGGTGGAGGGGGCAAAGCGGGGCGGGGCCTCTGGGGTTTCGCCAAAGTAGCGGTTCCACCGGAGGTGCCCAAAGACCAGCACATCGGAACGGACCTCGGGTCCCTGTAATTCTGGGAATATGTTCATGCAGAATTATAGGAGGGAACCGGTGAAAAAGATACTCCTACTCGTCCAGGACCCTGGAGGAACCAGATAGATCGAAGGTCCAGCTAAAGGCCGGAAGGTAATCGATGCTGGTACTCACCTGGGTGGTTCCGGTAAAGCGATAAGCCACATTCTGCAGATAAATAAACTGATCGAGCAGGTTTCGGTCCATGTCAATAAAGTTCATCAATAAATAGAGGTTCCCGGCAACGGCCGAGTTCCCCGGAATGGGGTCCCGGTTGGGGCTCAGGCGGTCTATGGCTCCTTCGGCCCAGAACATGCCATTGCCGTAAAGCTCGTAACTCAGCATGGAGAGGACCACCGGAAAGGGGTTGGGGTTATCGATGCGGATGCCGACCCTAAAGCGGGTGTTGACCAGCTCGGCCCGTAGGATGGCGATGGAGGTGATCCTAAAGATGGGAGCCTGGACCCCCGGGAACACAGCCTGCCCCGGAACCTCGACGTTAAAGGGCTGGGCCGATCCGGTGCGGACCGCAAAAACCGGGATAAGTTCTATATCATATACTTCATGGGGGGCCAGGCCATCGGAGATGAGGGTCCGTAGATCCATTTCGAGCCTCAGGTTCAGCTGGACCCGGTTGCTAAAATTGGTTCTGCCGGGGTCAATCAGCCTAAAGCCCCGGGAAGCTTCCCGGCCGTTAATCCTCACCCTGTAGGAGGCCAGCTCAAAAGTGCCGGACTGGGTAAAGGGGTTGGCCGCATCGAGCCTAAAGTGAAGGCTCAGCTCATGGGGGTTATCTGCCTCGAGGCCCCTAAATTCAAGGCCCGGAAGGGGGCCGGGGGGGACAGACCGGCAGGTCAGGGTTAAAAGGAGGACAGGAAAAAGGAAGATTAATTTTTTCATGGTTCTACTATAACTATCGGCCCATTTAAGGTATTCTACGGTAAAATTGAATAGGAAATTTAAGGAGCAGTGTATGCCAGATGCAGTAATCCCCGGGAGAGATGAGATCCCCCAAGAACATAAGTGGAATCTATCGAAGCTTTTTTCGAACGATGAAGAATGGGAAAGGGCCCTGGGCGCCCTGGGGGCCATGGAGGAGAAAATCCCCTCTTATCGGGGTACCCTGGGGGCCTCTGCCGAGGGTCTGGGGGCCTGGATGGACTTTTACCGGGACCTGGGTCTTTTGGAGGAGCGGCTGGGCTACTATGCCATGCTGCGGCAGTCCGAAGATGAGGGGGACAGTCAGGCCCGGACCATGATGGGAAAATTCACCATGGCCGCCTCCAGGGTTAGCGCCGCTTCGGCCTGGGCAGATCCGGAGATCATGGCCATCCCCAGCGACAAGATGGAGAGCTTCCTGGCCCAGGAGCGCCTGGGGGAATACCGGATCTACCTTCAAAAGCTGCTTCGGTTTAAGCCCCATATCCTCTCTGACAAGGAAGAAAAGATCCTGGCCCTCCAGAGTGAAAACGAAGATGCCCTGGACAACACCTTTTCGGTCCTCACCAACGTGGATCTCGACTTTGGCCAGATAGAGACCCCCGAGGGCCTGCGGCCCCTTTCCCAGTCATCGTGGATCGTCCTCATGGAAAACCCCGATCGGGATCTTCGAAAGAGAACCTACGATGCCTTTTACGGCCAGTTTGATGCCCACAAGAACACCCTGGCCAGTCTCTATGGGGGCTCGGTCAAGCAGGATGTGATCAAAGCCCGGATTAGGGGCTACCCTTCGGCCAGGGCCATGGCCCTCTACCCCGACCAGGTGGGGGAAGAGATCTACGACAACCTCATCAGCACCGTGGGCCAGAACCTGGGGCCCCTCCACCGCTACTACAGCCTGCGCAAGCGGGTCCTCAAGGTCCCTGACCTGCGCCACTACGATGCCTATGTTCCCCTGGTGGGGGGCCTCGAGAAAAAGACCACCTGGGAGGAGGGGGTGGATCTGGTCTGCCAGGCCCTGTCCCCCCTGGGGGACGAATACACCGGGGTCCTCAAAGAGGGGCTCCTGGGCAGATGGGCAGACCGCTACGAAAACAAGGGAAAAAGTTCCGGGGCCTTTTCGGCGGGCTCCTATGCGGGGGATCCCTACATCCTCATGAACTATAAGGACGACTCGGTCCGGGATGTCTTTACCCTGGCCCACGAGGGGGGCCACTCCATGCACTCCTACTACTCCGCCAGGGCCAATCCCTTCATGCACTACAACTACACCATCTTCGAAGCCGAAGTGGCCAGCACCTTTAATGAGGAGCTTCTCTTTCGTCACCTCCTGGGACAAGAGGCAGGACAGGACCGCCAGCTTCGGCTCTACCTGGTAAACCGGCGCTGTGACGAAATCCTGGGGACCCTCTACCGGCAGACCATGTTTGCCGAGTTCGAGGCCCGGAGCCATCAGCTTGAAGAAGAGGGCAAGCCCCTCACCCTGGATGTGCTCCGCCTGGAGTACCGGCAGCTTTTGGAAAAATACTTCGGCCCCGAGATGGTTCTGGAAGAGGCCAGCGATCTGGAAGGCTTAAGGATCCCCCACTTTTACCGGGCCTTTTACGTCTACAAGTATTCCACCGGCATCTCCGCCTCCCTGGCCCTGGCAGACCGGGTCCTGGGCGGGGGCCCCAGGGAACGCTCCGACTACTTCGGCTTCCTGAGTTCCGGGGGGAGCCGCTTTCCCATGGAGTCCCTCAAAATGGCGGGGGTAGACATGGGCAGCCCCGAACCGGTGGCGGCGGCCTGCAGGGTCTTCGAGGCTCTGGTAAAGGAACTGGAAGAGCTTTTAGTCTAAACGCTTAGACTATCTTTCGCCCCGGAGCCTATTGGTCCAGAGCCGAAGCTCATGGGCTGACCAGTGGACCAATAGGAGCTTTAAGGGTGCGAAGCTGATAAACTCCGGGGCCAGGATAGCCTCGGCCAGGATGGGCTGGATTTCTCCATGGACCAGATCGGGGTTAATGTCCAGGATCCACTTTGAGAGGGCCGTTCCATCGGATTGAACAACATAATCCGACACCGCCCCCTGGAGGGATGCGGCCGCCTCGGCCAGGGCCTTAAGGTTGGGTTTACTTTCATTTCTTTTTCTGCCGTGGATAGACCGGTAGAACTCATAGGCCGCTTCGGCTTCGTCGGCCGCCAGGGCAGAGACCAGGCTCTCATCGGCCAGGTAGCGGATATAGAGGGGATAGAACTCGCTCTGTATGTCCAGGATGCTGGACATGGAGAGAATCACCTCATCCAAAAGATAGGGGGGCGGATCGTCGGAGCGGAGGATCTCCATAAGCAGATTGATCGATTCGGGGGCACCAAAGATGGCCAGGGCCTCTACGCCGGCAATTTTGAGCCGGGGGTTCCGGTTCTCCCGGACTATCTGCTCCACCTGCTGGTATATCCCCGTATCCCGCAGCTTGGCCAGAGCTATCATGGACTCCCCGGCCAGCATGTAATCGTCCGAAAAGACCAGCTCCCGCAAGAGGGGGATGGCCGAAAAGACCCCGTGGTTGCCCAGGGCCCGAGCCGAGTAGTAGGCGGTGGTGTAGGGGTTATTGATCATGTCATCCATCAGGGCCCGCTCTGCATCGTTGCTGAGGATCTCCAGGGCGCTGATTGCTCTGATGCTCTCCATGCGGACCGAAAAGCGGGGGGACCGGGCCCGGACCAAAAGGCCCTGGGTGGCCAGCTGGGAGGGGGCATTGTAGAGCTCTTCGATGAGGGCGGTTTCTTCCATAGAGTCGCTGGACCGGTTGAGCTTGTCCAGAACCCGGATGGCCCGTAAGTCCCGGTACGAGAACATGACCTCCAGGGCTCCCATAAAGGGAAGGGCCCCCAGGGGAACCAGGCGGCGCATCAAAAGAAGGATCCCCGCCGAGGTCAGGGCCAGGACGATGTAGAGGATCCTAAACGACACAACCGGAGAACCGGTAAGGGCGGTGGCCCCATCAAGAAAGACCCCCCCCAGCATGGACCCCGCCGCACCGGCGACACCAAAACAGAAGAAGTAGAGGATCCCCATGTCCATCATTTTTTCCGATGGGACCAGCCCCATAAAGTAGGTGTTCATGACCCCCTCGCTGCCTAGCCAGCCAAAGTTCATGATAAAAAAGAGGAGGGCCAGATAGAGGGTCAGAGTGGTAAAGTTATCGGCCATGGAAACGGGAAACACGATGAGCATGATAAGGCTCACAAAGCCAATGATGATACAGAAACTAAAAATGGGCTTAGCCCCGATGCGGTCGACCAAAAATTTGATGGCCAGCCCCACCATGAGGACCCCCAGGCCCCCAAAGACCGAAAAGAGGGAGACCATCCCATCGTTCTGGGCAAAGACTTCCCGGGCATAGACCACCAAAAAGATCCGGGACACCCCCGACACCAGGGCCACCAGAAACAAGATAAAGATGAAGTTTCGGATGGAAGGATCCGCCCAGGCCTCCCTAAAGACCTCGATGAGCCCCTTGTGCTTTCCCTCAGCCTCCATGGGGGGGCCGGGGATTTTTTTCATCATGAGGCCCGCAATGACCCCAAAGGTGATCCCCCCGGCGATGATGAAGACATAGAGGAGCAGGGGGGGGTCCCGGCCCAGGAGCATGGCGATGGCAAAGCCTGAGAACATTCCCACGGCGCTGTTGATCACCTGGATCTGGGTCATGTAGCTTCCCCGGTCAGGACCCGAGGCCAGGAAGCTAAGGATGGGGTTGTTGGCCGCCATCCCTATGCCGCGGCAGACATGGAAGAGGGTAACCCCCAAGAGGATGAGGGGCAGGGCCAGGTCGTTCCTTCCTATAACCATGACCAGGGGTACGAAGAGGACGGGGATCATCCCCAGGGCCCGGCAGGTCCAGGCGGTAGAGAAGATGGCGATCATGGAAAAGCGCCGGGCCAGGAGCTTGCCCAGGGGCAGAAAGAAAAAGGCCAGGTAGAGGACCGCACTCATGGTGCCGATGAAGGTTGAACTGGCCCCCAGCCTCATGGCAAAGAGAACGATGATATTCCCCACCATGAAAGTCCAGGAGAGGGAGTTAAAGACATTAAATAGGTTGTACAAATCCCTGGCCTTTCCAAGCCTATAGGGAGATAAAGCTGCAGCCATTGATCTTAATTTGAATATAATCAGCGGGAGAGAATTTTACAAGGGCCCGAGGAAGGCCGGGCCGATCATCATCGGGCTTACCTTCCTTTGGTGCCCATGGTACTATTTACTATGGAATTTTTTGAGTCCCTTACCCCCGGCCTGGCCGCCGAGAAGAGCTGCCAGGTTACCAAAGAGAATACTGCCCTGGCCCTGGGCTCTGGAAGCCTGGAGGTCTTCGCCACCCCCGCCATGGCGGCCCTCATGGAGGCGGCGGCCCTGGCAAGCCTGGAACCCCACCTGCCCCCAGACTGGACCAGCGTGGGAACGGAGCTGAACATCAAGCACCTCTCGGCCAGCCCCCTGGGAATGAAGATCAGCGCCCGGGGGGAACTCACCGGCACCGATGGGAGGGCCCTCACCTTTAGGGTCGAAGCCCATGACGAGGCGGGGAAGATAGGAGAGGGGACCCATGTCCGCTTTCTGGTGGAAAAAGAAAAGTTCCTCGCCAGGGCCGCCTCTAAAAAGGGGCCCTAGAAGGTCTTACATGACCTGGAAGAACTCGATGACTTCCTTGTCGGGGCCATAGACGAAAGAAATCGTAACGGCCATGGTGCCCAGGTTTGTTTCCCTGGGTTCCATCCGGGTCTGAGCCCCGGCCTTCATGGCCATATCGTAGGCGGCCTTGGAGTCATCGGTCCGCAGGGCTATGTGGGCCCAGCGGGCGTTGGCCTCTTCTTCACCGTTCCCCCGGGGGATTATTTCCAGCACCGAGTTCCCCCCCAGGTCTACCAGGTAGATGCTCTTGCCGCTGTCTCCCATGGGGAAGCTGAAGATTTCCTTGCCTCCCAGGCCGTTTACATAAAAGTCCTTGCTCTTCTCTGCATCCTGAACCAAAAGTCCGATGTGATGAAACCCGTTAAAAATCATGTATTGCTCCTTTATTATTCTTGTTCGGTATAACGCCGCTGGGCCTTCTTGGCACCCTGATATCGCTTGGCCCTCAGCCGCTCTTCCCGGGCCCCCCGGCTAGGCCTCGAGGGGCGCCGCTTTCGCTTTAAGGCGGCGGCCCCGCAGATGAGGGCCTCCATGCGCCCATAGGCCCGTTCCAGGTTCATCCGCTGGGACCTCTCCTCGCTGGAGTGGATGATGAGCTCCCCCTCGCCGTTGATCCGCGACGCCAAAAGGGAGCGGAGCTGGGCCATCTCATCTTCATGTAAGCCCTGGAGATCCCCCAGGGCCAGGCGCAGGCTTACCCGGGTGTTCACCTTGTTCACATTCTGTCCCCCCTTTCCCCCGGAGCGGGAAAATTCCGCCCGGGCAGATTTCAGGATGGATTGGAACACCAGAGCCGTATCCATGGTAAAAACCTAGCGGACGATCTTCTTAAGAGCTTCGGCCTTATCGGTTTTTTCCCAGGGGAACTCGCTCCGGCCAAAGTGACCGTAGCTGGCGGTTTTCCGGTAGAGGGGGCGCCGAAGGTCAAAGGTCTTGATAATTCCAGAGGGAGTAAGATCAAAGACCTCCTTGATGGCTTCTTCTATGCGCTGCTCTTCGAAGTGGGCGGTGCCGAAGGTATCCACCGCCACCGATACCGGGAAGGGCACCCCTATGGCATAGGCGAGTTGAATTTCGCAGCGGTCAGCCAGCTTGGCGGCCACCACGTTCTTGGCCACATGACGGGCCGCATAGGCGGCAGACCGGTCCACCTTGGTGGGGTCCTTTCCCGAAAAGGCCCCGCCCCCATGACGGCCCATGCCGCCGTAGGTGTCCACGATGATCTTCCGCCCCGTAAGACCCGAGTCCCCTGTGGGGCCCCCCACCACAAAGCGGCCCGTGGGGTTCACGTAGTAGAGGGTCTTCTTGTCCAGGAGCCCCGTGGGTTCCAGGATGGGTTTTATAATTTCCTGAATGACGGCGGCTTCGATATCCTTATGGCTAATATCAGGATCATGCTGATGGGAAATAACCACCGCTTCGATCCGGGTGGGCCGGTGGCCCTCATACTCAACGGTGACCTGGCTCTTGGCATCGGGCCTCAGCCAGCCCAGGGTTTTTTCCTTCCGTAGTTTTGCTGCGTGAATAAGAAGCTTGTGGGCCAGGGTAATGGGAAGGGGCATGAGCTCCTTGGTTTCGTCGCAGGCATAGCCGAACATCATCCCCTGATCGCCGGCCCCCTGCTGGCCCTGATATTTTTTCAAACCCTTGCCGGAGACCCCCTGGCTAATATCCGGGGACTGGCTGTTGATCATTTCCAGCACTGCCATGGACTTGTAGTCCAGGCCGTAATCGGGGTTGGTGTAGCCTATGTCCCTGACCACATCCCGGACGGTTTTTTGAAAATCCACAAAGGTTTTGGTGGTAATCTCGCCCCCCACCAGCACCAGGGAGGTGGAGGTAAAGGTCTCGCAGGCCACCCGGCTTTGGGGGTCATCCTTGAGGCAGGCATCAAGGATCGCATCAGAGACCTGGTCGCAGAGCTTATCGGGATGACCCTCCCCCACTGATTCGGAGGTAAAAAATAAACGTCGGCTCCTCATAACAAGCTCCTTCTATTGATGATTTTCCCTATAATAGCAAAATTGAGGCAATCTTGCTAGACGGGGGATGAATCTGCCCCCGCCCTTCGACAGATCCCTATTAATAGTATAAAATGAAACAAGGGGAGTAAAAAACATGGCAAAAACAACTGAACTTGATACCAACAGCCGCCTCATAGGGACCGTTATCCCCGTGGGGGCCCTGCGGACCGAAAAGAGCCTGGGGGTCGGTGAATTTCTGGATCTCCTGGAGTTTGGCAGCCTCTGCACCAAGATGGGGGTAAAGCTGATCCAGATCCTCCCGGTGAACGATACGGGCCACGACAGCTCCCCCTATAGCGCCCTGACCGCCTTTGGGCTCAACCCCATGTACCTCTCTATTGGAGAAATGGAAGAAGCCTCCGGTTTTGAAAAGGCCCTTGCAGCCATAAAAAAGGACTTTGATCAGCAGATCCGCTACCCCTACGAAGCTCTGCTGAAGGCCAAGCTGGATCTGCTCCGCCGGATCTTCGAAAAGCACCAAAGCGCCATCCACTCCTCGGCCAAACTGGCCTCCTGGATAGAAGAGAACCCCTGGGTCATTCCTTATGCGGTCTTTAGGCGGCTTAAGGAGAGTAACGAGGAGAGGAGCTGGAAGGAATGGAGGGGCCAGGAGGGGCCCGAACTGACCGAGGAATTATGGGATGACCCGGCCCTTAAGGACCAGCACCTCTTCTGGGTCTGGGTGCAGGAAGCCCTGGACCGGCAATTTCATATGGCCTCCCAGGGCCTTAAAGAGATGGGAATTATTCTTGAAGGTGATCTCCCCATCCTGATGAACGAGGACTCCTGCGATGTCTGGGCCCACCGGGAGAACTTCGACCTTTCATTTTCTGCGGGGGCCCCGCCGGACATGTACAGCCCCGACGGGCAGAACTGGGGCTTCCCCATCTACAACTGGCAGGCCCAGTCCAAGAACGATTACCAGTGGTGGAAGAGCCGCTTAAAAACCGCGGAGAAGTATTACCAGGCTTACCGGATCGATCATGTCCTGGGCTTCTTTAGAATCTGGGCCACCCGGCAGGAAGATGCTTCTGCCGCCATGGGGCGGTATATCCCCTCCCTTCCCATAAATCCCAAGGACTTTGAAGACCTTGAGTTTGACAAAGGCCGGATCCGCTGGATCTGCGAGCCCCATATCCTCACCGGGGATGTCTGGGATGCCCTCAAAAAAGACTGGGGGGGCCCCTATACAGATGAGGAGCTTGCCCAGGCGGCCCAGAGGGTCTTTGATCTGGCCCTGGAGCGGATTGATCATGAAGAGTTATGGCTCTTTAAAAAGAGCATCCGGGGGGACAAGGATATCGCCGCCCTGGACATCCACAGCGGGGCAAAAAACTTTTTGCAAAAAGAATGGATCAACCGTATCTTCTTTGAATTTGAAAAGGATTGCTTTTATCCCCTTTGGTTCTACCATGAAAGCAAAGCCTATGCCTCCCTTTCGGCAGAGGAAAAGGAAGCCCTGGATGAGCTCGTCGAAAAACGCCAGGAGGCCTCGGAGAAGATCTGGGAAGCCGAGGGGCTCAGGCTCCTGTCGGTCCTTACCGCCTCGTCGGCCATGCTCCCCTGTGCCGAAGACCTGGGGGCCGTTCCCCTCTGTGTCCCCCGGGTTCTTACCAAGCTGAACATCCTGGGCCTGAGGGTGGTGCGCTGGCACAGGGAATACGACAAGAAGGGTGAGCCCTATGTGCCCTTCGAGGACTACCCGGAGCTTTCGGTCTGTACCGCCGCGGTTCATGACTCTTCGTGCCTGCGGGAATGGTGGGACCGGGAGGCGGACCAGAACGACATCAGCAACCTCATGGGGATGCCCTCCCTGCCCAGGATCTACAACCCCGGCATCGCCCGGATGATTCTGCACAAGATAGTCTCGGCGGCATCCCGGTTTAGGGTCTTCCAGATCCAGGACCTCATGCACCTGAGTCCCGCCTGGTACGCCGAGGACCCCGCCTCGGAGCGGATCAATGTGCCGGGGACCATCAACGACTTTAACTGGACCTATAGGCTCCCGGCCCTCATCAGCGATATCGCCAAGGATGAGGAGTTGATCAGGCAGGTGAAGGAGCTGGGGATGGTGAAGGTGGCGGAGAGGAAGGGTGGTAAGTAGGTAGGATTAATCTCGTCACCTTATTTGAGCAACCTCAAGAGGGGTGGGTGCCGTCATGGCCTAGGAATTGAGATGAACCCGCCTACGGAGCCCCCGGCACCCAGTTTCTTGTATTCTATCATTGTGTTCAGCTTTCCTCGCACATACTGGATGCCGGAGCTTACTTCATTATCCTATTCTGCTTTACTCGCGGTCTCCTCCAGCGGAGAATTCCCAGATATTCCTAGTCCACAACGACCCCCACCCCTCTCGTGTTTGATAACCTGGGTGACGAGATTAATCTTACTCATTTTCTTGACATGTATACCCAATAGCAGTACCATTATATGTAGAAAGGTGGTGCATTTTGGACAATCGTACCGCAAAAATGTCTAAATTCCTCAAAATCGCCAGTTTGCTGGCCTTGGGTGTAGCTATGACCCTGGGCTTGATTGCCTGTTTACAGACTATCTCCCTGGAGCCGGACCCTGAACCTGGTTCTACCACCCGAGTTATACCCATAACCAGTATCGATATGACAATAATTGAGCCAGTGAAGGGTGCTACCCAAAGGACCGATCCCGGGGTCGCCCATTTACATACCAATACCACCATCAGTGACATTACATGGCATCCTACCCATAGCCCTCCAATATTCCAGGGGGAAACCGAATATACCATCTCATTCATATTAAAGCCCAACCAGGGCTACGTCTTCGGGGGTCTTAGTGCAAAGATAGATGGAAAAGAAGCCACAATTTCTAATTACAGTATAAACCAGGTAACCCTAAGTCTAACCTTCCCAAAGACCGCTGACAGGACAATAAAAGAAATTATCGTAACAGCTCCGAGTCCAGCTATATGGAATCTAAATCATGGACATGTTTTTAACGAGCAAAGCCTTGCAAATCTGGAATTTACAATAGTATATAGCGATGACACCACAGAATTAGGAGTTACTGCCCTAGATTTTGACAGCCATGGATTTACTACCACACCTCCAATGAATACCACATTAGAGAAAGGCACACATGATGGTGATATCTTACTTTTCTTAGGATCAACTGAAATAGGACGCCTTGGCCATCTTAACGTATTACCCATACCCCCCTCGGCACCTCTAAACTTTAGTGCCACCGCTGGAGATGCCCGGATCACCCTTAGCTGGGACCCGCCGACAAATCAAGGAAGTTCGGTGATAACAGGATATGAGGTTACCAGGGATAATGGAACTACCTGGTCTACGCTAATCGGTCCCGGTACAAGCCACATTTTCACGGGACTTATAAATGGCACTTCATACACAGTGGGGGTAAGAGCTATTAATTCTGATTCTGCTACTGTCGGGCCTGGCCCATGGGAATTTAGGGCAGTGACCCCCACGGCAGCAGCCACGGTACCTGGGGTGCCTCAAGGCTTGGCTGCCTCACCGGGAAACCAACAGGTAGCACTAAGCTGGACAGAAGGAGCTACCGGTGGCTCAGCCATTACTGGGTACAAAGTAAGCAGTGATAATGGCAGCACTTGGCTGGAAATAGGTGTTACAACCAACTATACCTTCACAGATCTCGATGTCGGAACTCAATACATCTTCCATGTCAGGGCGGTGAACGCCATTGGCGAGGGGCCATCCGCCATACAAACCGCCACCACCTGGAATGCGCCTAGTATACCGAAGGATTTCGAAGCCATAACTGGTGACACATTTATTACCCTTAGCTGGTCAGCTCCTGCAGATGATGGCGGTTCGGCGGTTACGAGATACGAGGTTCAAATTAATGATGAAACCTGGATAAATAAATACATGAGCACAAGCCACACTTTCACGGGCCTTACCAACGGTACTTCATACACTGTCCGCGTCCGGGCTGTGAATAATGCCGGGGATGGTGTCGTTGCCAGTGTTAAATCCACCCCCCGGACCGTCCCCGGTGCGCCGACAATCATTTCAGCTATTGCAGGCGACGAGGCGATCACCCTTAGCTGGTCAGCCCCGGCAGATGATGGCGGTTCGGCGGTTACGAAATACGAAGTTCAACTTAACAGCGGAAGCTGGATCGACAAATCTTTTGGCACGAGCCACATCTTCACGGACCTCACCAACGGCACTTCCTACACTGTCAGCGTCCGGGCTGTGAACGCTGCTGGGAATGGTGCTGAAGCCTCTGCTACAGCCATACCCATCGGTGTGCCCGAGGCACCCCAGAATTTTAAAGCAGTTCCTGGAAATGGTCAGGTTGTGCTTACCTGGGAAGCGCCGGATAATGACGGTGGCAAGGCGATCATGGGCTATGAAGTTACTATAGACGATGGTAATGGCTTTACCACCTCAGTGACGAAAGCAGAAGATGAATTTACCCACACCTTCACGGGCCTTGCCAACGGCACCGAATATACCTTCCAGGTCCTGGCAGTCAATAACGATGGCGAAGAGGGCGACGCAGCTACTATTACATCCACCCCCCGGACCGTCCCTGATATGCCGGAGGACTTCAAAGCCGTAGCTGGTGAAACATTTATTACCCTTAGCTGGAAACCACCTACTTTTAACGGCGGCTCGCCAATCATAAATTATGAAGTTACCAAAGATGGAGGCGCTATCTGGGGACCCGCTGCTTCTGACACTGGTCACACCTTCGAAGACCTGGACAGCGACACCTCATACGATGTAGGTGTCAGGGCCGTGAATGCCGCAGGGGAAGGCGCAGAATATATAACAACCGTAACCACCCTCACTGACGATTAGCCCCACAACAGAGCGTCCATGTTATTTACCAGCGACATCCACAACCACTCATCTTGGTCACAGGTTTACCATTCTGTCGAACCCTGGGAACCTTTAATCCATCACATTTTAGAAAAAGAAGGGCTGCCAATTTCACCAATAGAGACCCTAAAACCGGGGACCAATGCGGTGTTTAGATCCGGTGATATGGTGATAAAGATATATGCTCCGGAAGAATCGGGGATAAATTATAACATGGACTACAGCACCGAACTTTACGGGCTTTCTTTTGCCCATTCGCTGGGGGTTCCGGTGCCAGAGGTTATGGCCGCCGGGGTGGTCCGGGATAAGTATTTTTTTCAATACCTCATTCTAAGGTATATTGATGGTTTGGATTTTAATGAATATTCCCGGCACTTAAACACCAGGGAGAAAATAAAACTTGCAAAAAGCATTCGGGACATTAGCGATCGCTGGAATATAGGATGCGAAAACTTTAATGGCATTGATGTCCTCTATGATCTAAACAGGCAAACCCGCTGGGAAAAATATCCCGAAGGGTTTAAACAGGAACGTGTGGAATATATTAAGACCCATGACTTTGGAAAGAGGGTCTTTGTCCATGGGGATCTCTGTTACGACAACCTCATCATTAGTCCAACGGGGACCATACATATCATAGACTTTGCAGATGCGGTGATTGCTCCCCTGGCTTACGAACAGGGCCACCTGGCCGCAGAACTGTTCAATTTTGACACAGACTTCCTTAAGGGCTATTTTGGGGAATATAATACAGACTATTTGGTTGACCTATGTTTTAAGGGCCTCTTAATCCATGACTTTGGGGGAGATATAACAGCAAAAAAACTCGGTCCAGTGGATACATTATACAGTCTTTGGGATTTAAGGAAAAGAATTTTAGGAATACTAATGTAAAATGTTAATAAAGCCGAAGAAGGGTTTTATCTAGAAATACTTTATATCCCAGGGGACTGTCGCTATCGTTTTGCACTAGTTAAGTGTTTTGTGTGAATAAAGGATTAGTTTTCACATATTCGACTGCTTTCATATTTAATTCTTTTATTGAAATTTCTGCGTAGTGCTCTTTTTGCCAGGTTGTGTAATCAAAAGATTCTCTTAAAATGTGAGAAATAAATATTTCTGTTTCCAGGGTACCTAGTTTTTCAAGAAGATAATTCATACCATCATTAAGAATAACAGCAGTATTACGCATCGTTAACCTCCGAAATGAAATCAATTGGACTTAATACACGAATAGTTTCATTATGAACGTTTTTCAATAATACATCATCTGTTGTAATAAAAAAATCACATTTTGCTTCTATTGCGCAAGCAAGGTGAATTGCATCATTTGATTTAATTTTCATTTTTTTCAATTCCTCTGCATGGGTTTCTATAATATCTGCTTTATCTATATCGATAAATTCAACTGCATAATTAAAAAAACTCTTGATAGAATTTTTATTTTCATTATTTGGATTTTCACTATTTTCAAAAAAATTCATATAAGAGCAGATTAAGTCGATGCTTTTGTCAATTATCAACCGCTGAATATATAGTTTTGCCTGTGACTCAAGGGAAATACGTATTTGACGCTGATCATCAAAGGGGCGGTTAAATGTGCAATTATCCAGATAGACCTTAATCCTCGGCATATCTACATCATAACATAAGTCATGGGGAAAAACAAGAATACATAAGTATATTACTGCAGAAGCTTTCCTAGCTCTTAAGACAGAAGCAGCTTATTGGGAAACCTTATCCATAGCTTTAATCCAGCATACGGGGGTTCTGGTCCCCTTCGGTTTCGCGCAGGGTGGGGAGTTTATGGCTGATCCAGGAATCGATGGTACTAAATTCCCAAATATCACGGCTGAACTCGGGCCCTGAAGTAGGAAGTGGTGGAAATGGTGGCACTACGTTATACCACCATACTCCCAGAAGGGCCGTTAAAATAAAATCATTTCCTACATCAGCCAAGCCCCCTATAGACATACCGTGCCGGCCATTCCTTGATGCTTCGCTGTTCGCTGCTAAAATAATACTGCCATTCACCCGCATGTTTCCCCGGGCCCAGTTGTTAGAGAGGGTACCTTCATTAGTCCCATATATACGACCTGATGAAGAGCCACTTCCAGCACCCCTTGCAACACTGGGGTTGAGGGCTACACTGTTCCTTACAATGCCTGTGCTACGGTTGTAGCCCACCACACCCCCTGCAAGTCCATATAAATAAGATGCAGCAACCACTGCGGTAGCATAGGTACGATCAATGGTCCCCTCGTTTTCTCCCACTACGCCGCCCACATAAGAGAAACCACTGACTGACTTGACTGCGGCATAACTGTTGAGTATGGTACCTGTGGTCCCATTAGACCCTACAAGACCCCCCACATTACTGCTGGTGTTGCCTATGATATTTTCCATCTGAGCATAAGACTCTACAATTTCCCCTTCATTGCGGCCCACTAAACCCCCGCTAGTTGATGTACCATTATTGGTAACTGTTCCGATAGCATAACTGTTTTGAATTGTTGCACCAGATGCATTGACCCCTGAAAGACCTCCCACATAGTTACTCCCTACAACATTGGTCATATTTGCATATGACTTTTCTATCTTGCCCTCATTTCGACCTACTAGGCCCCCAATCGTAGTGCCAGTACCAGTGACTGTGCCGGTGGCAAAACAGTTTATTATGGTTCCCCCATAATTCGCTCCTACGAGGGCCCCTGTAAGGCTAGGCCCCGAAGCATTTACATCTACTAGGCCTAGGTTTCGGATAATACCGAGAGATGTAACATCATTAGTAATAGTGGCAAAGAGGCCGACAGGTCCACTAAGAGCAGAAACGGTAAGGTTAGAGATGGTATGACCGCCTCCTTCGTACACGCCATCAAACTCTATGGATAAGTGTGCGATAGGAGTAAAGGTTCCTGCCGCGGCCATGTCTATATCTGCTATCTGCAGGTAGTGGGCGGACAGGGTCCAGTTGGCGTAAGGGGGAGTCGCCCTCCCCACCCGCTGCAGGGTTGGCACATCATAGACCAGGAAGGGGTCGTCTTCTGATTCACCTGAGCCCTGGTGGATCTCCTGCATCTTCGGTTCCTGATCACCCCCGGTTTTACGTAAAGTGGGGAGGGTGTGGCTGTCTGCATTCCCGCCGGGGTGGAACTGCCAGACCGAAGGGCCGTTTACAGTACTGGAGATATCAAAGCCCGGATTGGATCCCCACCAGGTTTCGTTCATCACCCCCAGATGGGCGTCTATGCTGAAGCGATTCGCTGCGTCGGCGGGCATGATGGAAGAGCCGTGCTGGCCCGTGGGGGTGGTGTCGGCGGACTGGGTACCAAGGTAATCAACATTGCCGTTTATTACCATGTTCCGGGCAAAGTTGTTAGCAATGGTATTGCCATTGGTATTTCCGTATATGCGATAGAGAGTATTAGAAGGCGGATTTGCGTTAACCAGATTTGGGTTAAGGGCGACGCTGTTCTGTATATCCCCATTGGGGGTGTAACCCACTAATCCGGCTGAATCGCCCCGCCCGCTTACATGGGCGGTGGCATAGCTAAACTGTATGGTCCCTCTATCACTGCTGCTTGCGCCGTTTCTTCCCACCAGGCCGCCGGCATATTCATTGGTGGTATAGACTATATCTACCGCAGCATAGGTGTTTGTAATGGTCCCCCGGTTCTGCCCCACCAGGCCCCCGAGGGCATAGGAGGTACTGGTGACCCTTTCCATGATGACATAACTTTCGCTTATGGTGCCCCGGTTATCACCCACCAGGCCGCCGACATTAGGATAATTTCCTGTTACAACGGTACCGCCGTTGACATAGCTATTTTCAATTATGCCGTGGTTTGTCCCCGCCAGGCTGCCCATATTATTACCGGTGCCCCTGATATGAACCTTCTCCAGGCCCAGGTTACGGACCGTTCCTACATTGGTCCCCACGGTGTCTATATACCCAAAGAGGCCGATGTTATCGCTTGTATGATCTATTTCAAGACCGGTAATGCTAAAGCCGTTGCCATCGTAGACCCCGTGGAAGCTGCTCGTACCAGACCCGCTGCCTATGGGGCTGAAGCTTCCCGGCATGGAATTGCCGTTTTCGGGCAGGTTATTCATCTGCCGATAGTGCTTGTCCAGGTCCCAAGTTGGGCCGCCGGGATAATCGGGATGGTCTGGATGGCGTTCCCCCGAACCAACCCGTTCCAGGTCCGCCAGGGTCCGGACCAGGAAGGGGCTTCTGGCAGTGCCTTGGCCAAAGTAGCTAGTTGTATCGACCCACCGGGCATAGAGGGTAAACCCGCCTCGAATCTCCCGATTAAAATCGTAGGGGGTATTGTCGGTAAATTGGGAATGGTAATGGGGAATGGGGATGTCAACACTCCCATCTATCCTAAACCAGCCGTTAAATTCATCGGTATCTCTTTCAGGATCATCCGGGGCTGCTATTGTCTGCCCCAGGAATCTCTTCTCGGTTTTAATCGCTAACCCGTCGTCGAATTCGCCATCATTGGCATTGAAGGTGATGGTAAACATGCCGTCCACACTGCCGGTCCACAGCCACTTGGCGACAAGGGTGATGTTGCTTGAAACTGGGGTGAAGGCCCCGGAGTTGGTAAGCTCCCCCATCACATCCCGAACTTCAAAATCAAAGGCCGTGCCAAAGGTGATATCGGTATACCAGCCCCCAAAGGTAAAGCCCGCCAGGCTGGGTGAGGAGGGTGCGGTAATGCCCCCGTCTTCGCTCACGTAGTGGTAGGGTACATGGGTCCCCCCCAGGGTGTTGAACTCCACGGTTAGCCGCCGGGCTTCGGTCCATTGGGCATAGAGGGTGCTATAGGGCTCATTGGTCAGGTGGTCCCTAAAGCGGACATCCTTCTGACCCCCCAGGAAGGGAACTCCAGAGCCGTCTTTTTCGGTATTCCAGCCCGTAAAGACAAAGCCCAGCCAGTAGATCCCATCGCTGGGTGCTATGTCCACAAAGGTATTGTATTGAATATTCACCTTGCTGTCGGGCACTGTGCCGGAGCCTCCGTTTAGGTCGTAATGGAGGGTATAGAGCCGGGGATTCCACCGGGCAAAGAGGGTGATGGACCCAGTAACCGGAGTTCCGGTTCCGCTGGGGCCAAAGACCCACGGGTCTTCCCAGTCATCATCGGCAGTCCCATTTTTGGTATGCCAGCCATCGAAGGTATAACCCGTCCTGGTGGGTTGAGGCTCCGCTTCGATTACTCCGTCATGGGGTATATTTGGCCGGGCCGCTACCGCTGTACCCCCGGTGGAATAGTAGCTCACCGTATAGGTCAAGGTTTCCCACTGGGCATAGAGGACCAGGTCAGTTACGGCTCCGCCCCAGGTATCAAGGGCGCTCATGTTCTGCCCCGCATAGATGTTCTGGCCCGAACCATCTGCGGCGGTGTTCCAGCGAAGGAAGCGCCAGCCCGGCCGGGCATTTTCGTCAGGGCCCTTGATCATCTCAGCTTGGTCGTAGGGTATGTCTGTATGGGCGGTAGGCGGGGTGACCGTATCGGTCCCCGCATTGGCATCATAGCTAAGGCTGTATTCCCGGATCTCCCAGCCCGCAAAGAGGGTCCGGTTCATCCCCACCACTTCGGGGGTGGGGTCATCATTAAACAGCCAGGCCTGGTTATCTGGATTTGTGTGGTCCGAAAAATCTGGGTTATGGATCCTGTACCAGCCCTTAAAGTCGTAGCCCCTCCGTTGGGGATCATTGGGGGGCCGGGGAATCCCCTGGTCGGGGTCCCTATTGTTCAGGGCCGCGGGGTGGTTCTGGCCTTCCGCCATGGAACCCCCATTCAGGTTAAAGTAAACCGAAACTCCCGTAGCCCCTGAACTCGCATCACCCCAATGGGCATAGAGCTCATACAAATGTCCCGATAGCTCATCTCCCCAGCGGGGGATCAGGGCCAGGCTCTGGCCCGGGTGAAATCGAGTTGCCCACTGGTTGTCGTCTGGCTGGTTGTTCCAATTGAGGAAGCTCAGGGTACTATGGCTAAAATCCAGGTCCCCGGGTGTCAGCAGGTCCGGGGGATCATCATATCGGATGCTTTGAATAGTAACAGGAGAGGCGGGGCTGCCCCCATTGGGATAATACCCAAGCTGGTAGACCCGGGTGTTCCAGACGGCCCTAAGGGTAAGGTGATCCTCCACATGCTCATTGAGAAAGTCCCAGCGATCTCCGGAGCCGCCCTGCTCGTCCACCCGGGCCCAGTGGACAAAGTTGTACCCAGTCCGGGTGGGTTCTGTAGAGGGCTCGGTAACCTTCCATTCGTAGTTATGGTCCGGCTCCAGGATCTGCTGAAGGCGGAAAGTCTCCGGCATGGTCCCCCCGTCCAGGTCATAGGTCACCGCATGGGGCACGGCTATCCAGTGGGCATAGAGGGTATCTATCGAGCCATCAAGCTCGGTGATGTGGGTGACTATCTGCCCCTTGCCGTCAGGTTGGGTATACCAGCCATAGAAGATCCAGCCATGCCGTTCCGGAGGTGCGGGGAGCAGGACCAGTTTTCTATCCCCATCAAGGGGAACTTTGCTGGGATAGGACAGCTGATGCCCCTCATCGTTCTTAAACTCTACATAGCCCTCCCCGGAATCTTCGACCCAGTGGGCGTAGACGGTCATATCTTCCAAGACTGGGGTCCGGTAGTCAAAAGGATCCCCGGTTCCATCCTTTTTGGTGTTCCAGCCGAGGAAATGGGGGTTAGTCCAATTGTGGTCCTCATCTAGCTTCTGGTACCAGCGGGGCAAGGAACTAGCTTGCAAGGTAGAATTGATGGGCACCGTGACAGAATCCAGGTAACTGGATAGGCGGGGATCAGTATGGTTTGGATCAAAGGTCACCGTCACCCGGGCAGAAAAGCCTGAACCGGAGCCCCCTGGCAGGGAATCCCAGCCCGCCTCAAAGGGGTCCTTGGCAGCCAAGTCCAGAAAGAGGACATCACAGGCACTAAAGACCATGCAAAGGAGGAGGAGGATGGCCATACCCCGAAACCGCCCCGGGGGAGGGCTTGATCGTTTCATATCAATCCCTAATCCTCGGATCCTGGGGATGGGCGGTCTGCCCCGGCATGTCGTTCAGGGTGGGCAAACTGCGGCTGGTTCCGCCAAGGTTGTCGAAATTCCAGACATTGGCATGGCCTGTTCCGTTAAAGCCCGGGCCGCGGGGGTTAGCGGAAGTAGCAGTAACCCACCATTGCCTGTCAGTCCACTTTGCTTGGTCTATGCTCTCGCCTTGTTGCTGGGTGTGAGTATAGGTCCCACTTGGAGGCGTTCCGTTTACAAGCATATCTCCCCGGGCAAAATTGAAACTAAGCCCAGCATTGGAGGGGTTATTTCCCTTTACACGCCTAACATTTAGTGATGTTGATGATGCTATTCTTGATATACTTGGGTTAAGGGCAACACTTGATTGTGTTGTGGTGGATGCGACACCATGATTTCCCACAATACCGCCGATATAATCATTTCCGGTGACTATTCCGGTGGCATATGTATACTGTATGGCACCATTAAAAGCATAACCGGCAATACCGCCTACATTAGCGTCACCGGTAACATCACCTATGGCGTAACTGTTTTCAATACGACCTCGAGAATGATATCCCACAAGTCCACCCGCATAGTCGCCGGAAGCTTTAACACTGCCGGAAGCGTAAGCAGCCCGAATTTCACCACTATGATAACCCGCTAGTCCGCCTACACGGCTGGTTCCCTCTACATCACCTGTAGCGTATGATCTTTCAATTAGGCTAGGATAGTCTGCAATAGTATCGAGTATAGTGCTGCCTACAAGACCCCCGACATTTTGGTTTCCTTTAACATTACCTATAGCATAGCTGTTCCGTATCAAAGCTGCATTTTGTTCATCCGACCAGCGGCTATCATTATATCCCACAAGACCGCCGACATTATCCCCTGTAGCGATGACAGCACCCTCTGCCCAGGAGTCGTAAATTTGCCCCCTGTTATTGCCCGCAAGACCGCCGACATTGTCTACCCCTCGGACTACGCCTGTGGCATAGGTATTCCTTAAAACGATGTCGTATATCAGACTTGGATCGCGTGCAGTTAGGTTAGGAGTTTCATAATGCCCCCCTATAAGACCCCCTACAAAATTGGTTCCACTAACATTGCCTTCGGCAAAAGAGTTTTCAATGGTTATTCCATAAATATTAGGATTTGAAGCACCTTGAGTATTAGTATTCCTATTCTCGCCGACAAGACCACCAACTCTATCAATCCCTGTAACATTACCATTTGCCGATGAGTTAATAATTAAGATATCCCCCTGGGTAGAGGTATTTGCTACACCTACGAGCCCGCCGACTCGATTAAATTGGCTCGTTACAGTTACGTTGGTATGGCTGTTTCTTATGGTACCCCCCAATAGACACCCTACTAGCCCGCCGGTAGCACTACTAGTTTCAGTTCCGTAATGGGTGACTTTTCCCGAGGCCTCACAGTTTTCTATGGTAGGCGAGGCAGCGGCATATCCTACTAATGACCCTACATAGAGACGCCCGGTAACATCAACATCCACCAGGGTGATGTTACGTAATGTTGCGCCGCTTATATGGCCGAATAGGCCCACATAATTATTGCCGCTGATATTAATGATAAGGTTGGATATAGAATAGACATCCCCATTATAAGAGCCGGTAAACGTATTTTCTGCACCGCTCGTTCCTATGGGAGTGAAGTTACTGGTTTCGCTGCCAACCAGGGCAGGCAGGGTGATGTTGGCGGTTTGCCGGTAATGCTTGTCCAGGGCCCAGTGGCGGTAGGCCGGGCTGGGGTTTCCAGTTCCCCCGCCGACCATCTGCAGTTCCTCCGCGTTCCGCACCAGGAAGGGGCTTGTCTCTGTCCCTTCCCCCTGGGGTAAGAGGTCCGTCAGATTGCTTATTTCCAGCATTTTTGGGTTCTGGCTGCCCCCGGTGTTGCGTAAAGTGGGGAGGCGGTGACTAGCCGCATTCCCGCCATGGTAGACCCAGATCGAAGGGCCGTTGGCAGAACTGGAGATACTAAAATTCAACCCCGTGCTGGAAGCCCACCAGGCCTCGGTCATCGCCCCCAGATGGGCTTCTATGCTGAGCCAGTCCGCTGCGTCCACAGATACTATCGAAGAGCCGTGCTGGCCCGTGGGGGTGGTGTCGGCAAACTGCTTGCCAAAATAACTAAAGGAATCATTAATGGCCATGTTCCGGGCGAAGAGGTTCGATAAGGAACCGCCTGAGTTAGCGCCTAAGCGATAAAATGGAATACTGGTAGTGCTTGTTTTTCCCCTGGGGCTAAGGGCCACGCTGTTTTGAAGAGTTCCATTGATGTTACTGCCCACCAGGCCGCCATTATTGCTAGTGCCGCCTGTAATATCTAGCTCCGCTGTAGCATAGCTGTACCGTACAACGCCTTGGTTTACTCCCACCAGGCCGCCCAGGGGGCTTGTGCCGCTCATGATGTCCGCCGCAGCATAGGTGTTTTCTATAAGGGAGCCAAGATCATTAAAGCCCGCCAGGCCGCCGACGGTGCCCCCTGTAGCGGTTATCTCATCCAATATGACATAGCTTTCTTTTATGCCTTGGCTAGAACTGCCGCCGTTATAACCCACCAGGCCGCCCACATAGGAGCTGCCTTCAACTGTTCCCTTGTTGGCATAACTGTTTGTAATGGTGCCATCATTTCGGCCCGCCAGGGCTCCGGTATAGGCCCCGGTATTAAGGATAGTTACCTCCTCAAGACCCAGGTCCTTCACCAGCCCCCCGGAGCCTATGTATCCAAAAAGACCAGCATAGGGGGCCGCCCTGCTGATAGTAAGGCCCTTGATGGTATAACCGTTGCCGTCGTAGACACCGGTAAAACTGCTGGAAGCGCTAGTGCCTATGGGGCTGTACTCGTCTCCTGGGGGCATGGAGCTACCGTTCTCGGGCAGGTCATTCAACTGCCGGTAATGAGAATCCAGGTCCCAGTCGGGGCCGCTGAGGTATTCCGGATGGGGATCCCCCGAACCAACCAGCTGGAGATCCGCCACGCTGCGCACCAGGAAGGGGCTTTCCACGGTGCCATAGCCGAAGTAGCCTGCCATATTGACCCAGCGGGCATAGAGGTTCATATCACTTCGAACCACTTCATTAAAGTCGTAGGGGGTATTGTCGGTAAACCGGCTATCGTTATGAGGAATAATTTCAGTTATGACAGGGCCAGTGATGTGAAACCAGCCATTAAATTCTTCCGGGTCCTTTTCGGGATCATCCGGGGCCCTTACTGTCTGGCCCAGGAATCTCCGCTCGGTAAACTTCGCCGACCCGTCGTCGAATTCACCGCCGTTGGCATGGAAGGTTATGGTTAATCTGCCGTCCCCGCTGCTCGCCAGCCACAAGGCAACGAGGGTGATATTACCTTCTACTTTGGTAAAGGCACCGGGATTGGTAAGTTCCCCCGCGCTGTCCCTTTTCTCGAATTCAAATTTCGTCTCAAAGCTAGTATCGGTGTACCAGCCCTCAAAGGAAAAAAGTACCAGACTGGGTTCGGGGGGTTCGGTAATGCCCCCGTCTTCGCTCACGTAGCGGTAGGGTACATGGTTCCCCCCCAGGGTGTCAAATTCCACGGTCACCTGATGGACTTCAGCCCACTGAGCATAAAGGGTGCTAAATGGCTGGTTAGTCAGGTGGTCCCTAAAGCGGACCTGCTCTTGCCCCCCCAGGAAGGGAATCCCCGAACCATCGGAGGCGGTATTCCAGCCCGTAAAGACATGGCCCAGCTTATAGATCCCATCACTGGGTGCCAGGTCCACAAAGGTGTTGTATTGAATGTCCACCTTGCTGGCGGGTACCGTCCCGGAGCCGCCGTTTAGGTCGTAGTGGAGGGTATAGAGCCGGGCTTCCCACCGGGCAAAGAGGGTGAAGGATTCGGTGACCGCCCATTGGGGATCGGCGGACCCAAAGACCCACTGAACCCCCCATTCATCGTCTTCGGTCCCATTCAAAGTATGCCAGCCATCGAAGGTATAGCCCGTCCTTTCAGGGACCGGACCGGGAGCGCTAAGGATGCTCCCATGGCTCTGTCCCTCTGCGGCCGCCACCGCCGTACCCCCAGTGGAATAGTAGCTCACCGTATAGGTCAGGGTTTCCCACTGGGCAAAGAGGACCAGGGGAGCCGTGTTTGATCCGCCCCAGGCCTCAAGGGCGCTCATGTTCTGCCCCGGGTATATACTCTGACCTGAACCATTGGCGGCGGTGTTCCAGCCAAGGAAGCGCCAGCCCGGCCGGGCATTGTCATCCAGGCCCTTGATCACATCACCCTCGTCGTAGGCTATGTTTGCATGGGGGTCCGGCATGGTGACTGTTTCACCGGTCCCCGCATTGGCATCATAGCTAAGGCTGTACTCCCGGATCTTCCAGCCCGCAAAGAGGGTCCGGTTCATCCCCGCCGCATCGGGGCTGGGGTCATTATCAAACTTCCAGGCCTGGTTATTTAATACTGAGGTATTAGGAAAATCCGGGTTATGGATCCTGTACCAGCCCATGAAATCGTAGCCCGTCCGCTGGGGATCATCGGGGGGCTTAGGAATCCCCTGGGTGGGGTCCCTGCCGTCCAGCTCAGCGGGGTGGGGATCGCCTGAGGCCATGGAACCCCCGTTCAGGTTAAAGTAGACCGAAACATCGCTGAAGGCCGAACCGGCCTCCCCCCACTGGGCATAGAGCACATAGGTATGTCCCAATGGCTCCTCCCCCCAGCGGGAGATCAAAGCCAGGCTCTGACCCGGGTAGAATCGGGTTGTCCCCTGGTTGCCGCCTTGCTGGCTGTTCCAGTTAAGAAACCCATAACTCGTGTTGCTGTGATAGAAACCTAAAGAGCTATCATTCGGCGCCAGGATGGCCGGGGGTTCATCAAACTGAATGTTTAGAATTTCCACAGAGGAAGCAGGATTGCCCCCATTGGGGTGATACCTTAGCTGGTAGACCCGGGGTGCCCAGACGGCCCTCAGGGTAAGGTGGTCCTCCACCACTTCGGTCGGAAAATCCCAGCGGTCGCCGGTGGAATTATCATCCTTTACGTTTACCCGGGCCCAATGGACAAAGTTGTATCCGGTCCGGGTGGGAACTGTGGGAGGACTTACCCTCCATTCGTAGTTACTGTCCGGCTCCAGGATCACCTGCAGGGGGTAGACCCCGGTCCCCCCGGCCAGGTCATAGGTCACCGCATGGGGTATGGCTATCCAGTGGGCATGGAGGGTGTCTATTGAGCTATCAAGTTCGGTGGTATGGATGACCAGGTCGCCGCCCCCAGTGGGCCCCCCCTCCTGGGTATACCAGCCATAGAAGATCCAGCCATGCCGTTCCGGGGGGGCGGGGATCCGGGCAAGCTTGCCATCCCCATCCAGGGGGACCCGGCTGGGATAGGACGATTGATGCCCCCCATTGTGGTTAAATTCAACCGAGCCCTGGCCAGTATCTTCAATCCAGTGGGCATAGACGGTCATATCTTTCAGGACGGGGATACGGCTGTCAAAGGGTTCATCGGTGCTGTCCGCTTCGGTGTACCAGCCCAGGAAGTAGGGATCTGCTATATCTCTATACCATAGGGGCATATGACTGTTATGTATGGTCGTGTTTACAGGTACGGTCACCGATTCTCTTGGAATGGGGAGAGAAATGTTACCGGGATCAAAGATCACCGTCGCCATGGGGGTACTGCCCCCGCCGCTTCCTCCCCCGCCCTGGTCACCGGTAGAATCCCAGCCCCCCTCAAAGGGGTCCTTAGTCGCCAGGTCCATAAAAAGGACATCGCAGGCACTAAAGACCATGCACATGAGGAGAAGTACGGCCATTCCCCGAAACCGCCCAGGGGAAGGGGCTAAGGATTTCTTCATTATGTTCTATATATAAGTATAAAACCTCGAAAAATCGATGTCAAGGAAAGGAGAAGCCAGGATAACATGGATTGTCAAACCGAAAATTAACGTTTATTATGGGGAGTATAAGGAGATTCCCCTATGAAAGCTTCTATAAACGTCCCTATGCTCTTAATGGTAGGTTTCTGCGGAGCCCTGGCCATTTTTAGCTCCACCATATCAAAATCGCCCATTTTGCCCCTCTTTGCCGCCCAGTTGGGGGCCACCAATGCCCAGATTGGTATCATTGCATCCATGTCTACCATCCCGGGGATCCTCATCAGTTATCTGGCGGGCTACCTGGCGGACCGCTACGGCTATAAGCGTATCCTTATCGGGTCCCTCCTGGTCTTTGCCAGCGCTCCCTTCATCTACCTTCTGGTGACCAACCCGGTCCAGCTTGGGGCTGTCCGCTTCTACCATGGCTTTGCCACCGCCGCCTTTGGGCCCGTGGCCATGGCCGCCATTGCTGCCTTTAGCGGGAAGAACACGGGCCAGAACTTATCGATATACTCCTCCGCCACCATGGTAGGCCGGGCCCTGGCCCCCACCGTGGGGGGAAACGCCTACGGCCTCGGGGGCCCCTCCAGCGTCTACCTCATCGCCGCCGTGGCCGGGTCCCTGGCCCTTCTGGCGGCCCTCTGGTTTTTCCGCAAACCCCCTGAGGAGGAAGACAAGTCCGCCGCCGCCGCCCGGTTCCACAAGAGCGATGAAGATAAAACGGGCTTCATGAAAAAACTCTGGGGCATCCTTAGCTATGGGCCCCTCCTCTTTGTTGGGGTCTTAAGCGCCTCAATCTACTTTGCCTATGGGGCCTTTGAGATGATCTTCCCCCTCTACGCCAGCGAACTGGACATGTCCCCGGGGCTCATCGGCACCCTTCTGACCATACAGCTGGTGGGGGTCATCGTCCTTAAGCCCTTCTTTGGCCGGGCCTCCGACAAGATGGGCCGGCTCCCCATGATGGTGGTGGGCCTTCTGATCTGCTCCCTCTCCTTTTTCTCCCTGGTCTTTACCCGCTCGGTCCTGGTCCTGGCCCCGGTGATCATTCTCTACGGCCTGGGCTTTGCCCTTACCACCGCCGCCTCCAACGCCCTGGCCGCCGATGTGGCCTCCATAGGCGCCCTGGGGGCCTCTCTGGGAATGATGAGCACCCTCATGGACGTGGGTCAGACCCTGGGCCCCCCCATCATAGGGGGCATAGGCGACGCCCAGGGCTTCTCGGTGGGTCTTATCATCATGGGGGCCTTGATGTTTGTTTCGGCCATAGCTTGTTTAGTCTGGCACGGGAAGCAAAAGGGAGCCAAAGCCCAGGCCTAGGGGGAGTCCCCCAGAGCGATAATTCGCCCGGCCCGCTGTATGCTTGAGTCCCGGTGGCTTACGATGAGGGTGGTCCTCTCCTTCATAAACTTTTCCAGGGCCTGGTGTATGAGAGCTTCGCTTTCGTAGTCCAGGGAGCTGGTGGCCTCGTCGAGGATCAGCACCGGCGGGTCTTTAAGAAAAACCCGGGCTATGGAGAGCCGCTGCCGCTGACCCCCCGAAAGGCGGATACCCCGCTGGCCTATGGGGCTGTCATAGCCCTGGGGGAGGCTTTTGATAAAGTCATGGGCATTGGCCCGCCGGGCCGCCTCCATCACCTCTTCCAGGGAGGCCCCGGGCCGGCCATATCGAATATTTTCCAAAACCGTTCCGTTAAAAAGATAGACCTCCTGGGCTACCAATCCTATGTTCTGCCTAAGAAAAGCCAGATCCATGCCGGCTATATCATAGCCATCCAGAAGGATCTGCCCCGCCGTGGGGGCGTAGAACCGGGGGATAAGGGAACAGAGGGTGGTCTTACCAATCCCTGAAGATCCCACCAGGGCCACCGATTCACCGGGCTCAATAGAAAGATTGAAGTCCTCGATCACATTTTCGAGGTTTTCGCCGTAGCGGAAACTGACATTCACAAATTCCAGCTTGCCCCGGATGGGTGTATGGGCGGCCCATGCCTGCGGAGCTCCCAGGGAGTCGGGCTCTTCTCTTGTTCGTTCCATGATCTCCCTAAACCGGCCGAACCCCGCCATGGCATCCTGGTACAGCCCCACCCACTGGGCAAAGTTACGCAGAGGGGCGGTGAGGTAGCCTATATAGAGGAGAAAGACAATGAGGTCCGCCGGGCTTAGGGTAGCCCGGGAAATAAGGAGCCCCCCGGCGGCCACCACGGCAACGGTAATCAGGGGCGAGAGGAAGAACTCCATCACCGAGTAGTAATAAGCTTCGTTCCGGTAAATGTTAATCCGGCCCCGGCAAAACTCCTCGTTGGCCCCGGAAAATTTTCTGTCTTCCATTTCCTCATTGCCGAAGGATTTAACCACCCTGACCCCCGAGAGGGTGTCTTCCAGGTCCGCACTAAGGTCGGCGATCTTTTCCCGGTTCTCCCTGTAGGCCCGCCTCAGCCGGCCCTGGAAGAAGGCGGTGTAGAGCACCATCAGGGGAAGGAGGGCAAAAACCACCAGGGTAAGCCGGGGCTCTATACGAAAGAGGACGATAAAGGCCCCGACAAAACTAGCCAGAAAGATAAGAAGGTTTTCCGGCCCATGGTGGCAGAACTCCGCCAGGTTAAGAAGATCCATGGTAATCCGGGACATAAGGGAACCGGTCTTTTCCCGGTCAAAGAAGCTTAAGGGGAGCCTCTGGCAGTGTTCAAAGAGGACCTGCCGCATATCCCGCTCCATCCTGGCCCCCACGGCGTGGCCCTTATAATCGTAGAACAGCCCGCTTAATACCTGGACCATGATCAGGGCCAGCATGAGGAGGAGGGTCCTAAATATTAGGGGAACCGCTTCGGCAGGTCCTACAGCCAGAACCTCCACGGTGATGTAGCGGATGCAGAGGGGCAGGGCCAGGCCAGCCAGGACAGTGACAGCCGCACAGGCGAGGACCCCCATAAAGAGCAGCCTGTAGGGCCGGTAAAATGAGATGATTTTAATTAGGGGGAAGGAAGTTTTATTCATCTTCATTTTAGTTGAAATTTCTGTATAATTAAAATATCAGAATCAATGAGCATAGGTTCTTCCTCTTCTCATTTTTCGGACAAACGAATTTACGTCGGCAGTTTCTTCTCTGTTAATCCACAATCCAAATAGCTCATCTTTTTTATCAGCATCCTTGGCTCCATCCCGGGAAAAAACCGGGATCTGCTCCAGGGGTGCCGGGACGGTATGCACTCTGCCTCCTTCGTATCGGGCCCCGGACCAGAAGCAGGTCCAGTCCCCTGGGGGGAGGTAGAGTTCCCTTTCCCTTGCGCCCTCGCAGAGCACCGGGGCCACCAGGAGGCTGGGGCCGAACATATACTGGTCTTCTATCTCCCAGGATCGGGGGTCTTGGGGGAAGTCGTAAAAGAGGGGCCGCATTACCGGGCTTCCCTTTTCGTGGGCGGCCTTCATCTGCTCGGTGATATAGGGGCGGAGCTTCTCCCGCAGGAGGATATAGGTTTTGCAGATCTCGAAGATCTCCGGCCCATAGGACCAGATCTCGTTGTCCGCCCCGGTGAGGGTGCTTAGATCCTGGGCTACCCCCAGAAGCTGGTACTCGGTGGGTTCCCTAAAACCGTGGAGCCGCATGACGGGGCAGAAGCAGCCCCACTGGAACCAGCGGACCAGGAGCTCCTTAAAGGCAGGGCTCCCTATGTCCCCCCCATGAAAGCCCCCTATGTCGGTGGTCCACCAGGGGATGCCCGCCATGGCCATGTTGAGGCCCGCACAGAGCTGGTTCCTCATGCTGGAAAAGCTGGAATGGATGTCCCCGGACCAGACCAGGGCCCCGTACCTCTGGCTCCCCGCCCAGGCACAACGCAAAAGGTTAAGGATGTTCTTCTGTCCCTCCCCCTCCATGCCATCGTAGAAGGCCTTGGTATAAAGGAGGGGAAAGATGTTTCCGATTTGCACATTGGGCCCCAGGTGGTAGCGGTACTGTTCAAAGTCATAGACCGTGTACTCCGGCTCCGCCTCGTCGAGCCAGAAAATCCTGACCCCCTTGTCGTAGTAGTTCCCCTTGATCTTCTCCCAAACATAGGACCGGGCCTCGGGGTTGGTGGCATCAAAGTGGAGGGTGTTCCCCTGGAAGTCCATACTGATCCGGTAGCCCCTCTCGGTGCGGATCAAAAGGCCCCGCTCCAGCATCTCTTCAAAGTTCTCGCTGCGGCGGTCCACCGTGGGCCAGACCGACACCATGAGCTCTATCCCCATGGCTTTAAGTTCACTGATCATCCCTTCGGGGTCTGGCCAGTAGCGTTCATCAAAGCGCCAGTCCCCCTGGTAGGGCCAGTGGAAAAAGTCTACCACTATCACCGACAGGGGGATGCCCAGCCTCTTGTACTCCCGGGCTACCGCCAAAAGTTCCTCCTGGTTACGGTAGCGGAGCTTGCACTGCCAAAAGCCCATGGCCGTCTCGCTCATCATGGGAACCTTGCCGGTAGCTTCGGCGTAGGCCTCCTCAATCTCCGCGGGGCTGTCTCCGGCACAGATCCAGTAATCCATCTTGGTGCTGCTCTCGGCTTCCCAGGTGCTCATGTTCTTGCCAAAGACCACCCGGCCCACCGCGGGGTTGTTCCATAGAAACCCATAGCCCAGGCTGGACACCATGAAGGGCACCGTCGCCTGGGAGTTCCGCTGGGCCAGTTCCAGGGTACAGCCCTTGAGGTTGAGGTGGGGCATCTGGTACTGCCCCATGCCGTAGATCCTTTCATGGGGGCTCAGGGATTCCAGCCGCAGGCAAAGCTGGTAGTCCCCTCCTATGATGGGCTTAAAATCCCGGTTCTCTATGTCCAGGGCCGAGCAATAATCTGCGTGGGAATCCCGGCGGTTCCGGATAAACTCCTCCAGGATCTTCTCCCCCTTTTGGTTGTAGATGATGATCTTCCCCGCCCGGCTCATGGTCAGCTTGATCTTGCCGTTGGTGATGGATGCCTCGGCCTCCTGTATATCTATCTGGACGGCAGTGGCCTTGGGAGGCAGAAGGGCCCAGGCTTCTTCGGGCATCTGAGCCATCTTGGTGGAGCGGACCCGAAGGCTGTTGGGACCCCAGGGCTCTATCCACACCTTCTCGGCATCGTAGCGGTAGACAAGCCGCCCTTCCTCTTTGAAAAATAATTGCGCCACTTCTTTTTCCTCCATATGTGATATACACTAGTAAGAGAGAGCCACCCGGCAAGAACATTCGGGTAACTCTAGCACAAGAAGGGTATGTATTTAAGGAGGGATTATGAAAAAGTTGAAACCCGCATGGATAGGCTACCGGGACCGGGTAAACCCCAACCACGACCCCTGGCCCTATTTAGAGAAGTACGCCAAGATGGGCTTTAAGGCCATGGACGGTGACCTAAGCATGTTCCCCGGAGACCTCAAAGAGAACCTCAAACGCTATAGGGACCTGGGCCTGGAGAGCCTCTGCACCGGCATAGGCAGCACCCACGGGGAGTTCCATAAGGACCCCGCGAACCTCAAGGCCGTGGTCGAAAAGGCCAACCTTTATGGAGTAAAGAAGGTGAACCTCCGCTGGACCCAGGTGATCCGCTCCTTCCGCACCAAGATATACGGAGACGTTGGCACCTACGATGAGATGATGCAGGACATCGATGACCTGAACAAGACCGTCAAGCTCCTGGCCGACGAAGGGCTCATCCCCATGTATCACAACCACTACCAGGAATTTACCACCGTCTTTAAGGGCATCTCGGTGATGGACTACTACCTGGTCCTCATAGACCCCCGGCTCTGTTTTAAACTGGACGTGGGCTGGGTCTACTCGGCAGGGCTGGACCCGGTCACCTACATGGAAAAGGTGAAGGACCGCATAGCCCTGCTCCATTGCAAGGACATGCTTGACCCCATAAGCCCCCGGTACATGCAGGACGAAGAACGGGTGAAGAACTTTGGCTTTACCGCCCTGGGCACCGGAAAGCTAGACCTGCCGGGGATCTTCCGAAAGGCCCTGGAAATAGGCCAGGACTGGATCATCTCCGAACAGGACCGGATGAACAACCTCAGCTGGGAAGAATCCATGCAGTTGGGAATCTTCAATATGAGGGAAACGGGCCTGGTCGAGTAGGAGACGGGTGTTTAGAATATAACCACCCTGGGGTCATCAAGGCCCTGGGGCTGTTTAAATAATTACTCTCCCAGTTCCGTCATAATTTCTCGAAAACTTTCTATAGCCGTTTCTAGATTGTCTATTATTTCACCCGTCAAAACATCCGGGTCAGGTAAACTATCAAGATCAGCTAAAGACTTGTCTTTGATCCAAAATATATCAAGACTGGTTTTATCCCTTTCTTTTATCTGCTCATACGTAAATTGTCGAAAACGGCCATCGGGATTTGTGTCATTGTAAGTCTCGCGGCGTTTGTGGCGATTGTCGGGGTTATAACAGGCGATAAAATCCTTTAAGTCCTCAAATTTCATTGAGTTCTGCTTCAAGGTAAAATGCACATTGGTGCGAAAATCGTAAATCCACAGCTCTTTGGTTTGTACATCAGGGCTTGCCGGGCGATTATCAAAGAAGATGACATTCGCTTTTACACCCTGTTTATAGAATACCCCCGTAGGCAGGCGGAGTATGGTATGGAGATCAGTAGTCTCAAGAAGCTTCTTCCTCACAGTTTCACCTGCGCCACCTTCAAACAATACGTTATCAGGTACAACAACTGCGGCTTTTCCTGTGGAATTTAATAGTGTGTGAATATGCTGGACAAAATTTAATTGCTTGTTTGACCCAGTTGCCCAAAAGTCCTGCCTATTGTAAACCAGATCTTCGGTTTCCTGTTCTCCGTCTTCGTTGGTAAAGGTCATGGCACTCTTTTTACCGAAGGGAGGATTGGTTAATACAAAGTCAAACCTTTCTCCGGGGTCGGTAAGGAGTGCATCATTGCGGGTGACAGGCGGCTCACCGTCAATTTCACCTATGTTATGCAGGAACAGGTTCATTATACACAGGCGGTAAGTATTCTGTACGATCTCCCAGCCTCGAAAGGTGTTGTTTTTTAAAAATTCCCGTTGCTTGCGAGTGAGCTTAAACCGATTTGGATCAGTCAGATAGTCATAGGCTGCAAGGAAAAAACCTCCGGTTCCACAGGCGGGGTCTACTATGGTTTTCCCAGGCTCAGGGCGCAGGCATTCCACCATAGTCTTAATGAGTGCCCGGGGAGTAAAATATTGACCCGCACCGCTCTTTGTGTCGGCTGCGTTCTTTTCCAATAAACCCTCGTAAATATCACCCTTTACATCGGAAGACATGGACACCCATTGCTCCGCTCCAATCATGGTAACAATGCGCTTAAGATAGGCGGGGTTGCTAATTTTGTTCTGCGCTTTGGCGAAAATACGGCCAAGTGTTCCGCTTTTCTTACCCAACTCTGTCAGCATCTTATTGTACCGTGTTTCAAGTTCCGCACCGGCAAGGGACTCAAGCTTGCTCCATGAATACGTTTCGGGAATACCGAAATTTCGCTTGTAAGGAGCTTTGGTATATTCGTCAGCCATTTTGAGAAAAATGAGATACGTGATCTGCTCTAGGTAGTCTCCATAACTTACGCCATCGTCATATAAAACACCGCAGAGACTCCATACCTTTTGGGTGATTGCTGATGTATTGTTGTCAGCCATTTGTAGTTCCTTTGCTATTACCTAACAGCAGTCTTGCATTACTCTTGTCTATCATAGCAGCAAGTTGTTTTTCGGTCGGTAGAATGGTTTTATACTTTGATGCAAAAATTTGCTTGTTTTCTTTTAAGACAGAATATTTTACTATTGTTTCATCTTTCTCGGCACAAAGGATTATTCCCAGGGTTGGGTTGTCGTCTTGTCCTCGTTTTAATGCATCAAACATACGGACATACATGTCCATCTGACCAATATCCTGGGGGCTGAGTTTTGTTGTCTTTAAATCAATGATGACAAAACATTTCAGTAGATAGTTATAAAACACAAGGTCAATATAAAAATGTGATGTTTCGGTACTAATCCGTAATTGCCGGGCAACAAAAGAAAAACCTTTGCCCAGTTCAAGTAAAAAGCTCTGTAAATTATTTATGATAGCTCTTTCTAGTTCAGTTTCTTTACCTGTCATATCTTCCGGTAAATCGAGGAATTCAAGTATATAAGGATCTTTGATAAAATCAGTTATATTATCTTTTTTTTCTTTAGATTTTGTAATCACTTTTTTTGGTGACGAAAGCAGTCTGCGATAATAACCGCTTCTTATATTACGTTCAAGTAATTTAACATTCCAATTTTGTTCGCTTGTCTCTGTTATATAATAAGTACGCTCGGTATCATCTTCAATACGCATAATCGCACACCAGTGTGACCATGAAAGATTTTCCGGATTCGCTAGACGGCGTCTAGCGAATTGAAGGCCCTTGGGAAAACAGAGGTAAAACTGCCTGAAATTCCTAAGATTTGCCTCTGAAAAACCCTTACCTAAAGTACCAGTCAAATAGCGGGATAAGTTTACTATTAGATAATCGCCATAATCGGCGCGGCTTTTGCCTTTTTGTTCCTGTTCAACTATACGCTTCCCGATATGCCAGTTTGTTTGTACCAATATGGTATTAACAGTTTTATAAGCAGTAAGACGCGCTTCTTGTAAAATCGCAGCGATTTCTGCAAAGAATACTTTGTCTTGTTTGGTTACGGTTGTTTTTTGAGGGATTAAAGACTTTTTATTGTCAGGCATTTGAAGCTCCTTTTTCTATCAACGAATTAAACGAATTAGCACGAATGGGATTTTGATACGGGATATTCACCTTTGCTTTCTCCTCTTATTCGTATTATTCGCGTAATTCGTTGACCTTTTCTCTTGTCTTATACGTTCAAGCAGTTTATCAGCAGGTTCGTCGCTTGGATCCTGGGGTACAAGTTTTCCTTCGAATGCTTTCTTGAGTATGCTCTGCCGTAAGGCCGCCGCTTTTGCGAGGTTTTCGTCTACGATTTGCTCCAGTTTATCGCAGACGGACAAGCGGGATTCTATGGTTGTGATAATATCGGATTGCTCATTAATTGTTGGTACTGGGATTTCAAACAACTTTACATCTCCAACATTTATATGTGGTGAGGCTGTTCCTCCTGTTTTCTTTTTCACAATCATTTCTATATTTGGCGAATTAAGGTAATGCATCAAAAATTTCGGGAGAACCATTGAATTTGTACGCATTAACATCATTCGTTGGCCCATACACAGCTCAACATTTCCAGGTACTAAACAGGCAAGTCCTAAAATTGCACCTTCGCGGCTATATAGTACATCGTTTTTTTGAGGTTTCAAGCGTTGGGTGCGCTCGTTGAAAGTAACGGCAGAAACATAGTTTTTCTCTGATAAGTCTAAATATCCTTTGCGAAAATTGGTAGTCCTTAAACAAAGTTTTCCACTATTTACCCATTTTGGTGTAGAATGAGGACAGTCAACAATATGAGAGCATATCTGATAAAGAGGACTTGTAGGTGTATTCACAGCAGTGTCGTCAAACGCCCACTTCAACACCGCCTGCCTATATGTCCGCAGTTGCTGCTGTATGGTTTGTAAGGTTTCCACGCCCTTGTCCAGCTTAGAGAACAGCGCATCGATTTGGGTGACTATGCGGTGCTGTTCGGCGAGGGGCGGAAGCTCAATGACATTATTCGAATAATCAGAAATCCAGTATCGTTTATGCGTAGTTGAGTTATGCCGTATCAATTGCATACGATAAAATAAGTATTTAATATTCAATTCTGGTGAAACTATCTGCAACATTTTCATTGCAGATGATTTTACCTTAAATGGAAACGTCACGAATTGAGTGGCTGTTGTAAAATCATCAAATATTATTACTGGCAATATATCTTTGTAAATCCCGTTTGTTTCATTAGTATAACCTATGATAAAAGATTTTCCTGCAGTCAATACTGGTGTCTTAAAATTAGCGTTGTAATTTGTGGATTTGACAATATAAGGAGTTGGCTGTTCGTAATTTAATAATGATTCCAGTGGAGCAACTACCCACCCGTCCGGCAAATTCAATCTATGTTCCCTCTCTTTCCTTCATTAGTGCTAATTCGTTGTTCCATTTTCTTCTTTCCTACACCGCCAAGGCAAGATTCATCTCATCCAGCAAAGCCTCATACCCATCACCGAACAAATCATAAAACTTGCCCAATCCCCCATGACGGTTAAAAGGGGCTAGATCCAGGTCGTAAGGGCTTATCGCCATAGACTCAGCAATGAAGTCTTTGACCATACGAAGCCATACCATCTGTTCTTCGGTAAAATGAATGTTCCCGGCGTTCTTGGCAAGGGTCCACCTCATAAAGTTAAAGTTTACTATGTTGCTATATGGTGTAAGTTCTGAAGAGATGCCAAGTTCGAAGCGCAACAGTAATACTATATCAATTAGCTTATTTAAGGGACCTGCCGCTTTAACCTCAGCTTTTCGGATAATTCCGTATGCACTCCAAAGCCGCTCTGTACTTATATTTACCTTGATCAGAGCCTCATGTACTTCCTCTATCATTGCCAGGGTAAGAGGCCGGGTCTTCCAGGTGCCGTTAAATAATATGGCCAGTGCAGTTATTTCGTCCTTGTTGTCTTCGATAAATTTACGGAATGATGCAATATACTCATTCGCTTTGGCTTCTTGATCGCCGCTCCAACCGGTAGCCGTTACCTTGTCCAGGGTCTCTTTGTCAATAATCTGGTCGTGGGCTTTGCGGACAGCTTCGATATGCTCCCGTAAATTGGGGTCAAAGAATGGAGACACAGCAATTTCTATCAACTCTTCTTGGGTCTCACCGCTTGAATCAATAAAATCTTCATCAAAGGAGTTCAGCAAATTTCTTGCCATGGTAGATAAGGTAATACCTTTTGTGACCTCTATCAATTTTGTTTGTTCTTCTGGGGTTAGTTGCTTATCCAGCCTGGTAAGTCGATTGGCAAGGCTCGTCAATGTGTTTTCATCGATGGCGCCCATTACAACACCCATCATAAGATCTTTTAATGAAACCGTTGGCATTCGTTCCAGAGGGCGGGTATCAGTTTTTAATGACTGGGTAACTCCTACGGCATCAACAATCACAAAGCGTGCCTTGTTATCCGCAGCAGAGGGTGTCACTTTCTGCAGATCATCCTTCAGCAATGTCCGGGTTCCCCGGCCTTTCATTTGCGTAAAGTAACTCTGGCTTCGTACATCTCGCATAAAAAGGAGACACTCTAAGGGTTTCACATCTATACCTGCGGCTATCATATCTACGGTAACCGCAATCCTGGGATAATAGCTATTACGAAAATCCGAAAGCCCTTTTTCAGGGTTTTTAACACTATAAGTTATCTTTTGGCAGAAGTCGTTACCTTCGCCAAACTCATTTCTGACTATTTGAATAATATCATCGGCATGGCTGTCTGTTTTGGCAAAGATAAGGGTCTTGGGAACTTCAAGGCGGCCGGGGAAAATCTCGCTAAGCACTTTATCCTTAAAGGTACGGATAACCGTGCGAATTTGGCTAACATTTACCACATCACGATCGAGCTGAGTATTTGCATACGTTACATCTTCATCAAGGGTTTCCCAGCGCCTGGCACGGGTAAGCCGTTCACGCCGTTCTACAGACTGCCCAAAGGCCTTTAAGGTAGCTCCCTTTTTGGTAATTTCGGTTTCGATTATGAAGGTATCAAACCCTACGTTAACGTTATCAAGTACCGCTTCTTCGTGGGAATATTCACTTACCACATTCTCCTGGAAATATCCAAAAGTGCGTTTGTCCGGCGTCGCCGTCAGTCCGATTTGAAAGGCATCAAAGTAATCAAGAACCTGCTGCCAAATGTTATAAATTGAGCGGTGACATTCATCTATGATGATAAAGTCAAAGTACTCCGGCGGGTATTTTTCGTTGTAGACAACTTCTCGGGCATTACCAGTAATTGTAAATTCGTTGGGGTTTTCCTCTTCGTTTTTCTCATCCAGTTCCTCGCCTCGCAGTATGGAGTACATCCGTTGAATGGTACTTATACAGACCTGCGAAGAAGCAGGAATAGATGGGGAATTAAGACGGTGCACATCGTACAATTCTGGAAACAAACGGTGGTCATCATTGGGCAAAAAACCCCTGAATTCGGACTCTGCTTGTATACCAAGGTTCCTGGTATCCACAAGGAAGAGTACCCTTTTGGCACGGGCAAATTTCAAAAGTCGGTAAGCGGCGGTTATGGCAGCATATGTTTTTCCTGCTCCAGTAGCCATTTGTATAAGAGAGCGGGGTCTGTTCTCGCCAAAAGATTTTTCTAACCCAAGGATTGCCTTTGTTTGGCAAATTCGGAAACCTCTGGTATCAAACTTTGGAAATGCTTTCATTCTGTTACGAAGAGTTGAATCGTCTCCCAGCCATTCACGCAGAGTCTCAGGACGGTGGAAAGAGAACACTTCCCGGGAGCGGGCTTTTTCATCGGAATAATCGGTAAAACGGGTAATGACGCTGGTTGCTTCGTAGGCAAAACATATTTTTGTGCCGTTTACCGCCCATTTGATCCCGCTTTTTATATACCGCTTAGACTGCTTTTCGTGGGTAGTAATGTTTTGCCCTTCTTCAGCTTTCTTGGCTTCGATCATGCCGACAGGCTTTCTATCAACGAATAAAAGGTAATCTACTGGGCCTGTGTCTGTGTAAAATTCCCGCACCGCGACACCCGTTGCGGCGGCAGGATTAAACTCATTTTTGTCCTGTAGCAGCCACCCCGATGCGGACAGTCGTTTGTCAATTTCTACCCGGGCTTTTTGTTCAGGAGTCATATATTCACCATTATGTCCAATAAGCTCAGCCGTCCCATAAAGTAGAAACAATTCTAGACCATATAATTAAACAGCTCAAGGACCCGTCCGCGGCGTCGTCGGGGGCGGTTTATCTTTGGCGTCAAAGACCTCCGACGCCTTCCCCATCACCTCCATTACCTTTACATGCTGGGGGCAGATCTTTTCGCAGGTGCCGCAGCTGGTACAGGCGCTGGCGGGGGCGGACTTTAACATGAGCCCCCGGTAAAAGAAGTGGGCCCGGGCATGATCTCCGTAGAGCAACACCGTATTGTACCCGGTGATGATCTGGGGAATATTTATTTTGGCCGGGCAATCGGCGACGCAGTAATTACAGGCCGTACAGGCCACCGTAGGGGAGGCCAATAGTTCGGTGGTAACTTCCCCCAGGTAGAATTCTTCCTTTTCGCTAAAGGGCTGATAATATTTGACGGTGGCCGCATTGTCTTCCAGCTGTTCCGCCGTGGACATGCCGCTGAGGATGGTTGCTACTCCCGGAAGACCTAGGACAAAGCGGAGAGCCCAGGAGGCGATAGAATCATCGGGCCTCTGGGCCTTTAGCTTGGCCTCCATGTGGGGCTCCATGGAAGCGAGGATGCCCCCCTTAATGGGCCCCATGACTATGATGGGTTTTTTGTGCCGCCGGGCCACTTCATAACAGCCCCGGGATTGCACAATGGGGTTTTCCCAATCCAGATAGTTTAATTGAAGCTGAACAAATTCTGCCTCCGGGTGCTTGGTCAAATGCTCGTCCAGCCGTTCGGGAGTATCATGAAAGGAAAATCCAAAGTGCTTTATGAGGCCCTTCTCTTTTAACCGCCTGCCAAAGCCCCAAAAATCATAGTCCATATCGTTGTATAGATGCATATGGGATTCCTCAAGACTTTGGAGGAGGTACATGTCGAAATATTCCACCCCCAGCCGCTGGAGCTGCTCCTTAAAGATCCGCTCCATGTCCGCCGGGCTCTTGCAGCCCCAGGCCCCAATCTTGGTCGCCAGGATGAAGGACTCCCTGGGGTGCCGCTTTACCAGAGACAAGCCCAGGGCCCGTTCGGAATTCCCCTGGTGGTAGAGGTGGGAGGTATCAAAATAATTTACCCCCTCCGCCATGGCCAGGTCGATAATCTTGTTAAATTCCTCCACATCGATCTGGTCATCCTTCATGGGAGGCCGCAGGGCCCCCAAGCCGAGTTTCGGTAGTGTTGATACATCCAGCATGAGTGCCTCCGGGTGTAGTATAGCATGGTTTATTGAAGGATAATTATATAATCTCTAATTAAGATAAAGACCTCACTATCCCTTCACCGCTGGACAAAAACATAAACCAATCTACCAAACACCCACCAAGTCCCCTCTCGCTGGTCAGCAAACAATCCCTGTCGGCTCCAGCTGCAGCGAACTCCTTCATCTATATATCAAATATATGGCATATTTGTGCTGCAGAAATCGCCGCCAGGAATTTTTGCAGCACCAGCGTTGAAAGATACGGGTGGTTCGATAGAAGATGATCATCGAAAACCTCCTGAATGGTATAGCCAATGTAGTATCATCATTACCCATTGTAAGGTGGTAGAAGAAGGCCGCCTGGGCGACAGACACCCTGGGCTGGCTACTATGAAAAAAGGGGTGTTTACAAAACAGGACACATTGCATGTTTTTAAAGAAATAAAACATGCAAAATGGCATGTTTTATTTCCCCGACTACACATGGGAGGTTGGACAAGGATGACAGACACCCTGGGCTGGGTACTATCTCGCCACCTAAGTAAGCACACACGAGAGGGGTGGGGGTCGCTGTGGGCTAGGAATATCTGGCACCTTTGTCGGTCTACTACATTATTTTTCTCCCCCGACCACACGTGGGAGGATGGATTAGTAAAGGCTCTTCTCAATCCAACCGCTCATGGCTTGCTCAGCTGGAGCAAAAAATGCTCCTGGCGGCGACATTGGCAGGAGAATGGTGTTATATACTGGGACGTAGGTAAAGGGCTTTCCCTGCCACCGGAGCCGCTAGGGGCATGTTTTTGTCCAGCGGGGAACTGCGCATGAGGTCTTGTTTTGAGCTAGAAGCGGTGCAATTAATCCTTCGTCTCTTTCTACCAACCCATCCTAGCTACCAACTCCATTATCACCCTAATCCGCACCACCCTCCCCCCCCCATGTTGGGGGAAGGCCCGGTAGCGGAGGCCGTCATCGGAGAAGGGTGAGGCCTGTTCGCCCGGGAAGGGGGGGTAGCGGCGCTGGGTCCATTCCAGGGAGGGGTCCGAAAGGGAGACCCTGGGGTTGGCGGGGTCAAAGTAGATATAGGAATCGTGGACCCCCCGCTCAGAGAGGGGAGCCTCGTCGGTGCATTGCACATAACGAATCACCCCGGTGGTAAAATTGACCGACTGGATGAGGGCCGAGTGGGACATGCCGCCGTCTTCGGCCCTAAACAGGAGGATGTCACCGGGGCGCAGGTTGCGGATCTCATCCTGGACCGGAATGATCTGGCTGCTCCGGGAGTTAAAAAAACTGGTCCCCGCCAGCATAGCCGCGTTCTCTCCGGACCTAATCCCCAGGGAGGGAGCCATAATCCGGCCCAGGTCCAGGCCCCCGGCGGCGGCCACATAATCCAGCATGTGCCAGACAAAGGCCGAACAGTCCAGGCCCACAAGGCCCACGCAGTAAAGATAATTATAGATGTCCGACTCCTGGGGGCCCCGGCCCAGGTTGAGCACATAGGGCCGGTGGAGGAGCCCCAGGTAGGAGCCGGTCCGCATCCGGGCGATCTCAAAAAGATCCCGGGACTGGGACCAGCTTTGGGTGGGCATGTCAAAGATGATCACCTTCTCCCGGCCATCGCTTAGAGCTTCGATGTAGGCCCTAAAGTCATCACTGTCCATGATCTCGTTGATCTGGGCCCACAGTACCTGGGGCCCCGCTTTGCCGTTCCCATAAAAACGCCAGGGATACTCGCTGAGGATGTTCCGCTCGTACTCCTGGGCAAAGGGCATGCGAATATTCATCACCCTTCCGGCGATGATCCGGGTATGAAAAAACTGACGGTAGGCCTCTTCGATGATCCGCTCTATCCCGTTCCCCCAGATCCGGCGGGGGTCAGAGAAGGCAGTCAGGTTGGATTCTTCGTTCGGGTCCGCCCCTCCAGGGGGGGACATGGAAACTAATAAAATAAAAAAAAGAAAAGCTGCCTTGGGGAGCTTCATCTTAGCTAGTCCCAGGTTTTATTCTGTAACACGGTCCTATAGCGCAGCTCCTGGGCCGCTTCTTCATCGCAGACTATGGTGGCGTTCTGGTGCATCTGCAGAACCGAGAGGGGGCAGTGATGGTTTAGGGGGCCTTCTACAGCTTCCTGTATGGCCCGGGCCTTTTGCTGGCCCGATGCAAGGATTATGATCTCCCGGGCCTCCATGACGGTGCCTATACCCATGGTGATGGCCCTGGTGGGAACCTCGCTCAGCTCGCCGTCAAAAAATTTCGCATTGGACATGATGGTCTCGTTGGCCAAAACTTCAACCCTGGTCCTGGAACCAAAGGAAGAGCCGGGCTCATTAAAAGCAATATGCCCGTTGGCCCCTACCCCCCCCAGGATCAGTTCCATACCTCCAGCGTTTTTAATGGCTTCCTCATAGGCTGCACATTCTTTTAGGGGCTCCACAGCCATGCCGTTGGGTACATGGGTATTTCCCGGGGAAATATCTACATGCCTAAAGAGGCTTTCTTCCATAAAGTAGCGGTAGCTCTGGGGGTGATCCCCCGGGAGTCCCAGGTACTCGTCCATGTTAAAGGTTAAGACATGGGCAAAGGAAATTTTGCCCTCGTTGTAAGCGCTCACCAGGGCCCTATAGACCCCCAGGGGGGTGGACCCGGTGGGCAGCCCCAGCACAAAGGGCCTTTCCCTGGTGGGGCCAAAGGCCTTAATCCGCTCGATAAGATAGTCGGCGGTCCAGCGGCAAATTCCCTGATAATCCCTATGTATAGATAGTTCCATAAGCTGTATTCCTTCCTGTTTTAGGCTGCAAAGAGATTTTTCTTTAGTTCCCCCCGGGCTACCACGCTCAGGATCCGAAAGTTTTTGCTAAAGACCACCAGGTCCGCATCCATTCCGGGGAGAAGGCCCCCCTTGGTCCGGTAGCCCATCACCTGGGCGGGGTTAAACGAGGCGGTCCGCACCGCATCTTCCAGGCTGAACCCGGAGTTTACCAGATTCATGACTCCCCGGATCATCGTTAGGGCCGACCCGGTTATAATATCGTCAGCTTTTCGGTAAAAGACCCCATCTTTAAACACCATTTCATCCCCATAGGCCAAGAGGGGGCCCTGGTCCTGCTCGGTAGGTTTCAGGGCATCGGTGACCAGGACGATCCGGTCAGCGGCCTTGTTCCGCTGGAGGAGCTTGTAAAGGTGGGGGTGAATATGAAAACCATCGGCGATGATCTCGCAGGACACCTCGGGGTGAATCAGCACCGCCCCCACCGCATTGGGGTTCCGGTGTTCCATCCGGCTCATGGCGTTAAAAAGATGGGTGCAGTGGAGGATCCCCGCCTGCATTCCTTCCACCATGTTTTCGTACTTGGCATCGGTATGGCCGGCTTGCAAGACGATCCCTTTTTTCACACAGAAGAGGGCCAGTTCCCGCATGCCCTTTAGTTCCGGGGCCACGGTCATATTGACGATCTTGCCCTCGGCGGCCTCCCACAGCTGCTCCATAAAAACCAAATCTACGGGCATGACATACTCTGCCTTCATGGCCCCCAGCCGGGCGGGCGAAATAAAGGGCCCCTCCAGGTGGATCCCCATGATCTGGGCTCCCTCTTCGCGGCCCATGGCAGAGACGGTTTCTTTTACACAGTGGATCATCTCCGGCGGCTCGGAGGGATAAATCGTAGGGTTAAAGGCGGTAACCCCATGGTCCGCCAGAAGCCGGGACATGGTCAGGATGGATTCGGCCGAGGAATCTTCCACCCCATAGCCCCCAAAGCCGTGGATGTGGGTGTCGATAAAACCCGGGGCGATGATGGACCCCTCCACATCGATCACCTGGGTATGGCTGTCAAAGCTCCGTTGGTTAAAACGGTTGCGGCTAAAGACATCGGCGATTTTACCGTTTTCGATGAGCACCGCACAGCGGTCCATGACGGAGAAGCCCGTAACCACCGTACCGTTATGCAGACAGAGGGAACTCATATTAGGCATGAGGAAGAGAGCGGGCCAGTTCCTGTCCCCTCGTTCTGAGGAGTGCCAGATCCGCTTCGCTGGGTGACCCAGCCCATTCTACAGATTCAAGGCTGTCCCATTTTAAAGCTTCCAGATAGGCATCGTATTCTTTTTTAGCTCCCCCCACCCAGCCCCAGGAGCCGATTCGGAGGGTCCGTTTTCCAAAGAGATGCTTGCGCTTGAACATGTCAAGCACATGGGCCATGGGGGGGAAGATGGCGTATTCATAGGTGGGCATGGCAATCACCAGGCCCGAACTTTTATAGGCCCCCGCAAGGATATAGGAAATGTTATCGTCCGGGACCCGGTACAGGGTGTAGGGGATCCCCGCCTCTTTTATTCCCTCGATGACTGCATCCAGGCCGGTCTTGGTGTTCCCGTACATGGAACCCCAGATGACGGCGATTTCTTTTTCCGCCGGCCCCTTGGCCCAGGATGCATAGGTATTATACCGCTGGATAATGCGGGCTGGATCTTTCCGCCATACCATGCCATGGCTGGGGGCCACACACTTTATGTCCAGGGGGCTAAGCTTCTTTACCGCCCGGTCAACGAAGGTAGAGAAGGAAGAGACGATGTTGGCATAGTACCTTAGGCTTTCGGTTTCATAAAAGGCGTGTTCTTCTTCATTAAACTCATCATCAAAGACCCGGTCCCCCAGGGCTCCATAGGACCCAAAGGCATCGCAGCAGAACAGGGTCCCCGAGGAAGCATCCCAGGTCATCATCGTATCGGGCCAGTGAACATTGGGGGTCTCAAAAAAGACAAGCTCCTTGCCCCCCAGGTCCAGGGTCTCCCCATCGCTGATGGCATGGAGTCCCTCTTCAAGTTTATAAAATGACTTTACCAGATCAATTCCCTTTTGGGTGGCGAAGATCTGGGCCTTGGGGTTCCTAGTCCTAAACTCCCCAAGACAGCCCGTATGATCGGGCTCCAGGTGGTTCAGTATAAGGTAATCAATTTGATTGTATTGGATTCCCAGGGAGTGGAGGTTCTCTTCCATCTGCTGGGGGGCGCCGCCCCAATCCCGGCAGAGGTCGATGAGGGCGATTTTCTCGCCGATTACCAGGTAGGAATTTATGGATACCCCATGGGGAATGGGCCAGATTCCTTCAAAATAATCTTCAGTTCGAATATCTGCATGGATGCAGTAGATGCCATCGGCAATGGCCTGGGCCTTCATTTTTTTATATGGAAGAAGTCCTGGTTATTTTTTTAGTACGGAAACAACCCGTTCCAGAACTTTTTTCCGGTCCAGGGGTTTTACGATATAACTCTTGGCGCCCATCAGAAGAGATTTTTTTACCACATCTTCTTTACCAAGGGCGCTGACCATTATAACACAGGCATCTTTATCGAATTCCAGGATCTTTTCCAGGGCCGATACGCCGTCCATTACGGGCATGGTGATATCCATGGTAACCAGATCCACATTTGGGTGCAGTTCCTTGTACCTTTCAACCCCTTGAGCCCCATCTGCGGCGGTAGCTGCCACTTCAAATCCCTCTGAAGTGAAAATTTGACCAAGCTGTTTAGCGATAAACATGGAATCATCGACGACAAGAACCCGATAGGGGATACCTTCCGGCTTTATACCCTCTGCGGTTTTCTCGTTGATGCTGGGCATATCACTCTTTGCAATCATGGGTACTCTCCTCTCTTTCTTACTTTACACTCTAGATCATTGAATCCTTTACGTCAAGTCCCTTAAGGCCTTACAATAGCCCCATGGCAGTACCCTTTATCCTTGCCCCCATGGCCGAACTGGGGCACCGGGCCCTTCGGGAACTTATAGAATCTTTTGGAAGCCCCGGAGCCCCCAGGGGGGCCCACGAATACTACAGCGAAATGATCAGTGCCGGGGCCCTGGTAAGCGGGGGCCCCTACGAGGCCTGGTACATGGATAACGGCCCCTGCCCGGAAAAACTGGTCTACCAGCTGGTCGGAAACAGCCAGGAGCAGATCATTAGGGCCGCAGAACTCTTAAATCGGCTCCAGAGCCTCGGGATCGACATAAATATGGGCTGTTCTGCCCCCGCAATCAAACGAATGGGGGCGGGAGTGGCCTGGATGGGCCGCCTGGACGAGGCGGGGGCCCTCATAAGGGCCCTGCGGCCCCGGGTAAAGGGGCGGCTCAGCGTTAAACTCAGGATAGGCCTCGAGGACGATTTTGAGTATTTGGTCCAGTTTTGCCGCCGCCTGGAAGAAGAGGGGCTGGATTTTATCACCCTCCACCCCCGGTGCGCCCGGGATAAGTTCCGGGGCCGGGCCAAATGGGCCTATATCCCCCTTTTACGGAGGGAGTTAAAGATCCCCCTGGGGGGGAACGGAGACATAGGGTCGGCCCAGGAGATGCTCGAGCGCTCAGGGGATTGTGACGCCCTCATGGTGGGCCGCCTGGCCCTTAAACAGCCCTGGGTCTTTGACCAGGCCAGGGCCCTGGCCGAGGAAGCCGAAGCAGAGGGGGATATAGCCCCGGATCTCTGCCGCACGGGCCTGGAATTTCTTGACCTTTTAGAGAGGTATCAGCCCCCGCCCTTTTATTTGAGCAGGGCCCGGCGGTTTTTTGCCTATTTCTGCCAAAACCTGACCTGGGCCAGCCATGTCCAAAAGATGCTATTCCGGGAAGAGACCCTGACAGGGATGCGCCGGGTCTGGGAATCTCATTTTGCGGAAGTAGCTGCCCCCTAGGGGCTAAAATGAGGGGAAGGATCTACGAAGTAGTCCACACGGTTTGAGCCGCCGCAAGGAGCCTGTTTTCAATATTACTGCGCATGGTATGGAGGAACACATTTTGATCCTGTTCATTATTTTTATAGACCCTGACTTTCTCCCCGAATTTTCCCTCCGAAAAAAACCGGGCATTGATCCTTTTTAGGATGCAGTTTTCGATGATATCCTCCGGGAGGGAATCCAAAAGCCAGCTCAGGTATTTGATATTATTCACATGCTTATTGCTGTCCACATCGGTCTGTAAAATGTCAAATTCGGTCTGATGCTGGCTGTCAGGTATGTCCTTAATGGTATCCAGATCAACCTCATGGGAAATTTCAGGGTTAAGGCCCCATTTTGTCTTAATTTGGCTGATAATGGGCACAGGTTTTCTTTTGTCTATATCGAAAAACACCCACACACCCTGGGCCTTGCCGATTATTCCCCCATCTTCGTCATAAATGATATTTTCCCGGTAGCCCTTCACGGTGGTGTATTTCGAGAGCCAGGTTCGAATGATGATATTTTCCTTATATTTGGGGTAGCGCACCATGTCCATGACCCCGGAAACCAGGACCCAGCCTATATTGAGGTTCTTGAGGCTGTACAGGCTGTAATCGATGTTATAGCAGTGCTCTGCCGCTGTCTCTTCCAGGAGGGTCAAAATCGTGGTGGGCGAGGCCACCCCTTTTTTATTCATTTCAAAGTACCGCATCTGGTACTTTCGATCAAACACATTTTCCATACCTTTTAGACCCCCCGGCATGGAAAGGGTTGCAGCTCCTGCATGCTAAGCGAACAAGGCATTAGGGCATAAAAAAGCGGCCAGGATGGGGTCAGAGGTGTTAACCTCCGCTGGACGTCCCCATGACCTGTCCGCTAATACTTAAAACTGGATTCTACTGCTACCAATCAAAGGCAAAGACCGCCCGCTCGTGGTAATCCCGGTCGGGGCCGAAGATACTCGAGGGAAAGTGGGGATGATTGGGGGCGTCCGGGAAGTGCTGGGTCTCCAGACAGAAGGCACTGTGGGTCCGGTACATGCCCGTCTTCCCCGGGGCCGTAAAGTCGCTGTTCATGGTAAAAAGCTGTACCCCCGGCTGGGTGGTAAAACAGCGCATGGTCCGCCCGGTGTGGGGGTCGTAGGCCTCTGCGAAGGGCCGAAGCTCCCCAGGTTCGCCGTCTACCACCAGACAATGATCGTAGCCGTTGGTGGCGGTAAGCTCCTTAATGTCCCGGCCTATGGGCTTCCGGGCTTCAAAGTCGAAGGGGGTACCCTTGGTGGGAAGGAGTTTCCCCGTAGGAATGAGGTTCTCGTCCACTTCGACATAGCTTGAACAGTTCATTTTGAGTTCCTGGGCCAGTACATCGAGGCCCCGACCCTCTCCGGCCAGGTTAAAGTAGACATGGTTCGTAAAGTTTACCGGGCTGGGGGCATCCACCTTGGCCTCATAGTCAACCACCAGTTCGTTGGATTTGGTGAGGCCGTAGCTGACCGCCGCCCTCAGGTTGCCGGGATAGCCCTCGTCCCCGTCGGGGCTCTTAAGCTCAAAGCGCACAAAGACCCCGTCCCTCTCTTCGTAAGCCTCGGCCTTCCAGATCTTCCGGGAATAGCCTATCCTGCCGCCGTGGAGGGAAGGTGCGCCGGGGGTCCGGCTAAAGAGCTGGTACTCCTTGCCGTCTATGGAAAATTTGCCCCCCGCGATACGGTTGGCAAAGCGGCCTATGGTGGCCGCGGCAAAACGCCCGCTCAAAGACCCGTCAAATGAATTAGCCCCCAGGATGACATCATCCTTCCCCATGCTGCGGGAAGGGACTATCAATGACATCCAGGTAGCTCCCCGGGTGGAGAGGGAAAGGGAGAGTTCGCCGGCCTTAAGGGTGTAGAGATGCACCTTTTTGCCGTCACTCATGATCCCAAAGGTATTTTTCTTGATCTTCATTATTCCTCCTTATTGTGCGTGTCCGAGTTTATAGTACCTTGGCTGGGGCCTTTTCGCAAGGTATAATCCCCCATGGGAATCTGGGAAAGACTGGGAAAGGTCCTCAAAAGCTACATCGATGAGGGAGTAGATTCCCTGGGTTCCAAAACAGGCAGGGGAAGCCCCTTTAAAAGCTCCTCTTCTGATCCCGACCTGGATGCGGCATACAGGGAACTCAATGACTACCTTGAAGGGGACCCTCTTCAAGATCCGGGGGAACCGGAAAAAGCCCCCAGGCCCATCCCCCGGGAGCTGCATCAAGACCTGGCCGAACTGGGCCTGGGCCCCTCTGCCACGGCGGAGGATTGCAAAGAAGCCTACAAGAAGCTGCTCCACATACACCACCCGGACCGGCATGCAAACCATGAGGGGAACTTAAAGAAGGCCACCGAAAAGAGCGCCCGGGTCAATACGGCCTATGACAGGCTGGAACGTTGGTTTAAGGCAAATCCTAGCGGATGATACTCTGCTTGGCAGGACTGCTCCTGGCCTCCAGGTTGGGAAGCCGGTGTTCCAGGGCCGCCAGGGAGATCTCCACATCCTCGTCCACCTCATGCTCGTGGAGGCAGCCTACGGTGACCATGTCCTGATCGCGGAGGACGTTAAAGTTAAAGGTAAGCCCCACATAGGGGGTCACCCGGCCGGCGGCCATGGGTTTAATGGTCATGACCGGCTTTTTTGCCCCGTGGATGGTTTTGATTACCGATTCAATTTCGATCTGCATGAGGAATCCCATACAGTTAAAAATCTGAACATAGGTCTCTACGTCATAGCCGTTAAGGTCGGTGTAGATGACTATCTCGGGCATGTGGGCCGTAAGACCGGGGATAAGGCCCGCCTGGCGGATCATGTCCGTGTAGTCGCCCAGGCGGTCCATGGTTTTCTTGTTCCGGTTTACCAGCTGTTCGCAGCTTGCATGGTGGATCATGCAGAAGGTAGAACCTATCTTGGCGCTCATCTTGATGATGTCCTCCGACTCCTTGCGAGCCGCCGGTGTATCATCCATATTGAGGACCGGAGTATCGATAAGGATGAGTTTTTGCCCTACCTTATCCTGATACATTTTTACCAGATCCTCCGGATTGGGCTTGGTGGAAAATGCGGCCATCCAGGCATCTATGCCGTGCTTTAAAAAGGCCTTGAGGATAGCTGCGGTTTCGTCCCCCGAGGCATGAAGATTTTTTATATAGGTATCGGTGCCGTTACTTTTGTGGCTGTACCCGTGCATCCAGTTGGATCCGATAAGCAAACGGGGCAGCGAGACCCCAGCAACTGTGGTTCTTGGAAATGACATAATAACTCCTTTTATAGGGAAAGGCCCTATTGAAAACCATTATATACCGGGCTGGCAAAAAAGCAATTCCCCGCCATGGGCCTAGCTGTCTTCGGAGTGCTTGCGGTAGAGGGTCTTCCGTCCTATGCCTAAGGCCTCGGCGGCCTTGCTCTGGTTTCCCTTGTGGGCCTTAAGGGTTTCCTGGATGATCAGCTTCTCGGCTTCCTCCATGGTGCTCCCCAGGGGGATGCGGATCCAGCCATCATCGCTTTGGCCCTTAAGACCCGGGGGAAGATCCTCTTCGGTGATGAGGGCCCCCCGGGCCATGACCACCGCACTTTCGATGCAGTTCCGCAGTTCCCGGATGTTCCCGGGCCAGGAGTAGCCGTAAAGGCAGGACCGGGCCCGGTCATTGAGGCCCGTGATGGCCTTGCCGTTTTCTTCGGCAAACTCCTTTAAGAAGGCGTCGATTAAGAGGGGGAGGTCCTCCTTTCGCTCCCTTAAGGGAGGCACATGGATGTTCACCACGTTCAGCCGAAAATAAAGATCCTCCCTAAAATTGCCCTTTTCGATTTCTTCTTTTAGATCCCTATTGGTGGCGCTCACGATCCGCACATCGGTTTCGATGGTATCTTCGCCCCCTACCCGCTCAAAGGACCTCTCTTGTAAGACCCGAAGCAGTTTTATCTGTATGCCCTGGTCAATGTCGCCTATTTCGTCCAGAAAGAGGGTTCCCTCGTGGGCCAGCTCAAAGCGGCCCCTCTTGCGGGCGGCGGCCCCGGTAAAGGCCCCCTTTTCGTGGCCAAAGAGCTCGCTCTCCAGCAGGGTCGAAGCCAGGGCCGCACAGTGGACCTTGATGAGGGGCTTCTCTTTTCGGGGGGAGAGGTCATGGATGGCATCGGCCACCAGCTCCTTTCCCACCCCCGATTCTCCGGTAATTAAAATTGAGGCCTTGGTCGGAGCCGCCCGGCTGATGGTATCAAAGACCCTGACCATGGCGGGGCTCTTGCCTATGATGGTCTGAAAGCGCCGGTGCTGTTCCAGCTCCTCTTCCAGGCGGCGGTGTCTTTCCAGGAGCTGCTGGTTCTCCAGGGCCTTCTTGACCAGGAGGAAGAGGTAGTCCAGGTTCACCGGCTTGGTGAGGAAGTCCCAGGCCCCCTCGTGCATGGCCTTGACGGCTGCTTCCACCGTGCCATGGCCGGTAAGGATGATCACCGGAGTCCCGGGGGCTTCGGCCAGGACCCTGGAGAGGAGCTCGTCCCCGCTTAGGCCCGGCATTCTGAGGTCGCAGATGATCAGGTCTATGTCACCCTTCTGGAAACGCTTGAGGGCATCGCTGCCATTGGCGGCCAGAGTGACCTCGTAGCCCTCCAGCTCCAGGGCCGCCCCCAGGCCGTCCCGGATGTTTTTTTCATCGTCCGCCACAAGGAGATGGAACTTCATGATACCCTCCCTGGAATGCTTAGAGGTTCCTGGACAGGCCCATAGGGAAGAAGGTTCTGGCCAAAGTGAGGCCGGGGCAGGGTAATGACAAAGACGGTCCCCTCCCCTAACTTGGATTCCACCTGGATCTCCCCCCGGTGTTCCTTAATAATCTTAAAGGCCATGGTAAGACCCAGGCCGGTGCCTTCGGTTTTTGTCGTAAAGTAGGGTTCAAAGATCTTGGTTAGATGTTCCTCGCTGATCCCTGCCCCCGTATCGGCCACGGTGATCTTCAACTCCCCCTCGGCTTCGAGGACCCTCAAGCTAATTTCACCCCCGGAGCGGTCATAGTTAGGTGAACCCTGTATGGCCGCCGACGCATTAGTGAGGAGGTTCAAGAGGGCCTGCTTTAAGAGGGCGGGATCAAAATCGGCGGGGCCTATGGCGTCCTCTAGTTCCAGCCGGAGCTTGATCCCCGCCTCTTCAAGTTCTGGTCTAACCAAATCGACCAGTTCCAGGATGAGGGCCCTTAGGTCTCCCCGGCGGAGGACCGTATTCATGGGACGGACGGCAAAGAGAAAATCTACCACTATGCCGTTAAGCCTTTCGATTTCTTCGTTCAGGACCCCCAGGTAATTGTCCAGCCGCTGAAAGGAGATCCCCTCCTTGCTCTGGGGGTCCAGCTTGGGGGGGCGGTCCTCCAGGATCTTCTGGATAAGCTGCACATGGATGGAAAGGGAGGCCAGGGGGTTCTTGATTTCATGGGCCACCCCGGCGGCCAGGGTGGTGAGGCTGGCCAGGCTCTCCATGCGATGAAGCCTGGCCTCCCGGCTGCGCCGCTCGGTGATATCATCCACCATGATAAGGGTCCCAGAACTGCGGCCGTCCTGCTGCAAGGGAACGACGCTGACGCTGATCAGGCGGTTGCTCTCTGAGGGGATGGCATCAAACTCCCTTTCCTCCGCCCGGTCCGAATGGAGCAGGGTTTCTTCGAGAAAATGGGAGAGCTCCCCCACTTCCAAAAGGGTCCACAGGGGCTCCCGGGAAGGGGTCGTTCCCAATGAAAGGAGCCTGCGCCCGGCCCTATTGGCCAGGATGAGCTTGTGGGCGGTATCGCACAAAATGATGCCCCGGGGGAGAGTATCTATCAGGGTTTCCAGGCGGTCTATCTCCCGGGAGGAGGAAACAAGAAGCTGCCTAAGCTGGTCAGAGCTAAGCTTGTCAAACTTTTTTAGGGCCCGCTGGATAAAGGGTCTCATACCTGGGCCATCCCCCGGCTGAGGTCGGTAAAGAGCTTCTCCAAAACCTGGGAGGACCTGAGCCGGTAGATCCCCACTGCCGTGTCGGCCCAAGCGATGTGCTCCCTCCAGAGATCCGAAAAGGCCAGGCCCGGGGGCACCTGGCTCTGGGAGACCTGATCAAGGAGGGCCGAGAGGAAGCGGCTAAAGAGGGAGCGGATCTCAAAGGACCCGGCCTTTTGCAAGATCAGGGCACAGACCTGGCTGCCCTGCTCCTGGGGCCGGCCCAGTTGGGCTGCTTCCGCAATGGGGCTGCTTAGTTTGCCCAGCTTTATCGCCTCCTCTGGGACAGGGAGGCCCTGCCGCCGGGCCAACCCTAGGGCCCGGGCCGCCGCGGAGGCGGCAAAGAAGGCCGCCAGGGCATAGAGCATCTCTCCCGAAACGGGAAGAAAGGATTCCAGGTAGGCAGAAATATTTTGGCCCTCCTCCAGCTTGTCCCTAAAGACCCGCCTTACCACATCCCCTTCTATGGCCGGGTCCCTGGCAGAGAAACGATAGGGCCTAATACGGGAAAGGATAGTGGGGAGGAGGCTTCCGGGCCGGGAACTGGCCAGGACCAGAGTAAGCCGGGGGGGCGGTTCTTCCAGGATTTTTAACAGGGAGTTCCGGGCCTCGTCCTGCATGCGATCCGCATTCTCTATCAGAAGGAGCTTCCCCGGCCCCACCGGAGCAAGGCGGCTCCAATAGGCGGCCCGGCGCAGTTGGCCTATGGGGATGGTTTCACCCAGGCCCTCAGCTTCCAGTTTGTAGGCGGTGCCAGTCATGCCCTGGACCAGCTTGGTCAGGGCCTCCAGGGCCGGGGAAGCTGGCTTCTCCTCCCCTGTCTGCCCCTCGGGGGCCTGGTCGGGAAAAAGAAAATCCATCTCGTCCAGATCTTCCTCCAAAGAAGAGACCAGGGAAGAGACCCGGGATGCCCGCTGATCATCTTCGGTAAGGACCGGGTTAAAACGGGCCAGGAGCTTCCGGCAGGAACGCATAAAAAGGGCCCGCACCGAGGGGGTAGAGCTATCCCGCAGAAAGGCCGAAGCGGAGGCAGAAATTTCTGCCGAGAAGGATCGAAGACCCAGGCAGAGCAGATCGGGATGCAGGAGCCGGCGGTGGCGCTCGCAGGCGGGACAGGGGCAGTTCCACCCTGCCTTCTCTTCTGCCTCGCAGGAGATGACCCGCCCCAGTTCCAGGGCCGCAGTCCCCTTCCCCGAAGCGGGGGGGCCGGAAAAAAGCATGGCCGGAGCCATGGTCCGGCCTTGAATATCTTGAATGAGCTGGGCCGCCGCCGGCTGACCCAGCAGGTTTTCAAACACCCTCTGCCCCCTATGCGGGAAATCCTGCTAGGTAAAAGATAGACAGGGCCGTCCGGAATTCCTCGCTGTTCCTATCCAGGGGGAACCGTAAAATGGGAAGCAGAAGCTGGGCAAAGATGCTGTCCACCATAAAGGAGGAGGCATCGAAAAAGGGCTGGACCGTTAAAATAAAAAGAACCAGAAGGGCCAGGGCCAGACCCTCGGTGAGCCCAAAAAGGGACCCCAGAAAACGATTGAGCCCCCCCAGCCTGGCTCCGGCGACCACGTCCCGTAGGACATGCTCTATCATCCGGACCAATAAAGAAACCCCAATAAAGATACCCACAAAGGAAATAACCTCCGGGACATAACGGACATTCTCCATAAACCTGGTCCGGATGAGGGCCCCCAGCTGGGGGAAAAAGAGCACCGCCCCTCCTATGGATAGAACCAGGGCGGCCCAGGAGAAGAGGCCGGAAATAAAGCCCCGCATATAACCCCTGACCATGAGGATCACCGCCAGGAGCAGGAACACTAAATCGATAATCTGAAAATTAGCCATGACTTTTTTCTCCTATACGCTCCAGGATCTCTTCTATAATTATACCCAGAGCTTCGGCCTTTTCTACTATCCTGGCCTCTGCCATTTTTAAACGCTTCTCGCTATCTTCTGCCAGGGAGTTGATGATCCGGGCCAGGTCCTGGGCCGAGTCCCCGGTGTAGCTGATCGCCGCCCCCGCCTCCTCGAAGATCCGGGCATTCTCTACCTGATCCCCCCTGGTTCCCGATCCCCTTAAGGGAATAAGGACAATGGGCTTGTTAAGGCTCTTGCACTCCCAGATGGTCCCCGCCCCGCTGCGGCAGAGAACCAGCTCCGCCGCGGCAATCACATGGGCCATCTCCTCTTTAAAGTAGGGGTAGGATTTATAGCTCCCCTCCTCCCGGGCCGGGCCTGCGGTCTCGCCGGTTTGGTGAATCACCGTATAATGCCTGGTCAGTTCCCCCAGGGCCTCCCTGACAAGGCCGTTAATTTCTTGGGAGCCCTGGCTCCCCCCCAGGACCAAGAGCACCCGCTCTTCGGGACCCAGGCCCAGGAAGGCCCGACCCTTCTGGGGATCTGCGGCGGAAAATTCCTTCCTGATGGGGTTCCCCGAAACCCGGACCTTAGCCCCAGCGGGGCCGAAGAAGCGGGCCGACTCCTTATAGGGAATAAAGATCCGCTCCGCAAAGCGGCTGTTAATCCGGGTGGCCAGCCCCGGGGAATAATCAGATTCGTGGGTAAAGACGGGGATCCCCAGAGACCGGGCGGCGGCGCAGGGGGGGACGCTCACGAAGCCCCCCTTGGAGAAAAGCAGGGCCGGTTTTTCTCGCTTTAAGATCCGCCGGGCCGCAAAGAAGCCCATGATCACCTTAAAGACATCCCCCAGATTATGGAGAGAAAGGTAGCGCCGCAGCTTCCCTGAAGGAATACCGAAGAAGGGCAGGCCCGCATCTTCTACGATGGAGCGATCCATACCCACAGAGGAGCCTATCCAAAAGATCCGGCAGGAAAGGGTTTCTTCCAGCCGGGAGGCCACCGCCAGGCCCGGATAGATATGTCCTCCGGTACCGCCGCCGGTAAAAGCTATGCTGGGCATCTTAGGCCGGCGGGTCTTCGTAGAGGGGGGTACTCAGGTAACGCTCCCCCGTATCGGGGAGGATCACCACCATGGATTTCCCTTGATTCTCCGGCCTTCCTGCTGCCTGAGAGGCGGCCCACAAGGCGGCCCCGGAGGAGAAGCCCACCAGGAGCCCTTCGCTCTGGGCCAGCAGGCGGCTGGCCTGGATGGCATCATCTATCTTGACGGTGATTACTTCGTCGTAGACCTTTTGGTCCAAAACCCCAGGGACAAAGCCGGCCCCTATGCCCTGAATCCGGTGGGGCCCCGAACGGCCCTCGCTCAGCATGGGCGAATCGAAGGGCTCCACGGCAATGACCCTAAGGCTGGGGTTCTTCTCATTTAAGAATGAGCCCGCCCCGGTGATGGTTCCGCCGGTCCCTATGCCGGCCACAAGGATATCCACCTTGCCCCCTGTGTCTTCCCAGATCTCGGGGCCCGTGGTTTCCCGGTGCACCTGGGGGTTAGCGGGGTTGTCAAATTGTCCGGGGATAAAGGAATGCTCGATTTCAGCAGCCAGCTCTTCTGCCTTTTCTATGGCCCCCCTCATGCCCTTGGCCCCATCGGTCAGGACTATCTCGGCCCCATAAGCCAAAAGGAGCTTCCGGCGCTCTATGCTCATGGTCTGGGGCATGGTAAGGATGATCCTGTAGCCCCGGACCGCCGCGATGGAGGCCAGCCCTATGCCTGTATTGCCGCTGGTGGGCTCGATGATCACCGACCCGGGCCCTAGCTTGCCTCTCTTTTCAGCTTCGCTGATCATGGCCAGGGCGATGCGATCCTTCACACTCCCGGCGGGGTTAAAGTATTCCAGCTTCCCCATGAGGGTGGCCCCCAGACCTAAGCGCGCTCCATAGCGGCTTAGATGCATTAGGGGGGTCTTTCCTATGAGGGCGCTAATATCACTGGCAATCTTCGCCATATTATTTCTCCTATAAAACTTAAATTCCTCTAACCCGCGATTCGGCGGGGACCGATTCGATGATAAAAACATTTCCCCCTATGGTAGAATTTTTTCCTATCACCGTTTCTCCCCCCAAAATGGTTGCGCCGGAATAAATCGTCACGTTGTCTTCTATCGTAGGGTGCCGCTTTTTCCCCGCCAATAACTGCCCCTGCCTGGTGGATAGGGCCCCCAGGGTTACCCCCTGATAGAGCTTCACGTGGTTCCCTATGACGGTGGTCTCCCCTATGACCACCCCGGTGCCATGATCAATAAAAAAGTATTCCCCGATCTGGGCACCGGGATGTATGTCTATCCCCGTCTGCCCATGGGAATACTCGCTCATGATCCGGGGAATAACCGGCACCCCTTCCCTAAAAAGATGGTGGGCAATGCGATGCACAAAGATGGCAAAAAAACCGGGGTAGGTGATGATTACCTCATCTATGCTCCGGGCGGCGGGATCCCCATTAAAGCCCGCTTCGGCATCCTTATACAGGGCCTCCTGGATCTCAGAAAGCTGATGCAGGAAGCTCAAAGTTACCTGGGCCGCAAAATCTGGGCCGACTTCTTTATCATTATAGTTTACCAGGGCGGCATTAATTTCGTTTAAGAGCCGGTAGTGTATATCGGCCAAGAGGGTATGCAGCCAGGTCTCCAGGGGCTTGGATCCATAGGAAGTATTAAAGTAGCCCGGAAAAAGGGCCATCCTAAGACCCTTTAGGATCTCAACAATAATTTCGGAGCTAGGATAGACCCGGGGCTTATTTTTGCTGCAAAAATCATCGTGCTGACCCAAGAGGGCCGAGCTTATCTTTACGATTGTTTCTCTGGTATCGGTACTGTTCATTAGGGGGAGTATACTACAAGGAAGGGATGATTTCTAGGTTTGGCGCTTTGGCGCTTTGGCGGATGGTCAAAAAAAAGGGCTGCCCAAGACGGACAGCCCCTAAGTTAAGATTCTAAAACTACATCTCCAGGGCCGACTCGACGATGGGTCCGAAGAACCCGGCTGCCAGAGGAGCGGGCTGGGCGGGCTTCACCGACATGGTGTAGACCTTGTTGTCCTTGCAGCTGCTGTCGATGGAGTGGAGGATTTCCACGGTGTGGAAAGCCAGTTCCGCACTGCTCCGGTGGGGGCGGTTCTGCCTGATGGCCCAGGCCATGTCCGCCACGGCTATACCGCGGTTGGAGTTATGGCAGGGTTCGCGCTTGCCGCTCTTGGGAGGAATGCTGGGGTCAGTGTCCCCAAAGGCATGGGTCATGGGCATCTTGAAGGAGCCCTGGTTCCCAATCCGGGTTAGATGGACGTCCAGGCCCCAGCCGCCAAAGAGGTTGGGATCGGGACATACCAGGGTACCCTGGGTACCAAAGACCTCAACCCGGGGAATTTCCGGAGCAAAGCCCTCAGAAATCAGAGCCAGGTTGCCGTAGGCGCCGCTATCAAACTCCAGGGCACCCATCAGCATGGTATTACCGGCATTTTCCCGGGGTTCAAAGGGCTGCTTAAACTTGGAATGCTTGGGGTTGGAGAACAAGCGATCCGTATAGACCTTGGAATACCCGGAGGCCCGGTTTACCGGCCCCAAGAGGTTTACCAGGACATTGATATAGTAGCCCCCCATGTCGTAGGGCATGGTGGTTCCAGCGACGCCCCGCATGGAGGGGGGAGCGCCGGGGGGCGGTGCGGGAGGAGCGGGGGGCCCGCCGGGGAAGGCGGCAGCGCCAGGCTGGTCGGAGGCCATAAAGCCCATGCCCGATCGTATACAGATGGCAAAGGCAAAGAGGGGTTTTCCGATAACGCCGTCATCGATAAGCTTCCGGGCGGTCTGGTAGGCAGATCCCATGTAACAGTCCGGGGCACAGCCTATGCGAAGGCCCTTGGATTTGGCCAGTTCGTAATTCGCCTTGGCAGTTTCCAGGTCGTGGCCCATGGCCTTCTCGGAATAGGCATGTTTCCCCGCTTCGAGGATCATCTTGGTCACGGCGCTGTGGTTATAGAGCTCCGTTAAGTTCAGGACGATCTCAATTTCGGGGTCCTTTAAGATTTCTTCGGTGGTCATCTGTTTGATGCCAAAGAGATCTGCCCGGGCCTTGCTCTTTTCGGGGATCAGGTCAGAACAGCCAACCACATCGATGATCGAAAACATGCCGCTGGTGAGGGTGTTCAAATAGGTATAGCTGATATTTCCGCTTCCTATGACCGCTACTTTTACTGGTTTTACACTCATTCTAAGTCTCCTTATGACCTTTTATATTACCTGCAGGAAAATCCCGCTTATTCCACATAACCGGTTTCTTTCATGTTTAGATAACTGCAATGCAGTGCATCTTCCCAATTAAGATTCCTGGTACGATCCTGTTCTACGATGGCCCATTCCTGGCCTATCTCTATGGCCTTTTTGAGGATCCCCGGCAGGTCCAGGGCCCCGGTGCCCAGGGCGGTAAAGCCAAAGAAGGTCTCCTTGTCGGCATTGACCAGTTGGCGGCCCACTTCGGCACTGGTAAAGTCCTTCAGGTGGAGCAGGGCTATCCTGTCCTTGGCCTTTTCCATGTACTCCACCGGGTCCAGGTTGCCGCAGTAGACCCAGCCCACGTCCAGCTTAAGCATGAACCGGGGATCCACATCGGTGAGGAAGTAATCCATGATGGATACTCCCTTAAAGTGGGTGGTGTATTCCTGAAAGTGGTTGTGGTAAATGGGAACCAGCCCCTCATCGGCCAGAGCCTTTACCAGGGCGTTCATGCCGTCTATGTCGTACATCATCTCGTCATAGGTACCCACATCTCCGGCGAAGGTGCCAAAGCTCTTGATACAGGACGACATGGGAATATTCACCTTGTTGATCCCGTAAAAATTAGCCCTTTTGACTATCTCTTTAATTCCTTCCTTATTATTGGCTATCTCGAACCAGTCCCCCCGCCCAGAGAAGGTACAAAGGGGTTCCAGACCCAGGGCCTTAAAGCGTTTGAGGTTCTCTGCCGGATCCCCCTCCATGCGGGAAAGGTCACCGTCCATGCCCTTAAAGCCAATTTTTGCCCGGGATTCATAGATCTCCCAGGGATCTCCTTCCTGACGGAAGCCAATCCAGGCTGCCTTGAGTTTTTTCATCCAATACCTCCAAAATCTAAATTACCGGGGGGCAAAACAAAGTTTTTCCTTTATTTGTCTTCGGAATTCTCATTGTACCATGGGAAATTTCAATTGGCAAGAAAATTATTACATTAATAGCTCTGAATACAGGAGACCGGGCAGATGCTGGAGCAGTATCCGCAGTCCGTACAGGCCGTATAAATGATTTTTGCCAGGTTATCTTCGATGACGATGGCCTTTTGGGGGCATTCCCTGGCGCAGCGGCCGCAGCCCAGGCAGCAATGATCGCATTTTTTGCGCCCCTGGGCCCCCCTTTCCAGGTTGCTGCAGGCGATAAAGGTCCGGTGTTTGGCGTCTTCCAGGGAGATTAGGGCGGCAGGGCAGGCCTTTACGCACAAACTGCAGCCCGTACAGCGCCGGGGGTCTATATGGGCCAGCCCATCCTCCAGGCAGATGGCATCGGCGGGGCAGACCTTCTGGCAGTCCCCATAACCCAGACAGCCGTATCCGCAGGCGCTTTTCCCCCCAAAAAGCCCCCGGGCGGCAAAGCAGCTTTCTATGCCCTGGTAGCGCATTTTTTCCCGCCGGTCCAGCCTAAGCCCCCCGCAGTGGATGAGGGCTATCCTCCCCACCATGGTTTCTTCCTGGACCCCCAGGATGGCGCTCAGCTGCCGCATCACCTCCGCTCCGCCGGGGGCGCAGAGGTTGTGCTTGGTACTGCTGTCTTCCGCCAGGGCCGCCGCATAGGCCGAACAGCCCGTAAAGCCGCAGGCCCCGCAGTTGAGCCCCGGTAGGACCTCCAAAAGCCGGGCGGCAAAGTCTTCCACTTTGGCGGCCATAAGCTTAGAGGCTATGCTTAGAAGGAGGGCGCAGAGGGTCCCAATAATCGTAATGGAAGCCACCGCCATGATCACCGTTTCCATGCTGCCCCCCTACCCAAAGATCCCTAAAAAGCCCGAAAAGGCCAGGGACAGAATGGCTGCCGAGACGAAGAGGATGGGCAGACCCTTAAAGGATTCGGGGGGCTCGGCACTCTCGGTGTGCTCCCTGATACCGGAAAAAATGATCATGGCGATCATAAAACCCAAACCGGCCCCCACCGCATTGGTGAGGGATTCGATAAAAGTAAATTGGCTGCTTATATTGGTCTTGGTCAGAGCCAGGATGGCACAGTTGGTGACCATCAGGGGGAGGTAGACCCCCAGGGAATTATAGAGGAAGCGAAGGTAGCGGCGCAGGACTATCTCGGTAAGCTGCACCAGGGTGGCGATGATGAGGACGAAAACCAGGGTCTGTAAAAAGGTCAGCCCATAAGGAACCAGAAGGAATTTATGGATGGGCCAGGTTACGGCGGAGGCCAGGAACATGACAAAGATGAGGGCAAAGCCCATGCCTATGACATTCTTGATATCCCTGGTGACCCCCATGAAGGGGCAGATCCCCAGAAAACGCTGGAGGACGAAATTGTTTACCAGGGCTGTGTTCAGCATGATGGCGATGAGGAGACCCGGATCCATTCTAGGGCCTCCTCTTTCCGCAGAGGGAAGCTGAAGGGCAGGTATCGCAGTCCAGATCCCGCTTCTTGATGGACCGTCCCTTGCTGACCTTGTTTACAATGGCGATGATCACCCCAAAGGTCACGAAGCCCCCGGGGGCCATGGTCAGGATGGAAAGGTTAAAGTTGGAGAGGCCCGGAAGGGGAACACCGAACAATGTGCCGACCCCAAGGATCTCCCTAAAGATGGCAATGGCCAAAAGGGCGGCGGTAAAACCTGCGCCGGTTCCCAGGGCATCGGCCACCGAATCGGCCAGGCTGTTCTTGCTGGCGAAGATCTCCGCCCGGGCAAAGATGATGCAGTTCACGGCGATGAGGGCCAGGAAGATCCCCAGGGCCTGATAAAGGGGAAAGGCAAAGGCCTCTACCAGCATCTGGGCCAGGGCCACAAAGCCAGAAATGATAATGATATAGCAGGGGATCCGGACCTTCTCGGGGATGATCTTCCGCATCAGGGACACCGCCGAGTTGGAGCCCAGCAGTACAAAAGTTGTGGCGGCCCCCATCCCCAGGGCGTTGATGGCATGGGTAGAAACCGCCAGGGCCGGACAGAGCCCCAGCATCATGACCAGTACGGGGTTCTCTTTAATGATCCCCTTGGTAAAAATTGCCGCCCTGCTCATCGGCCCATCTCCCGGACTATGCGGTAGGCTTCGAAGGCCTCCTCGATGGCCCGCCGGTGGGCCAGGTAGGTGATGGTAGCCCCGGAGACCACATCCACCCCCTCAAGGCTGGAGTCCTTCCCCTCGTAGGCCCCGGCCCGGTCAAAGGCTATGGTCCCCAGCCCCGGGGTCTCCGAGTGGGCCAGCACCGCCGTGCGGATAATACGGCCATCGGAGTCTATCCCGGCGATGATCCTCATGGGTCCCCCGTAGCCGGAAGATAAAACCACGAAAATATAGCCCTCGTCGTTCAGGGTCCTATAGGCCTCCTGGACCGAGGGGGGATAGGAATCAAAACTGAGCTGTTCAAAGCCCACCGCCTGGGGTATCAAGGCCAGCATGGCCGACTCAGCCCTGTATCTGGCAGAGCGGGCAATGATGGGCCCGGTGACATTGTTCACCAGGGCCAGGGCGGCGGTCATGACCAAGCAGATAAGGGAGAGAACCAGGACGGGGAAGAAAAAGCTATTCCTCATGGCTTCATAACCCCCAAAGCCCTGGGTATGGTAAGGCGGTTAATATAGGGGACCAGCATATTCATAAAGAGGATGGCAAAGGAAACCCCCTCGGGGTAGTTTCCAAAGACCCGGATGATCATGGTGATAATGCCGCAAGAGGCCCCAAAGATAAGGCGGCCCCGGGCAGTCTGGGGGGAGGTCACATAGTCGGTGGCCATAAAGATGGCCCCCAAAAAAAGGCCCCCCGCCAAAAGGTGGTAGAGGGGGTCCACCCCAAAGAGGAACGAAAAAATAAGGACCGAAGCCATAAAACTCACCGGGATATGCCAGGTGATAACCCGGCGGACGATCAGGTAGAGCCCCCCCAAAAGGAGGGCCAGGGCGCTGGTTTCTCCCAGGCAGCCCCCCCGAAGGCCTATGAACATCTCCCAGAGGGAGGGTAAAAGGTGCATATCCCCGTTGTGCATGATCCGCAGGGGGGTGGCACTGGTAAGGGTGTCTGTCACCTGGGGGCTGGCCCCGGTACTGACGATCACGTCCTGGACGGGAACCCAGACCGTCATGGAAGCCGTAAAGGTAAGGAAGAGGACAATCCGGGCCGTAAGGGCGGGGTTGGCAAAGTTTTTTCCTAAACCGCCAAAGAGCTGTTTTACCAGCACTATGGCCACGAAGCAGCCAAAGATCGCCTGCCAAAGGGGGAGCCCCACTGGAAGGTTAAAGGCCAGGAGCATCCCTGTGATGACCGCCGAAAAATCAAAAACCGTCACCGGCTTTTTTACGATGATCTGAAAGAGCCCCTCAAAGACCAGACAGGACAGGACACAGACCCCCGTAAGCAGGGCAGCCCTCCAGCCAAAGACCAGGATTGCCGCCGCCAGGGAGGGCAAGAGGGCGATGACCACATCAGCCATGATCCCCCGGGTGCTGCTCTTGTCGTAGAGGTGGGGGGCAAAGGAAACGGTGTATTGGCCGCTCATGCCTGGCTTGCCTCCCAGATCATCTGCTTGGAGAGGACCATCACATGGGCCAGGGGCCTTTTCGCGGGGCAGACATATTCACAGCAGCTGCATTCGGCGCAGAGCTCCACCTGGTACTTCTCCAAAAGATCCACCCGCTGACGCTCAAAGGCGTTTTCTATCCAGGAGGGGAGCAGTTTTATCGGACAGTGCTGGATGCAGCGGCCGCACTTGATGCAAGCCGTCTGGGGGGGGACCTTTCGAGCCCTCAGAGCCAGAAGGGAGTTGGTCACCTTGATGACCGGCATCTCCAGGGAGGGTACCGCCAGCCCCATCATGGGCCCCCCCATGATCACCTTTTCGGTATCTTCCGCCAGGCCCCCGCAGAAATCGAAGAGGGCCCCAATGGGAGCCCCTATGGGGGCAATCACGTTTTTCGGTTCCCCCACCGCCGGGCCGTCGACGGTGACAATCCGGGAGCAAAGGGGCTCCCCGGTGGCTATGTAGCGGGCGAAGACCGCCACGGTAGAACAGTTGATCACCGTGCAGCCCACATCGGGGAGCCGGGCCCCCTTGGGCACCACTCGGCCCGTCACATTGTAGACCAGGAGTTTCCGCTCCCCCTGGGGGTAACGGCTGGGAAGCACATGGACCGAAATACCCTCAAGACCCTGGCAGAGGGCCCTCATCTTTTTGATCGCCTCCGGCTTATTGTCTTCGATACAGATGAGGCATTGCTTGGTCCCCAGGAAACGCTGCATGAGCTGGGCACCCTGGACTACATACTCCCCCTGGTCCACCATCATTCTGGTATCCGAGGTGATATAGGGCTCGCACTCGGCCCCGTTTATCAGCATGTACTCCAGATTGACATCATCCCTAAAGGTGAGCTTGTGGGCCGTCGGGTATCCGGCCCCCCCCAGGCCCACCACCCCGCTTAGGGAGACCGCCTGAAGGAAGTCCCGGGTGTTTTCCACCACCGGGGGGGCCAGCCCCTCAAAGGGAGTCTGTAAGCCATCGGACTCTATCGTAATGGAAAGGGCCTTGGCTCCCGTCACCGGGTCGTGCTGATCTATGCTTTTCACCTGCCCCGAGACCGAGGCATGGACCGGCGACGAAACCGCCCCGTCAGCCTCGGCGATAATTTGTCCCACCTTTACGGTCTCCCCGGGCGCCACCAGAGGTCTAGCAGGCCTCCCGGAGTGCATGGCCATGGGAAGCCGCACGAAGGGAGGAATGGGCATGGCCTGGGGCAAACAAGAGGCGGTATTTTTATTATGAGCAGCCCTAATACCCTTAATTTTTTTCACTCGCGGATATTGTACGATGAATAGCCGTGTTAGTGAAGATAAGGGTATGATTGATAACAACAACCCCATCTCAAGACCAAGACCAAGACCTCAATCGCAGTTCACCGCTGGACAAAAACATGCCCCTAGCGGCTCCGGTGGCAGGGTAAGCCCTTTACCTAGATCATCAGTATATAGCATGTTTTTCCTGCCAATGTCGCCGCCAGGAGCATTTTTTGCTCCAGCTGAGCAAGCAATGAGCGGTTGGACTAAGAAGAGCCTTTTAATAATCATCCCTCCACATGTGATTGATGGGGGGAAGAATGATAAAATAGGCCGACAAAGGTGACTGTCACCCAGGCTGCTTTCCTCTAACACTTTTCTATGGATGATAGTTGGATTACATTGGCTATACTATGCAGAGGGTTTTCGATGATCATCTTCTATCTAACTACGCATAGCTATCTGTGCTGGAGCAGGAACTTCGTCCCGGGCGAGCATTTTGAAGCTCGTCTGGGGTGAAGGTTCCTGTCCAGCGCCAGCTAGATGTGCTCGGTTAGTCTTAGTTGGGATTGTACCGTACTGAATTGTTTGCTGACCAGCGAGAGGGGATATGGTCTGTCTTCATATTAGATGCAATGTTTGTCCTATCTATACTGTATAAAACCTAAACACCGTCGTTGATTCAAACTTTTCCCCGGCTTGGTACATGGGCGATGGAAATTGTGAAAAGTTCATCGCGTTGGGGTAGTGTTGGGTTTCCAGGCAGAAGCCGCAGCCGTTGCGGTACTGGGCATCGTCCTTGCCGGGGCAGATCCCCTCAAAGAGGTGGATCCCCGTGTAGAGCTGGACCCCCGGCATGTCGGTGAAAAACTCCAGGGCCCGGCCGGTGTTTAGATCCTGCGCCATGCCCCCCCGGCGAAGGCCCCTGCCCCGGATGCAGTAGTTGTGATCGTAGCCCTTTAGGGAGAGCTGGGGGTGCTGGCTGTCATAGCCCTGGCCCAGGGGCCTTAGGCTGGTAAAGTCCAGGTCCGTGTCCTTCACCGAGATGATCTCCCCCAGGGGCATGCCATTCTCGTGGAAGGTCATCACAAAGTCCGCATCAAGCTGAAGAAGCTGATCCTTCGTACTGCCGCTTGCGTGGCCGGATAAATTAAAGTACACATGGTTGCTTATATTGATCGGAGTCTCGTGGTCCGGCAGGGCCTCATAGAAAATTTTAAGGTTCCCCTCCTGGTCCAGGCTGTAGGTAACCCAGACATCCATGGTTCCGGGGAATCCCCCTTCGCCATTATCTTTTAAGTAAAGTTTTACCCCCGCCGCCTCGGGGCCCTCGAAGGGCTCCCCGGAAAAATGGCGCCGGGCATAGTTCCCGCTCCCGGAATGGTTGGTGCAGTTACCCTGGGCGTTAATCTCGGTCTGCCAGAGCTTGCCCCCGGCCATAAACTGCCCCTCCCCTATGCGGTTGATCACCCGGCCTATGACCGGCGCGGCGCAGTTGGGGGATAAGCCATAGCGCTCTACGCTGGGCTGCCCCAGAACGATATCATCCCTCTGGCCATGTTTATCGGGGGCATAGAGCCGGTGGATGATCCCGCCGTAGCTCAAAATTTCTGCGGTGATTCCCCTTCCCCCATTAATGCGGTAAAGGCTTACCTGGGTGCCGTCCTTAAGGGTTTCGAAGGTTTCGGTGGTGCAGCTAAGCGATTCAGCCATTGGGGGCCTCCATTTTTTCTATCAGGTCCAGGCGCCGCTGGTGCCGGCCCCCTTGAAAGGAAGCGCCCAGCCAGGCGTCGACGATCATCTTGGCAAGCTCATCCCCCACCACCCGAGCCCCAAAGGCGAGGATGTTGCTGTCGTTATGTTCCCGGGAAAGCTTCGCCGTGTAGGGCTCGGAACACAGGACCGCCCGGATCCCCTTAACCTTGTTGGCCGTATAGGAAATCCCAAAGCCGGTACCGCAGATAAGGATGCCCAGGTCGGCCTGGCCGGAACTCACCTCCAGGGCCACCTTTTCCCCATATATGGGATAGTCGCAGCTCTCGGTAGAATCGGTCCCCATGTTAAGGACCTCATGCCCCCCCTGGGCCAGGTGTTCGCTGATCACCTTCTTTAAACTAACCGCGGTGTGATCGTTTCCTATCGCTATCTTCACCTAGTATGCTCCGTACTTCTTCACCGCCTTCACTATGTCCGTATAATCCTGCAAAGACACGGAGCTGGGGATCGAATGGTCGGAGGAAAAAATATAGCCCCCGTTTTCCTTTAAAATAGGGAGCATTTCTTCTATATAAGGGAGGATCTTATCGGGCTTATCCAGGTAGAGGGCATCGGCCCCCCCATGAAGAAGCAGCTTGCTTCCAAAGTCCCGCTTAAGGGCCTTTATGTCCATCCCCGCCTTGATCTCGATGGGGTTAAGGGCATCCAGGCCTATCTCCACCAGGTCGGGGATAAAGGGCATGATGTTTCCGCATGAGTGGAGGTGGGTCTTTATCCCCCGGTTATGGGCCCAGTCTATGGCCCGCTTATGAATGGGCTTTAGAAGATTCACATAGAGCTCCTTAGAGAAAAAGGTGGAGTTCTTGTAGCCCATGTCGTCGTACCAGAAGACCGCATCAAAATGGTAGCCCTCGTCCCAGATCATGTCATAGAGGGCGATGGTGGTATCCAGGTAGGTGTTAACCATGTCGGAGAACCACTCGGGATCTTCGAGCATGGCGATGAGGACCGTCTCGGTCCCAGCCATCCAGGAGTGGAGGACGTCAAAGCCAAACCAGAAGGTCCCCTCTATCCAGCGCCCCTCCTTCTGCCAGAGGGGGAAATTCTCCTTAAGCCGGTCCCAGTCCACCCTATCCCTGGTGGGGGTCATCTTCTTCTTGGCCTCCTCCCATTTTTCGGGGGTATCTATGGTATACTCCAGAAATTCCGGAGTTGAATCTGCTACTTTAAAATTCTTGAGGGTCACCCCCCATTCGGTGGTGCTGATGCGGTACTCATCGGTCTCTTCGATTATCTTCCGTTCGCAGCGGGGGCTGTTATCCACCCGGATGCGCTGCATCTTGTCTATCCCAAAGTAATCCCGCCAATCGGTGTTTTCGGGCATCCCCTCTTTGCGCCACCGGGCCATGGTTCCCGACCAGGGGCCATCGGTAATAGCTACCCGGTCCGCCTCCTGATGATTAAACATACGGCTGATTCGTTCTTTTGATGTCATCTCTTGCTCCTTAAAAAAACCATCCCAGGGCCGAAGCCCCGGGATGGTCACCATCCTTTTGGGACTTGTACAGCAACCCGGTCGGTTGCCGTACAAGTCCTGCAATTTCCAGTGCTAAAGCACTGAAAATTGCTTTCTTCAGCGGAAACTATTCGTAAACTGAAGTTTACGAATAGTTAAAAAAGCATACTTTAACGGCCGGCCATTAGGGCAGCATAGGCCTGCCTGTCCATGGCAAGAAGATCCAGATAACCCATGCGGCGCAGGGTGTCAACGAAGCCGGCAAAATCGGTGTCCGGATTCATCTGACCGGTGCCGAAGAGGGCCAGGCTCTGGTTCACGTAGTTCCTGATGGTAATCCGCTGGTCCGCCCACTGTTCAAGCTGGTCGGAGGTGTAGCGCAGACCCACGGGAACCCTGGCAGGGGTATAGGGGAACTGGGCCTGTACGGCGATCCCCAGGTGCCATTCATCATTGTCCTCATCGCCGTTCCAGGCCATGGCGGACTTGCGGTTCATGTAGTCGATCCCAAACTCGGCCCGCCAGTGGGCGGTGTTGTTGTAACCCCAGGTGTTGATAAGTTCGGTAAAGTAAACCGGGGTGGGACCAATGTCACCGTAGAGACCAACTTCGCCGGGAAGGGCAATACGCCAATCCCTATCCTTCATACCGTAGCGGGGAAGAATGGGGAAGTCCGCATCGGAAGAAGTGGCATCGAGGAAGCGGAAGGCCGCCTCGGGATACTGGGAGTTGGCAGAGATGGCCCAGTTAAACCCAGGATTAGCCACCGAGTAGGTATTGGCCGCATAGCCGTTGGGACCTTCGACAACCCCGATGGGCAGGTAGGTCACCAGCCGGGGATAGGTCACGAAGGAGGTACCGCTGACGATGACCCCTACCATGGGATCCTGCTGGTTAACGATCGGGTCTATGGTATCCCGGGTAAGGGACATTTCATCCCAGAGCCTTTCGTTGTAGAGCATGTTGATAAAACGAAGGGCCTCCTGGAACTGGGGCTTGTCGTAGACCACGTCAAGCTGACCCCGGTCGTCGATCATCCAGTAGTTGTTGGTAGATGAATAGTCGCTGTAGATGTACTGCCGGGTGAGCCAGTTAAGAACCTGACCCCGCCAGGCGGTGTGACCCAGAAGGGGGATCTCGTCGTTGGGAATCCCGTTCCGGTTTACGTCGTTGTCCCGAACTCCCCTTAGGTATTTGACGAACCAGGCTTGGTCGGCAATCCGGCCCCGGGCCAGGTCGCCCCCCCGCCATTGGGATTCGTTCATCCCCAAGACATCGGCAAAGTCCTTGTTGTACCAGGCCCGGCCAGATGACTGGTTGGGGAAGACCGCGCTGTAACCCAGGTAGCCCCAGATATAGCCGTCATCGTCCATACCAAAGAACCAGGGGTCCACGCCCCCCAGAACTTCCTGAACCCTGGACACCGCATACTGGGTATGAACACCCATATGCTCAATGTAGTCGTTCAGGGGAAGAATGGCTCCGGCCCTTCCGTAGGCCATGCGCCGGGCGGCTTCGCCTATCCCCAGACCAAAGATGAGGTCCGGCAGGGGTTCACCGGCGGCCACCTGAAGGTTAAGCCTGGTGGTCCCGTCGGCCCCCGCATCGTAGAGGACAAACTCCAGGTTAACCCCGGTCAGATCCTGCAGATAGCGGGTCAGATCGTTGTCATAATAGTCGGCGATCCAGATTGAGACCCCCATCCCAATACTAAGGGTGATGGGCTGCCGTACGATGGGCAGGGTCCCCGGGGGGGTCAGGTTCTGATCCTGAACCACATAGGACGACCCTTGGACGGTCCCCGCCTGGCGCTGGGCCACATCCGCTCTACAGCCGATAAAAAGGGTGAAGAGGAGAAAGACCCCCAGAAGGAGTACAATTTTTTGCTTCATGGTTAAACCTCCATTTAACGTAAAGTGAATACTACGGGCTAAGCCCTCCAGTAAGTATAACATTATAATCACTGGAGGTCATCAAGAAAAGCTCAAAAAAAGTAAAAAAACACAAAAAAAGCCTGGACATCTGCCCAGGCTAAATGATGTAAAAAATGGCTAAGCTACAAAGGCCCGGGCCACCTCGGCGGCGGAGGCCGCGTCGGGGGTATAGGCATCAGCCTTAATTTCGTCGCAGAAGCTCTGGGTGATGGGGGCTCCCCCTATCATGATCTTTACCTGATCCCTAAGCCCCGCAGCCTTAAGGGCCTCGATGACCGCCTGCTGCTGGTTCATGGTGGTGGTCAGGAGGGAGGAAAGGGCCACCACCTGGGGACTGTGGGTCCTGACGGCTTCGACAAACTTCTCCTCGTCCACATCGACTCCCAGGTCTATGACCTCAAAGCCCGCCCCTTCCATCATCATCTTTACCAGGTTCTTGCCAATGTCGTGGAGGTCCCCCTTGACGGTCCCTATGACCACCTTTCCTATGGGCTTGACCCCCTCTTCGACCAGCTTGGCCTTGAGGACCTCGGTGCCCCGGTTAAGGGCCCGGGCGGCTACCAGAACTTCGGGGACAAAGACCTCGCCGTTCTTAAAGCGGGTTCCCAGTTCGCCCATTCCCTTTAAAAGACCCTGGTCCAGGATATCCTGGGCACTCACCCCCGCGGCGAGGGACTCTTCGACCAGCCGGACCACTTCCTTGGAATTGCCCTTTTGTAAGACCTCAGAAATTGTTGCTAATGACATACCTTCCTCCTGTATTATTTACATGTTGTATTTTTTCGGATCGAACTTTTCACATTCACCTTCCATGCTCTCGATAAAGGCCCCCACATCGCCGGGTAAAGCTTCCACCGTTTCACCCAGGTTTTCCAGCCAGCTCAGCTCCTTGTCGTCCAGCTTGAGGTCCCCCCCGGCATGGGCCTTCTTAATAGAGCCCAGGGCCAGGGCGGCAGCTTTTTTGGCCCGGGGGTAATACCCTTCAATATGTACCAGCTCCCTGGATATATCAAGGACCACATCGGGGCGGAGCACATAGGCCTGGGGGTCCAGCTTACTGTCGCTGTCGGCATGGAGATCCCGGAGGAGCAGGGCCGCTTCGGGACCCCGCTTAGTAGCCTCGTTCATCAGGCGGCAGTCGTAGACCAGCTGCTCAAAGGAGATGGTGGGAGCCATGCCCCCCAAAAGCTTGATGTTCTGGACCGACTCGTTACTCCAGAGGTCGGCGGCGCAGATGGCGATGTTCCCCACCGGCGAGAGGTGGGCACAGGCGGCGCTTCTTCCTTCCATAGAGATGGGGGTCCCGGTGATGGCCTTGATGTAGACCCCCTCATAGCCGCAGTCCTTATGGGGCCCCACGGCTCCGCATTCCAGGGCCACCAGGCTCCGGACCGCCGAGATAACCCGGACCGCCGCGGCAAAGACCTTGGGGATATAGTTCCGGTCCGCCAGAACCATGGCGGTGTTGGCGAAGCCGCAGGCCGTGTCCCCCGAGGCGATGGTGCCGGTGCTGCCGGCGATGCCGACGATCTCGGTCCAGAGCTTTTCCATGTCGGCGGCCCCCAGGACCGAAAGGGCAAAGAGGGACTTGGCGATGTCACAGTACATCACCGCCTCATCGTGGACCTCCTTGCCCCCCACGGACTCGATGGCCAAAAGTTCGGCCCCCGCGGCGGCACAGCCCCTAAAGGTCTCCATGATGGCGTCCCAGTGGCGGCCCCGCCACATATGTTCCAGATCATTCCCCTCCCGGATATCCGTGGGGGTGATCCTCACCGCTCCCTTAATGCCGTACTTGGCCTCGTAGTCCTTGACGATGTCCACCACGGTTTTGCAAACATCAATGCCCCACTGGGGGTTTTCGGTCATGGGAGGCAGGGTTTCGATCTCCGCCACAAAGCCCTCCACATGAAGGTCCCGGGCCCGGTCACAGATCCCGGTGGTAATCTCCCGGTAGTTCCGGATCACCTCTGCCATGGTGTCTTGTTTAATCAGCATGGAGGGAAGGGTAAAATTTATCTCCGGGTACAGGGTGCCCCCCCCAATGACCATGCCATTTTTAAGCTTCACCGGGTAGAGGGACCTGGCATAGATAAAATCAGATAGGTTTGTGTATGCGGTTTTTGTAAATTGTTTTGCTGCCATTAAGGACCTCCACCAAAGTAGTTATAATGTTATCACTTTTACCATATTTTTAATATACATTAAAGAGCATGTTCTCAGCAAACTCTTCCATAAAACCAGGGTCAGAAGAGAGGTCTATCACAGTGGAAGCCTCGATGATCCGGCGGCAGCGGGACACAAAGTCCCCATCCCCCAGAGCCTCTTCGGCCCCCTGGAGGCTCAGGTTCCCCGATACCGAGAGGGTCCCCAGAAACTCCGCCGGAAAAAGCCCCGCCCCGACGGCATTCTTCTTGTTGATGAAGAAGCCAAAGCCCCCGGCGATATAAACATGCCCTATGTCAGCGGGCTCAAGGCCCCCCTTCTGGCAGAGGATCTTGATCCCCGACATGATGGCACTCTTGGCCAGCTGAAACTGCCGGATGTCCCGGGCGGTGATCGAGACCTCGGGGCTCAGGGCAAAGGACCCGGCCTCCATGTAACCCGCCTCGTCCACCAGGCCCTTCTGCAAGAGGACCGCCACCGCATCGATGAGCCCGGAGCCGCAGATCCCCTTGGGGGGGCCCTCTCCTATGGTGGTGAGGGAAATCTCCCCGTCTATCAACTGGACCCCGCTGATGGCACCGGCCAGGCCCCCCATGCCCTGGGAGATTTCGGCCCCCTCAAAGGCGGGCCCCGCGGCGGTGGCGCAGCAGAGGATGCTCCCCTGGTTAAAGAGGGCCATCTCCCCATTGGTGCCAATATCTACCAGGAGGACCGGGCCCTCACTCTGGAGGATGTCCAGGACCCCCAGGCCCCCGCAGAGGTCGCCCCCCACAAAGGCCGAAATCGAAGGCAGGATCTGCACCTTACCCGCCGGAAGGCCCAGGGCCTCCCCGCTCATAAGCCGGTCTTCCAAAAAAACCGGGGTGAAGGGCACCTCCCCCATCCCCGAGGGGTCTTCATTGCAGAAAAAATGAAGCATGGTGGTATTGGCGCTCACCGAGAGGGTCTCTATAGCTGCCAAGCCCCACTTTTGTAAAAATCCTTCTATAATACGCTTCGTCTGGCGGTTTATAAGCCCATGGAGCTCCGCCGTCTTACCCTCCCGGGCCGCGGCGATGCGGCTCATCACGTCGGCCCCAAAGACCCGCTGATCGTTGAGCTCCGAGACCCCATCTATGGGAGCACCCTGGTCCAGGTCCACCAGCCGGGCCGAGACCGTGGTGGTCCCTATGTCCAGGGCCACCCCGGCCCTCCCTACCCCGCCGGGCTTTCTCGCTCGATCGGCCCCGGACAGTTCGGTCCCCGGCTGCTGGATAGCTTCAAAGGCGTGGCCGGGAAGAGCTATCTCCAGATCCCCCAGGGCTTGGGCCGTACAGGCCAGGACCCAGCCCTCTTGGTCGGGGGCCGAGCCCGAGACCTGGCCCTTCACGAGGCGGACCCGGCACTTGCCGCAGCGTCCCCGCCCGCCGCAGGGGGCCGCCAAAATGAGTCCCGACCGGGCCAGGGCCAGTAAGAGGGTCTCCCCCTCGGCGGCCTCGCAGACCCGGGAAGAGCCGGAGATTGTTATCTTCATGGGGTATAAAAGGCCCGGCAGACTTCCGCCGCAGAGGCCGCATTGGGGGTATAGGCGTCGGCCCCAATGTCGTCGGCAAACTTTTGGGTTATCGGGGCCCCCCCCACCATGACCTTAACCTTGTCCCTCAGGCCCGCCGCCTTGAGGGCCTCTATGGCTTCTTTCTGAGCCAGCATGGTCGTATTAAGGAGGGAGGAAAGGCAGACCACCTTGGCGTTGGAGGTCCTGACGGCCTCGACAATCTTCTCGCTGGAGCAATCCACCCCCAGATCGATCACTTCGATCCCCTTCCCTTCGATCATCATGCGGACCAGATTTTTCCCAATGTCATGAAGATCCCCCTTGACGGTGCAGATGATGGCGGTGCCCAGGGTTTTGACCCCCGCCTCCACCAGGGCCGGCTTGAGAATCTCCGAGGCCCGGTTCATGGCCCGGGCGGCCAGGAGGACCTCGGGGACATAGACCTTTCCGTTCCGCAGTTTGTCCCCTATCATGGCCATGCCCTGCACCAAACCCTTCTCCAAAATTTCCGCCGGAGAAGCGCCCAAAGAAAGGGCCCTTTCTACGGCATCGACGATATCTCCCGTATTGCCGGTCTGAAGAAACTCGGAGATCTCATTATAGATTCCGGAAAAATCTTCCTCCATGGCACTTCCTTCTATTAAGTAGTCCCAAAAACAGTCACCGGGTCAGGGCGATCAGGACTTCCAGTTCTTCTCCGCATGGATAAGCACCGCCTCGGCCTGCTTGGCCTCCATCTGAGGCATAGCCAGGTACAGACAGTCAGGGCCTATCTCCTTGATGATCTTGTCCGCCGCGGCCACGCAATCATCGGGCCCGTATTCCACCAGACTGAACCAGAGGCCCTTCCCCCCATCCCTAATCCGTTTATAGAGGGGGAACCACCTTTCGTTGGCCGCCTTGATCTCCGCCGTCCCCGGCGGGGGGGTCCATTGGATGGCCCCCAGCTTGTCCAGGGAAAGGAGCATGTCCAGGTGAGGAATCATCTCCACCCCATCGAGGTGGAAGACGATGCTGTCCAGATCCTCGCACTGCTGGCGAAGACAGGGCATGACGAACTCCTCAAAATGCTCGGGCGAAATCATGGCCGCAAAATCGCTCTGCAGCTTCGCCGACTTCCCGCTGCCGTATACACTGTAGGCCCCATAGGAGGAACTGCCATCGGGCCGCCTAATGATATCATACATATGATTGTAGTAGACCGTATACAGGTCGGTGATCTGCTTCAGGGCCTTTTTCACCTCATCGGGAAAATCGTAGAGGTCCATCAGGAGCGGCGTGGTCCCCCGCATGGCCGCCAGGATGTCCAGGTTCTCGACGATATCGGGGAAGCTCAAAATGATGTCCGTATCTACCGTGAGCTCCTTAAGACGCTTAAGCATGTCCACCTGCATCTTCCAGTATTTCTGGTTCTCGTCGTAGACCAGCTCCAGATTTTCGTAGGAATTAATCCAATGGGTATGCCAGACGGTATTTTCTGCGAAGATGGGTTCGGAGCCCAGGTAGACCGCCATGGTGGGAGATCCAAAACCCGCAGAGGTCGAAGGATAAGACTCGGCCAAAAAGAGGGTCCGGTCGTAGCGGTTCATCATCCGGGGAAAACGATTCTCCACATTGAGGTAGCGGTCATTCCTGTCGGTGATCTCCGGCTCCTCCATGGGAGCAATAAGACCCCGGGGTTCCTCCAGCCGGCCTTGCAAATTCATCAGGGGCCGGTCAGTCTTCTGCTGCTGCAACCAGGCATCATAGCGCTGCCTGGTCTCTTCCCAGTTGTCCTTAAATTGAATCTTCGCTTCCATGGTATCTCCGCATAACAGATCCTCTGAGCTTCCCTAAACCGATAGTTCGAGTAAGTTTATTCTACACCCAGAGGAAGGTAATTTCTTCCACTATCATATCATTTTTAGTACTTTACACCACTAAATCGGGAAAATAATTGGATTATATACAATATGACTTCAAAACGAAGACAGACCATATCTCCTCTCGCTGGTCAGCAAACAATCCCCAGCGGTTCCGGTGGCAGGGAAAGCCCTTTACCAATACTCCAGTATATAACATCCTTCTCCTGCCAATGTCACCGCCGGGAATTTTTGCAGCACCAGCGTTGAAAGATACGGGTGGTTCGATAGAAGATGATCATCGTATATCACCATAAAGATTTAGCCAATGTAAGGTGGTATAAAGCCCAAAAAATTGGCTTGGGGTGAATAGAGCTATCCGGGGTGTAACATCACTTGCCAGGTGACCCCCACCTCAGCCCAGGGTGACTGTCACCTTTGTCTGCATATTTCATCGCTTTTCTTACCCACCCCACCTTGGAGGGATGATTATGAAGGCTCTTCTCAATCCAACCGCACATTGCTTGTTCAGCTGGAGCAAAAAATGGTCCCTGCGGCGATTTCGGCCTGGCCACACAACATAATTTAAATTATTAATATATAAACCATATAAGCATTGATTGTTTTACAAGTTGTGTGGCCCGGACGCTGGAGCCGCGGGGGCCATGTTTTTGTCCAGCAGTGAAGGGATAATGAGGTCTTGGATTTTATATAAATTTAATTATCTCGTAATCAATCTTCACATTCAAACTCTTCCTAGATTATCCCTTCTATACCGCCCTGGGGTACTGCCAGTCTCTTTTTTAAATATCTTCGTAAAGTAGCTCTGGCCTTCGAAGCCCACCAGTTCGGGGATGTCTACGATATTGATGGAAGTTAATAGAAGCTTCTTGCTCTCTTCGATCCGGAGGTAGGTGATATAGTCCCCGGGAGTCTGGCCCGTCTCTTCCTTGAAGATCCGGCTAAAGTACTGCTGGCTGATGCGGAGGTGCTCGGCAATTTCCTTCAGGGTAAGCTTGGCCGCATAGTTCCTCATGATATAGTCCACCGCCCGGTAGATGATACTCATGTGCTTGGCCCCGGAAAAATCGAAGACATGCTGGGTGAACTCCCTGGTCACCCGGTGGAGCCAGAGCACCATATCTTCGACCGAAGTGAAACTGTCGATCTCCCGGAGGAAGTCATAGTTGAGCCCCAGGATGGCATTCATGTCCGCTCCGCCCTTCAGGGCCGCCCGGGAGAGGAGGACCATCAGCTCCACCACCCGGGATCGCAGGACCTCTATGCTGCCCCCATAATGGAGGAGCATCTGCTTCAGCATGTCCCCCAGGACCGAACTGGCCCGGTGTATGTCCCCCCGGCTGATGGCCGACATAAGCTCATCCTCCTTTTCCAGGGGATAGGCGGAGACAAAAACATCGGTCTGGTAGGGAACCGATTCAATCAAACCCGTGTGGGAAGAAAAAGAAGCCGCCACAAAGTAGAGATGCTCAGAGGCCGCATGGGCCTGCCGGGGTCCTATGCAGGGAATCACCCGGACTGCCCTGGAGAGGGCCTCTATCTCCGGGGCCCCAAGACTGTAGCGGTGCTGAATATCATAACGAATGAAATCCTCGTAGCTGGTCATAATAAAGGGCCCCGCCAGCACCCCCGACAGCATCTTTCCCTTTTCATCCAGGAGGGGCACCGCACAGTAGGTCAGCCCCGAGGGGGCAAAGAAAATGTACCGCCCCCCAAAACGCCGGGCCTGGTAGGAACCATAAAGGAAAGAAATCCTGCAGCTCTCTTCACAATCCAGGAGGCCGTGAAGCTCCTTTAGAAATGAGGAGACCTCCCCATGAACCGAGGACTCAAAGAGGGTCTGCCCCGTAGTATCCAGGATAGTAATACCCAGGTTCGCCATGAGGGACAAATTTTCAAAATGGATATACCTCTCCACTAGGCACCTCTTTTAAAGTATAGCATCACTAATAAAAAGCTTTAACACTTAGCGGTATATAGCCCTCAATTCTTGCAAATTACCTTCCTTCATGGTATATTTATGGCATGACCATTATGCAGACCGTAGAAATCCCAGAAAACCGGCAGCTCGTTATCGATGTTCCCCAAGAGATACCGGCGGGGAAGGCAAATATAGAACTCCATGTCCAGCCAATTGAAGAAAATACTGGGTCCCAAGCATCTACCGTTAAGGGAGCTACAGTGGGTGTAACTGAAGGATCGTTCAATATGCCCTTAGAGTTACCGCTCAAATGCCTTGAGGGGGTAGATACCGCATTGGTTGACTCTCTGATAGGAACTATACCGGACCAAAGAAATAAAACAGGAAAGGAAATCCTTGTCGAAGCATTATTAAGAAAACATGGTTTATACCCCAAATGAGAGTTTTAGTGGACACTAATATTGTTCTCGATGTACTCATGAAAAGGGACCCATTTTATGAAGATTCAACTATCATATTGTATTTAGCAAAAGCTTTAGAAATTACGGCCCTTATTGCTTCTATATCAATATGTAATATTTTCTACATACTACGCCGGAGCGGAAAAAACCTCGATGATACATATCAAGAAATAAATAAGCTCAGCAGTATTTTCTCTGTAGTACCAGTTTCTGATACTACAATAACTAAAGCCATTACTCTTCGATGGAATGATTATGAAGATGCGGTACAATTTATAGCTGCGAGTGAGAATAAAGCCGAATATATTATAACCCGAAACAAAGAAGATTACAGAAACTCCGACATTCCATGCATGACTCCCACAGAGTTTATCGCCTTCCTAAAAGAAAAGGAACAAACTGACTAAAGAATGTGCTTGTACATTAGCTTCAGCTAACCAACAACTCCCCATACGGAATTTTCTTCTAGATAAAGAGGACTCCCTCAATCTGTCTTAACGTTAAGTGTATTGACATATTCCGCCCTTCCCCCTACAGTGGAGATATGAAGAACTCAACAAAGAACCTACACAGGGGGCCCGTGCTGCGCCGGGCCGCGGATCCCAGGGAACTCCATCAGGGGATTTTGAAGGCCATCAGGGACATTGAGCTGTCGACCCTTTCCCTGGGGCTGGAGCTGGCCAGAATAAAGGCCCTGAAGCTCTACCAGGATCTGGGGTACCGCAGAATGAGGGGCTATGTCCTTGCCCTGGCCGCCGAGGCTGGAAAGGATAAAAGCTGTATCTATAACTGGCTCTGCATAGGAGAAACCTATCTGGACTTTCAGGATGACCTTGAAAAGATAGGGTTTAATGGGATGGTTTCTTCATCTAAGCTCCCCTACCTGCGCCGGGCTCTGAAAAAAAGGCCGCAAAAAGAAGTGTATGACTATCTTTTACGCCTGAGCCACCGGCAATTTGTAAAGTATACCCGTTTTGGACCAGAAAGCTTGGATACCAGCATGGATGATGTCCCCTTTAGCGATGTGGGCAAAGAGACGGTTCCCCCCCACGAGGTGGATTATATTTTTTTTCGAAAGAGGAAACCCGCTGTCATCATTAAAGGGGGCCTGGGAGAAAGGACATTTAAGATGCTCTGGCGAGCAGTTAAAATAGCCTTTAAGGCCCTGGCAAAAAATACTTCCCTTGTGGCGGTGCATCAAAGTACAACCCAGGAGCATGACCGCTTCCTGGCTGCCGCCCCGGGCTTTAGGGCCCAGATTAAAGCCGAGATAAGGGCGGAGAGGGCGAAGGAAAGACAAGCGAAAAAGGAGGGACAGATCCATGTATAAGGCTCTTTCATCGGAACTGCTCTGGTTTAAAAACAGAACTCTCAAGGATGATTGCCCCCTGGCGGCCGCCCATGGGTATCGGGGAGTGGGCTTTGACATCATCCAGGAAGAACGCAGTATGGAGCCCATGGAGCTGACTGACCTTCTGGCCCGCTACGATCTGGCCCCCATGAGCTTCGCCCTGCCGGTAGAGTTCCGGCTCGACAAGGAGAATTTTGATTCCCATATCGCCTGCCTGGGCCGCTACTGCCAGTTTGCTCAAGCCCTGGGGGCTGGCCGCTGCACCGCGTATATTTTACCCCATAGCGATACCCTCGATTACCCGGCCAACTTTCGGCAGTACAAGGAGCGGCTCAAGATCATCTGCCGGATCCTCGGCGATTGGGGAATCAAACTGGGCCTCGAATTCCTTGGCCCCCCCATCTTGCGGCAGGGGGTCCCCCATGAGTTTATCCATGATCTAAAAGGCCTGGTGGAACTCATCGATGCGGTGGATGAACCCAACCTGGGCCACCTGCTGGATCTCTTCCATTGGGATATGGCAGGTCAGACCTTCAAGGACTTCGAGGGAATCCCCCAGAGCCAGAAGATTATCGTAGCCCACCTCAGCGACGCTCCCCTGGGTCTATCCCGGGACGAACAGCCCAACCATAAAAGGGAACTCCCCGGAGCCACCGGAGTTCTGCACACCACCGACTTTATCCGGGGCCTCCGGAGTCTGGACTACCAGGGGCCCGTCTTTGTAGAACCCTTTAACGAGGAACTCAATAAGCTGCCCTTTGAAGAAGCTGTGAAGGCCGCGAAGGTAGCTATGGATAGGGTGTTGGAAGAATGAAGGGTAGGTTTGATCTCGCCATAACTAGCTCAAAACTAAGACCTCATTATCCCTTCACCGCTGGACAAAAACATGGCCCCCGCGGCTCCAGCGTCCAGGCCACACAACTTGTAAAACAATCAATGCATATATGGTTTACATTTTAATTTTTAATTATGTTGTGTGGCCAGGCCGAAATCGCCGCAGGGACCATTTTTTGCTCCAGCTGAGCAAGCAATGAGTTATTAGATTGAGAAGAGCCTTTAAATAATCTATCCTCCAATCAATGTAGGTGGGGAAGAGTGATGACATATCCCAGACAAAGGTGACAGACACCCTAGGCGAGGCGGACAAAGGTGTTATATATCCCGGGCTAGCCGACTACACCTCTCCTGGGATCTATATACAGCGGCTTTCTTCTCCCACCCTAATAGGGATAATGATGGTATGATATCGACTAAACTTTACAAGTGGTTCTCGATGATCATCTTCTATCGAACCACCCGTATCTCTCAACGCTGGTGCTGCAAAAATTCCTGGCAGCGATTTCTGCAGCACAAATACGCCATATATTTGATATATAGATGAAGGAGTTCGCTGCAGCTGGAGCCGACAGGGATTGTTTGCTGGCCAGCGAGAGGGGACTTGGTGGGTGTTCGATTGATTTGGTATGTTTTTGTCCAGCGGTGAACTGCGATTGAGGTCTTAGTCTTTGATTTTGAGATACATAAAATATCCTAAAATGAATCTTTTCATTTAAGACACTCTGGACATGTATTATAGAATCGGCTAGTATCACATCACATTCTAACTAAAATAAGGAGAAACGTGTCATGAAAAGATCGGCTTTAGCAATTTTTGCATTAACGATTATCTGCGGATTTTTGCTCCCAGCTTGTGGAGGAAATGGCTCTACCCCTCACCCCCCCCCCCCCCCCC